>JBKJQL010000032.1:0-2575 GCA_046594035.1 Gaiellaceae bacterium
GGCGTCGGCTCGGGAAGTCCAGCGAAGATGCTGATCGAGCGGCTGCGCTGCTGCGGATCACGGGCTCGATCGACGACTATCTGTACACGAACGAGCACTTGCCCGATGGGTCGCGGAGGTCGGTCTACTCGGGTGCGAATCGGGAGCGGCTGATGGGTGGCACGATCCCGTTGGGCGCTGATGTTGCGACGGAGTGGGAGCAGCGGATCGTTCGGGAGGACTGGCCGCTTCATCTTGCGCATCGGGAGCGGCTTCGGGAGGGCGAGCCGAGCGAGGTGGTGTATCGGCTGCTCGGTTATGACGGTGTGACGCGTTGGGTTTGTGCTCGGACGCGACCGAGTCGTGTCGAGGGGCGGTTGTTCGTCGACGGGATCGTTTCCGACATTACTGCTCGGGTCGAGGCGGAGCAGGCGCTTCTCGTGTCGCAGGCGGAGGTGAGGGAGCAGATGGAGGTGAATGCGCACCAGGCCATGCATGATGCGCTGACGGGTCTCGCGAACCGGCGGAAGCTTCTCCTTGATCTCGGCGCTGTGACCGATCTGGAGGACGGTGACCACACGCTTGTATTGTGCGATCTCGACGGGTTCAAGCTGTACAACGACAGTTTTGGTCATCCGGCCGGCGACGCGCTTCTTGTCCGGCTGTCGCGGCGGCTGGACCTCCTCATGGCGGGGTTGGGTTGCGCGTATCGGCTTGGCGGTGACGAGTTTTGCCTTCTCCTTCCGGGTGCGCTTGACGACTCGATCAGGGAAGCGATCGGGGCAGCGTTGAGTGAGAAGGGTGAGGGGTTTGTGGTGACCGCTGCGTGGGGTGAAGCGGCGATTCCCGGGGAGGCTCGGACGCCTGATGCGGCGCTCTCGCTCGCCGATCGGCGTCTCTATGAGCGAAAGCAGGGCGGCCGTCGTTCGACATCACGCCAGATCGCTGACGTTCTCACGAGCGCCCTTTCGGAGCGTAGTCCGAAGCTCGGGATCCATCTGCGGGACGTTGCCGATCTCGCTTCGCTTGTCGGGATCCGACTGGGGATGGGCGCAGTGGACATCGATGAGCTCCGTCAGGCTGCGCAGCTGCATGATCTCGGCAAGATGGCGATCCCTGACGCCATCCTGCAGAAGGCAGGGCCGCTTGAAACCGATGAGTGGGAGTTCATGCGACAGCAATGCGTGATCGGTGAGCGGATCATCGCGGTCGCGCCCTGTCTACGCGGCACAGCGACGATCGTTCGTGCGAGCCACGAGCGGTTCGACGGAGCCGGCTACCCGGACGGGATCGTGGGGACGATGATTCCACTCTCGGCGCGGATCATCGCTGTCTGCGACGCGTTCATGGCGATGGTCGGTGAGCGTCCCTACCGTGACGGGATGACGGTCGCCGAAGCACTCGCCGAGCTCCACCAAAACGCAGGCACTCAGTTCGACCCCGAGGCCGTCGCTGCCTTCGCTCGTGTCGTTCGGGAACGCACGCTGCCCGAACTCCTTGCCTCGTAGCGAGACGCGGAGGGCCGGAAGAACGCTCGGCAACAAGTGGCGCGACCGACGCAATTGCGGTCGGATCCGGGTCGCCGCGAGGTGTGCAAACCAGGCCCTTGTAGCGTTTGACCCGGGTGAGCGCGAAGCACACTTCTGGTCTCCCGCTGACCTTCCCCACGGATCGCGCATAGACGGGTCGAGTGTGACGGGAGGGGAGTTGGCGCACTCATCAATTGTGACCAGATGCCGATAAGTGACGGATGCGACGAAGTTCCGGCACTGTGTCACTGTCCTGGCGTTGGTTGCTCGAGACCGGGTCGAGGGGGGCACTTCTCGTGTCTTCGTTGCTCGCGGCTCTCTACGTGGGGTTCGTGATCGAGGGTGAGGTGGAGGCGGCGCACGTGCCGGCTCTGTTTTTCCTGCTGCCAGTGGCTTTGTGTGGGATCGCTTTCGGCCTCAGGGGCGGCCTCCTTATGGTGGGTGCGAGCTCCGCCCTGATGTGGTGGGGTTCCGGCCTTGATCCGGCGGGTGTCAGTGTGCGGGTGTTCGCTTTGGCGTTTCTCGGTGTCGTCGTCGGGGCGTTCGCTGACGAGCGGCGAAGGATGATCGCGGCAGCGGGCAGGCGGGACGAGCTCTCGCTCGATCTGATCGCGACCGCGAGCGCAGACGGGTGGTACCTCGCCGTCAATCCTGCGTTCACGACCTTGCTCGGCTTTTCTGCGGACGAGTTGAAGGGACGACCTTTCGTCGACTTCGTTCATCCGGAGGATCGCTTGCGAACGCTGAGAGATCTGGCAGAACAGGTTGCAACGGGTCGGGACGTCGTGAACGTTGTCAACCGTCATCGCACGAAGGCCGGCGACTACAGGTGGCTCGAATGGACCTCACGCGTCGACGGGGACGCGGGGACGCTCGTGTCGTTTGCGCGCGATGTAACCGAGCGTGTAGAGGCATCCGAGCGAGAGCACCTGGAGGCTCGTGAGCTCGAGGTCGCGCTCGAGGACGCTCGTGAGAGCAACGTGCGGCTCAACCTCGTCGCTGAAGCAGTGACCGACGGTCTCATCACCGTTGACGAGAGTGGCACGATCGTGCGGTTCAACACGTCG
>JBKJQL010000140.1:0-8318 GCA_046594035.1 Gaiellaceae bacterium
ACTGCCGGTACGCCTCGGTGCCCGGTCCGAAGCGCTGGTCGGCGCACGCCTACGGCGAGGCGATCGATGTCAACACGATCGAGAACCCCTACGTCCAGGGGAACGACATACGCCCCGCGGCCGGTCGCGCGTACCTCGATCGCTCTCGTTACCGCAAGGGGATGGCAGTCGCGGGCGGTGCGCTCGTGCGCGCGTTCGCCTCAGTCGGCTGGTCGTGGGGCGGCCGCTGGGCCGGCACCCCCGACTACCAGCACTTCTCCCGCACCGGCGGCTAGCAAGGGAGGCTTCAGATCCTCGAGCCGATCGATCCGCGACAGGTCGGGGAAGAGCTTCGGCCAGATCAGGGCGAGGGCGATCGTCAGCGCGCCGCCGGCGACGACGGCGGGAACTGCGCCGAGCAGCGCGGCGGCGGCGCCCGACTCGAAGGCGCCGAGCTCGTTCGAGGCGCCGATGAACACGCCTTCGACAGCGTTGACCCGTCCGCGGAGCTCGTTCGGCGTCGCGAGCGCGACGGCGGTCGCTCGGATGTTCATCGAGATCATGTCGACGAACCCGCTCACGGCCAGCGCGAGCGCCGAAAGCCAGAACCACCGCGAGAGCCCGAACACGACCATGCTCGCACCGAAGGTGCCCACGACAACGAGGAGCGTCCGGCCCGCGTTCCCGCCGAGCGGCTTGCGGGCGAGCCGGATGCCCGCGATCAGGGCGCCGGCCGCGACCGCGCTCCGCAGCACGCCGAGGCCGAACGGGCCCGTGTGCAAGATCGATTGCGCGAAGAGCGGCAGTAGTGCGACTGCGCCGCCGAAGAGCACGGCGAAGAGGTCGAGCGTGATCGCCCCAAGCAGCATCGGGCTCGAGCGGATGAAGCGAATGCCGCCGAGCAGGCTGTCGAGTCCCGGCGGCGCCGGCTCGACGCGCTCCACGATCTCGGGACGCTTGATCTCGAACAGCATTACGGACGACGCGACGAGCAGGACGATCGCGACGCTGTAGACCGCTTCCGGACGGAGCGCGAAGAGCAGCCCGCCGACGGCCGGTCCGCTGATCATCGTGATCTGACCGGCGATCGAGCGCATCGCGATCGCACCGGTCAGCAGCTCTGCGGGCACGAGCTCGGGCACGAGTGACCGCCCCGCCGGGTTGCCGATCGCACCGAGCGCCCCGGTCAGCACCGCGAGCGTCACGAATTGCCAGAGGGAGCGCGCGCCGCTGATCGTCACGAAAAGCAGCAGCGCCATCACGACCGCGTCGCAGAACCCCCAAACCGTGACGACCGCGATCCGCGGCAGTCGGTCCGCGAGCTGGCCCGCCGGGAGCGCGAGGAGCGGCACCGGTGCGAACTCCGCGAGGCCGATCAGGCCCAGGTCGAACGCGCGGTGGTGGATCGAGTAGACCTGCCAGCCGATCGCGACCGCGGCCATCTGCATCGCGAGGCTCGAGCAGAGCATCGACGACCACAGCCGCCGGAAGTCGCGGTGCAGGAGTGCGGGCGGCATCGTGAACACCGCCGACACTTTGCCTTCTCAGGCACTTCTTAGGTCCTGCTCAGGATCAGCACAGTGGCGGCTGGTCTCGTGGATGGAGGCTTGATGTGGAAAATAACGCAGGAGGGACGAAGAGCATGGCCAGGAACAGAAATCGTTTCGCCGTCGCAGTCACCGTGGCGGCTCTAGCAGGGGGAGGGGCGGGCGCCGGCGCCGTCGCGCTGACGCACGGCTCGTCTCACAACACGACGACCGCGACCGCGATCGCGGCTCCGGCCGTTGCCAACGTCGCGTCCGGAACGCTCTCGGTCGGTGAGATCGCGAAGGCTTCCGTTGCGAGCGTGGTGGAGGTGGACGCGGCGCAGACCGCGACCCAGGGCCCCTTCCCGGGACAGGGCGGCGGGACGGCCCAGGGGACCGGCTTCGTCTACGACACGAAGGGCAACATCGTGACGAACCAGCACGTCGTGAGCGGCTCGTCAGCGGTCCAGGTGACGCTCTCCGACGGCTCGACTTACACGGCGACCGTCGTCGGCACGGATCCGAGCACTGACCTCGCTGTCCTGCACATCGACGCACCCGCGTCGAAGCTCGTCCCGCTGGCCCTTACCGACTCGAGCAAGGTCGCGGTCGGTGACGGCGTCGTCGCGATCGGCAATCCGTTCGGGCTCGACGGGACGGTCACGACCGGCATCGTCAGCGCGCTCAACCGCGAGATCGTCTCGCCCGACAACACGCCCATCGAAGGCGCGATCCAGACGGACGCCGCGATCAACCACGGCAACTCCGGCGGTCCACTGCTCGACCTTCTGGGCCGCGTGATCGGCGTCACCTCGCAGATTCAGAGCGACTCGGGTGGCAATGACGGCGTCGGCTTCGCAGTGCCGTCGAACACCGTGCGCTCGATCGCAACGCAGCTGATCGCGTCGGGCAAGGCCCAGCACGCGCTGCTCGGCGTCAGCGTGACGACCGCTGCTTCGGGCGGCGTGACCGTCGGCCAGGTGAGCGCAGGCAGCGCAGCCGCGTCCGCGGGGGTGAAGGCCGGCGACGTGATCACCGCGATCGACGGCACAAACGTCGCGACCGCAGAGAAGCTCCGCGCGATCATCGCCGGGCACCAGCCCGGTGACTCGATCTCGCTGACGATCAAGCGGAACGGCTCGTCCAAGACGCTCGAAGCGACTCTCGGTACGAAGGCCTAGAAAGAAAAAAATCCCGCTGGGCCGGTGGCGCTTTCGTCCACCTCCCGACCAACCGATCTGGGCTTGCGCCCTTCACGACCGCTCGGGAGGCTTCGACCTACTTGCGCTCCGTGCCCTGCGGGATCCGCAATGTAGGCCGGGGAAGCCACGGCGCGCAAGGGCGTGTCGGGACAAAACCCCGCACGTTGCGTGAACTACAACGTGACGATGCCGTCGTCGTCGCTCGCGACCCGCGCACCCGGCTCGAACGTGACTCCTCCGAAGGTGACCGCCACGTCGATTTCGCCGCCGCCGTTCTTGGCGCTCGGCTTTGGATGCGTGCCGAGCGCCTTGATCCCGATCGCGAGCCCGCGCAGGTCGGTGGAATCACGCACGCAGCCGTGGATGATCAGGCCGGCCCAGCCGTTGTCACGCGCGAGGCTCGCGACGTTGTCTCCGACGAGCGCGATCCGCAGCGACCCGCCTCCGTCGACGACCAGCACTCGGCCTTCGCCCGGCTCGGCGACGCGCTGCTTGACGAGGACGTTGTCCTCGAAGCACCGCACCGTCGCGATCACGCCGTCGAGTGCAGCGACGCCGCCGAACTGCCGGAATGCGAGCTGGCAGACCGCAGCGTCGGGATGCTGGTCGAGGAGATCTGCGGTGGATGTCACGGCTTGTGCTCGAGGATGCCGAGCTCGAAGAGCTCCTGCACGTCCGCGAGCGTCGAGCGGCGTCGCGGCACGCGTGCGCGGTCGATCGCCTCGGCGAGGGTCGCGCGGCCGTCGAGCTCGACGAGCACATCCACGGTCTCGTCGTCGATCTCGACCTCGTGCCAGGTGCCTTCCTCGAGAATCACGGTCGCGCCGTCTCGGATCGCGTCCTGCTGGATCTGCGCGTCCTCGACCAGCGAGAAGCGCTCGTCGAGCAGCGCCACCGGGTCGTCGATGTCCGCGACGACCTCGAGCGCGTGGAAGACGCGTTCAACCTGGTCGCCGGCGTACTCGAGCTCGTCCTCGTCGACGGGATCGGTGCGGATCATGTGAACCTCGCCGGGACGCTTGTGCACGAGCACGGCGCCCTCGGTGACCCAGCCGACGCCAAGCTCTTCGAGGTACGACGTCCACCGGTCGAGCGCTGCGCCGTAGGCCTCCGGGTCGACCGAGAGGTGCTCGTTCCAGCCGGCGGCGTGGTCGAGCGGGTCGGCGCCGCTCAGCCCGAGCACCCACGCGTCACAGCCGTTGTCCTGCAGCCACCGATCGACGCGCACGTCGGGGTCATCTTCCGACTCCGCGAGCCAGCTCACGAGCATGCAGCCGACGCCGTCCTGGTTCAAATGCTTGGGCACCTCGGTGACGAGGGCTTGCGAGAGCTGGTCGGCCTCGAAGCCCGGTGCATCCCGGTACTGCCACTGGTCCTCCGGCGATACGACGTACGGCGCGTTGCAGGTGATCAGGTCGAACGTCTCGCCGGCGACCGGTTCGAAGAGGCTGCCTAGCCGAACCTCGAGGTTGTCGATCCCGTTCAGCGCGGCGTTCAAGGCGGTGAACGCGACCGCACGGGGGTTCAAATCCGTGGCGATCACGTGCTCGCTGTGGCGCGCGGCGAGCAGCGCCTGCGCTCCGCTCCCGGTGCCGATGTCGAGTGCCCGCCCGACCTTGCGGCGCGGGGTCAGGGCGGCGAGCCAGGACGCGGTCGGCGTGTAGCTCGCGACGTACCCGTGCGGGTCGTCATGGCCGACCGCGAAGCCGTCGAAGGCCATGAGCAGCCCTTCCGCGGGAACGATCCGGCCGCGCATGACGATCCGGTCGCCGTCGGCGCGTGCCAGGCCGGTGGTGAGCAGCGCGTCGAGACCGTCCTGCGAGAGAGCGTCGGTCGCCTCGTCGCGGCTGATCGGGACTTGCAGCAGCAGCAGGCGAATTGCATTGCCGAGCGGCGTGTCCGGCAGTCGGCGGTCGAAGACGACGACATCCGAGAGGCCGGCGGACGGGCCGTCGTCTCCCAAGAGCTCGATCACCGACGCCTCGGTGTACGGCAGGGCGCGTAGTGCGCGTCCGATGGTGTCTCCGGCACGTGTGTCCGGAACGGGATCCCAGTTCTCAGCGATGGCGCATCCTGCCTGTGCTGCCCGTACGCAGTCTGGAGAACCGTTAATCGCGACACGTGTCGCAGGCGCCTTGCAGCACGACATCGTGCTGCTCGACCGCGTAGCCGCTCTTCGCCTCGACGCGCCGAATCGCCCGTTCGAGGGCCGGGTCGTCGAAGGCCTCCACCTTGCCGCACTCCGTGCATACGAGATGGTGATGGTGCTCTCCCGACCGGCGGAGCGGTTCGTAGCGCGCGATGCCGTCGCCCACGTCGACCCTGCGGACGAGCCCCACCGCGTTCAGCGACTCCAGCACCCGGTAGACGCTGGCCAGGCCGACGCGCTCGTCGAGCGACCGGTGCACGTCGGCCGCGGAGACGCAGCAATCCTCACCATCGAGCAGTCCGATCACGGCAACGCGGGCCGGTCCGTTGCGGTAGCCCGCTTCCCGGAGCCGGTGCTGCGCGTCTTCTGCCCAGGTCTTTGCCATCCCTTGATGGTAACCGTTCTCGCCAACGTTGACGAGAATCGCTATCGTCAAGCGGCTGTGACAAGAACAATTCTCATGTGTGTGGCGCTGGCCGCACTCACCGGGTGCGGGGGCGGGAAGCCCGGCGGGACCGTGTCGGTCGTCGCTTCGACCAACGTCTACGCCGACATCGTCCGGCAGGTCGGCGGGTCGCAGGTCGAGGTCACGTCCGTCCTGACCGATCCGAACGCCGATCCGCATCTCTTCGAGCCCGGGACCGGGAACGGGCTCGCTGTCGCGGGCGCCCAGCTCGTCGTCGAGAACGGTCTCGACTACGACTCGTTCATGACGCGCCTCGAGCGCGCCTCGCCGAACGCCGACCGGCACGTGCTGACCGTGGCCGATGTGCTCGGCGTGCACGGCCGAGACGCGAATCCGCACCTCTGGTACGACGTGACCGCGCTGCCGAGGATCGCGGCGGCGATCGAGCAGCAACTCGTGGCCGTCGATCCGAACGGACAGGACGCCTACGAGAAGGGCCTGGGCGCTTTCATCAAGAGCCTCGCGCCGCTCCAGGCTGCGGTGGCGTCGATAGCAGCGAAGCACCGCGGCGCGCCGGTGGCGTACACCGAGCCCGTGCCGGAGTATCTCCTTCGGGCTGCCGGCCTCCGCAACCTGGCGCCTTCGTCGTTCACGCGTTCGATCGAGCAGGGCACGGAGCCATCCGCCGGGGCGGTCTCTTCGCTGGTCGCGCTCGTGACGAAACGCCGCGTTCGCGTGCTGCTCTATAACGAGCAGGCAATCTCGCCGATCACTGCGCGCATCCGCGCCGCTGCGCAGGGCGCCGGTGTGCACGTCGTCGCGATCACGGAGACCCTGCCGCCGGGCAAGACGTTCCAGCAGTGGCAGCTCGACCAGGTTCAGGCATTGGAGGAGGCACTCGCCCGATGACCAAGCCCGTGGTCTCCGTCGAGGGTCTCGCGCTGCGGTTTGGCAACCGCGAGCTCTGGCACGACCTGACGTTCCAGATCGAGCCCGGCGAGTTCCTGGCCGTCCTCGGCCCGAACGGCGCGGGCAAGACGTCTTTGCTGCGCATCTTGCTCGGGCAGCTCGAGCCGACGTCCGGCCGCATCACGATCGACCGCAGCCGCGTCGGCTACGTGCCGCAGCAGCGCGTCTTCGATCGCGACCTGCCGCTGCGCGGACGCGACCTCGTTCGCTTCGGGCTCGACGGACACCGGTGGGGCATCGGCCGCCTCGCAGCGGACGACCGTCGCCGGATCGACGACGTGATCGCCTCCGTCGGAGCGACGGCGCTCGCCGCAGCACCGCTCGGCCGCCTTTCCGGCGGTGAACAGCAGCGCCTGCGTGTTGCGCAGGCGCTCGTCTCGGATCCGGGCTTGCTGCTCGCCGACGAACCGCTGCTCTCGCTCGACCTCGCCTACCAGCAGGTGATCGTGCAACTGCTCGACGAGCGTCGCCGCGCTGCAGGGACGCCGGTCGTGTTCGTCACGCACGACGTCAACCCGATCCTCACCGCCGTCGACCGCGTCCTGTACCTCGGGCCGGACGGCTGGGCGATCGGCGCCGTGGACGACGTGCTCAACACGGAGACTCTGTCACGCCTCTACGACACCGAGATCGACGTGCTCCGCGTGCGCGGACGTGTCGTTGTCGTCGGGACACCGGACGCTGAGCACGTCCACCACGTCCACTGATGTTCACCACGCTGCTCGGCGAGCACTTCGTGCACACCGCGCTTCTCGCGGGAGCCGTGGTCGCCATCGTGTCCGGCGCGATCGGCGTCTTCGTCGTGATGCGCGGCCTCAGCTTCGCGGTGCACGCGATCTCGGAGCTCGGCTTCACCGGCGCGACGGGCGCTCTCGTGATCGGTCTCAATCCTGTGCTGGGGATGCTCGGCGGCTCGCTCGCGGTCGGAGCCGCGCTCGGAGTCCTCTCGCTCCGTGGCCGCGAGCGCGACAGTGCAATCGGTGCGGTCCTCGCCTTCGGGCTCGGGCTCGGGGTGCTGTTCCTCTCGCTCTACCAGGGCTACGCGACCGCGGCGACGAACCTGCTCTTCGGCAGCATCGTCGGCGTCGACGACGCGCAGCTGCGCAACCTCGCGATCGTCGCGGTGGTGGTGCTCGTCGCGCTCGCGCTGCTCTACCGCCCGCTCTACTTCGCGGCGATCGACCCCGAGGTCGCGGCCGCGCGGGGCGTGCCGGTGCGCGCGCTCTCGGTCGCGATCTTTCTGCTCGTCGCGCTGACGACGGCGGAGGCGATCCAGGTCGTTGGGGTTCTCCTCGTCCTGACGCTCGTGATCACACCTGCGGCCGCCGCGCAGCGGCTGACCGTCCGTCCGGGCCTGACCGTGCTGGTGAGCATCGGGATCGCGCTCGTCTCCACCGAGGGCGGGATCCTGCTCTCGCTCGCGCAGCCGTGGCCGACGAGCTTCTTCATCAGCTCGATCTCGTTCGGGTTCTACGTGGCCGCTCGTCTTTGGTCGCTCTTAGCTCGCTCTTAGTCAGGTGGCAGTAAGGCGCGCCATGGTGTCCTGTGCGTGGGCGGTGTCGGGCCCGCATGCCTGCCGCGGTTCGTCGCCGCCCTCCCCTGAATACACCGTGACGGTGAGGCGCACGTTCCTCACCGTCACAGTGCTGGCCGCGTTCTGCGTGTACGCCATACTCACGCCGTGAGCTACCTCGCGGCCGCCGATCGTTACGAGCACATGCAGTACCGGCGCAGCGGACGCTCGGGCCTGCAGCTGCCGGCGATCTCGCTCGGCCTCTGGCACAACTTCGGCGGAGACCGGCCGCTCGAGTCGGGCCGGGCGATCCTGCGGCGCGCGTTCGACCTCGGCGTGACGCACTTCGACCTGGCGAACAACTACGGCCCGCCCTTCGGCTCGGCCGAGGAGACGTTCGGCCGGATCCTCGACAAGGACTTCCGCTCGTATCGCGACGAGCTGGTGATCTCGACGAAGGCCGGCTACGACATGTGGCCTGGGCCGTACGGGGAGTGGGGCTCACGCAAGTACCTGCTCGCCTCGCTCGACCAGTCGCTAGGCCGCATGGGCCTCGACTACGTCGACATTTTCT
>JBKJQL010000272.1:0-5556 GCA_046594035.1 Gaiellaceae bacterium
GTCGGGCCCGAAGAGGATCAGTGTCACTTCCTCCCCGCGCACGCGGCACTGTTCCGTTCCTTCGGCGTCGAGCCCGCGCCAGATGCGAATGAACGGGTTGTGCTCCCACTCATCACCGACCGTCGAGGGCAGTGTATGGCCCGGGTGGATGCGCGTCTCGGGCGGCAGCTTCATCAGCCGGTTCATGATCGAGTTGACCTGGTCGGCGTAGCCGGTCGGGCCGCCGCCACCGCTCCCGCCGACCGTGCCCTTGAAGAGGCAGTCGGCGGTCAGGCAGTCGGTGCCGTTCACGAGCAGCGCGAAGTGGTCGGGGCAGTGGCCGGGAGTTGCGATCGCCTCGATCTCGAGCTCGCCGGAGCGGATCACGTCGCCGTCGCCGAACGTCTCGTCGATCGGCACGCCGGCAGCTTTCGTCAGTGCGCTGCCGACGACCTGGACGCCGAAGCGCTTTGCGAGCCCGGTGACGTCGACCACGTGGTCGCCGTGCTGGTGCGTGACGAGGACGTGCGTGATCGTGATCTTGCGCTCGTCGATCAGCGCGAGCAGCGGCTCTTCGACGCCGTTCGAGTCGACGAGCACGCCGTGGCCGCCGTCGCCGTCTGCAACGAGGTAGGCATTCGACGTCCAGGTTGGGTGTTCTGCACGCTCGAGGATCACGAGAACTGGATCACGCTCCGGATCCCGTCTTGAGCTTCCATCAACTCGAAGCCGCGGTTCACCCCGTCAAGTGAGATGCGGTGCGAGATGAACGACTCGGCGTCGATGTCGCCGGCGAGCCAGCGCTCGACCAGTGCGGGAACACCGTCGCGTCCCTTGACGCCGCCGAACGACGAGCCGGCGACGCGGCGGCCGGTGATCAAGTAGCGCGGCACGATGTCGAGCGTCTCGCCCCTGCCGGCGACGCCCGCGACCGTGCAAAGGCCCCAGCCCATGCGCGCGGCTTCGACTGCTTGCTGCATCACGCTGACGTTACCGGTGGCCTCGAAGGTGTAGTCGGCGCCGAACCCGTCTGTCGATTCGACGATCTGCTCGACGGTGTCGGGGCCGCCGTGCATCGTCTCGGTCGCGCCGTGGCGGGAGGCGAGCGCGAGGCGTTCTTCGGAGAGGTCGACGCAGATGATCCGTTCCGCGCCTTGCAGCCTGCAACCGATCACGGCGCCGAGCCCGACCATCCCTGCGCCGAAGACGACGCACGTCGATCCCGCCTCGACCTTCGCGGTGTTCATCGCCGCTCCGAGGCCGGTCGTGAGTCCGCACGCGAACAGGGCTGCACCCTCGAGTGGTGCTTCAGGGTTGATCCTCGCGAGGGCGATCTCGGGCATCACGGTGTACTCGGCGAAGGTCGAGGTGCCCATGAAGTGACGCACCGGCTCGCCGTCGATCGAAAGCCGCGTCGTGCCGTCAGGCAGGTAGCCCTGGTTCTGCTGTTCGCGAATCGCGAGGCAGAGGTTCGTGCGGTCGCTCAGGCAGTGGGTGCACTCGCGGCACTGCGGCGAGAAGAGCGTGACGACATGATCGCCAACTGCGAGCGAGGTGACGCCGTCGCCGATCTTCTCCACCACGCCCGCGCCTTCGTGGCCGAGCACCGTCGGTGCGTACCCGGACGGGTCGGCGCCGGAGGCGGTGTAGAGATCGGTGTGGCAGACGCCGCACGCGACGAGGCGGACGAGCACTTCGCCGGCGCGCGGTTCGGCGAGCTCGACGTCCCGGATGACGAGCGGCGCTCCGAACTGCTCGAGGACGGCGGCTCTGACCTGCACCATTCGATCCTAGGCGCGGTTCACCTCTGCACCCTCTCATGCGTTACGTACGTCAGATAAGATATGCACATGACGGCTCCCGGCTCGCTCCTCCAGAGTGTCCGCAAGCGCCACGGGCTCACGCAGAGCCAGCTTGCAGCGCGGGCGCGGACGAGCCAGGCGGCGATCTCGCGCATCGAGCGCGGGGTCGTCTCTCCCTCGGTCGCAACGCTCGCGGAGCTGCTCGACCTGCTCGGCGAGGAATTGCTGCTCGAGGCAGAGCCGATCGACTACGGTCACGACCGCACGCTCATGGCGGCGACGCTCGCACACTCGCCTGAGCAGCGGATCGCGAACCAAGCTGCGTGGTCGCGCGGCATGAATGAGTTGCGTCGTGCGCAGCAACACTGACGTCTTCGACCCCGTTCCGCTGCTCGAGGCGCTCGCCACCGCGAACGTCGACTTCGTCGTGATTGGCGGTGTTGCCGGAGGCTCGTACGGGTCGACGTACGGAACCTTCGACGTCGACGTTGCGTACTCACGCGACCGCGAGAACCTCGCAAGGCTTGCCGGCGTACTGCAGGAACTCGGAGCCACGTTGAGAGGCGCTCCGGACGGGCTTCCCGTTCAACTCGATGCAAAAACGCTCGAGAACGGCGCGAACTTCACCTTCGCGACCCACCTCGGCGCGCTCGACATCTTGGCGGAACCAGCGGGGGCACCGGCCTATCGGGAATTGAAGGCCCGAGGCACGAGCATCGTCGTCGCAGGAGCAACGATCATCGTTGCGTCACTCGACCACCTGATCGCGATGAAGGAAGCAGCCGGCCGGCCGAAGGACAAGCTGATGGCGACCGAGTACCGCGTCCTCTCGGACGAGTTGCGCGCGCCGCCCGCGACCGACGCGATCACCTTTCGAGCGAGCCTCGACGGTTTCGCCGGCGTCAGCCGCGAGGTCGCTGTCCGCAGCGACCAAACCCTGGTCGACCTGCACCGCATCCTGCAAGAGGCGTTCGGCTGGAACGACGACCACCTCTACTCGTTCTGGCTGGACGGCGAGTTCTGGGGAAGCGCCGAGCGCGAATACACAGCGCCGAACGAGCTCGAGCCGGGGCAGAAGAGCGCGGGTGTCAACCTCGCGGAGCTCGGGCTCGAGGACGGCGCGACGATTGCCTACATCTTCGACTTCGGCGATGAGTGGCGCGTACTGTTGGCGGTGCTCGCCCGTGCACCGGCCGACGAGGAGCGCTACCCCAGGATCGTCGCGAGCGCCGGTGACGCGCCTCCTCAGTACGACTAATCAGGTTCGGAGTTGAAAACTCAACCTGATTCGGTGGTTGAACAGCTACGGCATGCGCTGACCGATCTCGTCGCCGGAAGCCACGAGCCGCGCGTCTAAGGAGCCAGTGTCAGCTCGCGTGCGCGAACGTATGCCGCGACGGCCCGCAACTGCGCGCCGCTGAGCCGCGGCCGGACGGGCATGGCGCGCGTGAAGCTTTCGAGGTCGGCAAGCGAGAAGCGATGGTCGCCGAGGTCGCCGCCGCCGATCTGCACGTCGTGCCCCGTGAGCGTGTGGCAGTAGGCGCATGCGCCGTCGAAGATCTTGTGGCCGGCGGCGATCTGCGACGACTCGCGGGGTCCCACGCCGCACCCCGCGCAGGCGACGGCCGCGAGGGCAACGACGATGCGCCGAATGTTCACAGCCCGATCGTACGGTGCTTCTCAGCAGTGCCCGGATGCGGGCGTTCCGCCCGGCCCGTTCTCGTGCAGGACCGCACCGGTGATCGTCAGCTCGAGGCAATAGTTCGTGCTCGATGCGCCGACGACGGTCACGCCGGTGCCTGCAGGAAGTTGCGCGCCGACGTAGGTGTCGCTCTGCGCATGGGCGAGCTGGAGAAACTGGTCGACAGGTGCGAAGCCGGCCGACGCCGCGGTGGCGAGCGCCTGCGACTCGGCGTGCGTCGCGGCTGCGGACGTTGGTCCCTGGCTCTTGCTCTGCAGCGCGAAGAGCGCGCCGGTGATGGCGAGCGAGATCACCGCGAAGATCAGTCCGACGCCTCTGGTCACAGACCACCTATCGGCAGGAACGACGCGATTGCTGAGGCGGTTCGCGCTAGATCAGCGGATGCCCGGTCCCGGCACGGGCGTCGCGACGGGCTCCGGGAACTTCGCCCAGCCCTCCGGCGCGAGTGCGGTCAGGCTGCTCGACGCGACGCCCGCGTCCGAAACAGTGAAGACGCTGTTGCCGACGACCACGGAGCGCCTGATCGCGCCGAAGCCCGTCGCCGTGGGATGCGCGATCCGGCCGACGAGGTCGATGCCGCTCGGCCGGCTCACGTGGTACCCGACGGCGCGCTCGGCGAAGGGGACGACGACGAGGCCGGTGCGCGGCCAGAAGAGGAAGGCGTGGTGGTCGGATTCCGCCTCGGACCAGCCCGGGCCGAGCGTCGCGTGCGCGAGCCGCTTCGGGTGGCGCAGGTCGGAGACGTCGAAGAGTGAGAGTTGCGTGCCCGCCAGCCGGCCCTGGTCGGTGACGTCCTGCCCGATCCCGAGCAGCAGGTCGTTGCCGATCGGATGCAGGTAGGCCGAGTAGCCGGGGATCTCGAGCTCCCCGAGCACGCGCGGGCGCACCGGGTCGGCGAGGTCGACGGTGTAGAGGGGGTCGACCTGCTTGAACGTGACGACGTACGCGGTCGGGCCGACGTAGCGAATCGCGTAGACGCGCTGGCCCTTGCCGAGGTTGCCGACGCGGCCGATCTGGTACAGCGCGTCGTCGCGGAACCGGAGGGTGGTCAGTGACGACGTGGTCGTGTCGCTCGAGTCGAACCACGCGGGCGCGTCCGTGCTGACGACGCGCAGGATGCCGTTGTACTCCGAGAGCGACCACTGATTCAGCAGATAGCCGGAGACGCTGCCGCTGCCGCGGTAGCGCGTGCGGGTCGGGTCGGAGATGTCGAGGCGGTGGATGGCGGTGGTGACGTTCTGTGGCGACTTGGTCGGGGTCGCGATCAGCGGCCGAACTGCCCAGCGCTCGGTCGCGAGGTAGAGGTTGCCGGTCGAGGCGTAGACGATCCGTGCGTCGGTCATCACGCCGAGCGAGTCCGTCGGGACCAGGCCCTTGGCCAGGTCGACCGTGAGCACGGTCAGCATCCCGAGCCCGGAGAACTGGCGCGGGTGGTCGACGTTCCGGCACTGCACCAACGGGCGCGGCGCCTGCGCCGGGCGTCCGGCGCGCTTGATGCGGTAGGTCGGGAGCCAGGAGCCGAGCTTCGACGACTGGACGACGGCGCGGTTCTGTCCGCGCGCTTTCGCAAGCCCGGCGTCCGTCGTCTCGGTCGGCGACTCGAACGGCAGGATCGTCGGCACCTGGGACGAGACGACGACGCGCGCAATTCCGTCGACGAGGCGCGCGTCGACGTAGGCGCCGTCGAGTGTGAGGGTGCGGACGAGGCGCAGCGCCTTCGGGTTGGAGACGTCAATCTCCGCGAGCACCGACTTCGCCGGGTAGTACGGCATCGCGATCGCCGCCATCGCGGGGCGGGGCTCGAGCCAGTAGCCGCCGCGCGAGAGCACGAGCAGCCGGTCGCCTGCGAGCAGGAGCTCGTGACTCCAGCCTCCGTCGAGCTTGAGCGAGTCGAGCAGTCGCGGCCGTGTCGCTGTGACATCGACGGCGTTCAGCCGGCCACCTGCGACGGCGAAGAGCGTCGTGCCGTTCGTCTTGACGAGATCGGGCTCGTCGACGCCCTGCTCCTGGACGTTCGTACCGGAGTAGTCGACGCCTTCGGTCGGCGTCGCCGCCTCCTTTGCCGCGCCGGCC
>JBKJQL010000006.1:0-26297 GCA_046594035.1 Gaiellaceae bacterium
GCGCCGAGACCGAGACCTCGCGCAGCTTCTCGACCACTTCCGGGTGCTCGTCAACTGCATCGCTCCCGGCTTCACGATGTCGGCGGGCGTCGAAGCGCACCCGGAAGTGGTCGAGAAGCTGCGCGAGGTCTCGGTCTCGGCGCGCACGCTGCAGCGCGACCAGGTTCCGGAGGACGTCGTCGGCGCAGTCGTCTTTCTCGCGGGCGGCGGCTCCGACTTCATCACGGGCCAGACGATCGTGATCGACGGCGGGCAGACTTTCCATTGATCCTCCGGCTGACCGACCACCCGGAGGGCGTCGAGACAGGACCGGGCGACCACGTCGTCTACGACGTCGAGGCGGACGAAGCCCACGTCGGGGTTGCCCGTGTCGCGGGCCGGGCGCTCGTCTGGGAGCTCACGGAACGCCCGGAGGGAGCGTGGCTCCTGCGCTGCGACCGGGTCGACTTTCCGCCCGGCGGCGTTGCGTACCGGCACACGCATCCCGGTCCCGGGCTGCGCGTCCTGCTCGGGGGGCAGATCCGCATCGACACGGAGGGCACCTCGCACGACTACGGCCCCTTCGAGTGGTGGTACGAGACCGGCCCCGACCCCGTGTACGCCGCCGCGTCGAAGACGGAGGAGACGGCGTTCGTCCGTGTGCTCGTGCTCCCGCAGGAGTGGGCGGGCAAGCGGACGATCAGCTACGTCGACCCCGACGACGAGGCAAAGCCGAAGCTGCAGCGCGCGCGCATCTACCTCGAGCACGAGCTGTGAGCCGCCGCGGCGGCAGGCTGCTCGCCGACCAGCTCGCGCTGCACGGCACCGACGTCGCGTTCTGCGTTCCGGGCGAGAGCTACCTCGATCTCCTCGACGGGCTCTACGACTCGCCGATCCGCCTGATCACCTGCAGGCACGAGGCCGGCGCCGCGAACATGGCGGAGGCCTACGGCAAGCTCACGGGCAGGCCCGGCATCTGCATGGTCACGCGCGGGCCGGGCGCGACGCAGGCATCGGTCGGTGTGCACACGGCGTTCCAGGACTCGACGCCGCTCATCCTCCTCGTCGGCCAGGTCGCGGCGAACCAGGAAGAGCGCGAGGCCTTTCAAGAAGTCGACTACCGCCGGATGTTCGGGCCGCTCGCCAAGTGGGTCGCGCAGATCGACCGCGTCGAGCGCATCCCGGAGCTCGTCGCGCGCGCGTTCAGCGTGGCGTGCGCCGGTCGCCCGGGGCCGGTCGTGCTCGCGCTGCCCGAGGACATGCTCGCGATGGAGACCGACGCGCCGGACGCGCCGGCGTTCCGCGTCATCCAGCCGAGTCCGGCCGCAGACGACCTCGAATCGCTGCGCGGGCTGCTCGCGAGCGCCGAGCGCCCGTTCGCGATCCTCGGAGGTGCCGGCTGGACCCCGCGTGCATCCGCGGATCTGCGGGTCTTCCTGGAGGCGAACGACCTCCCCGCCGGCGCCGCGTTCCGGCGCCAGGATTGCCTCGACAACGACTCGCCGAGCTACGTGGGCGACGTCGGTATCGGGATCAACCCTGCGCTCGCAGCGCGCGTGAAGGACGCCGACGTTCTGCTCGTGGTCGGGGCACGGCTCGGCGAGATGACGACCTCCGGCTACACGCTCCTCGACGTGCCGCAACCGCGCCAGACTCTCGTTCACGTCCATCCGGGCGCCGAGGAACTGGGGCGCGTGTACCAGCCGGCGCTGCCGATCCTCTCCGGAATGGAGCGCTTCGCCTCCGCCGTGCGCGACTTGCGCGTCGAGCCGCGCTGGAGCGACGAGCGGGCCACGGCGCGCGCCGAGTACGAAGCCTGGCAACAGCACGACCCGATGCTCGGCGACGTCGACCTCGGCGAGTGCATCGCGCACCTGCGCACGCGCGTGCCCGATGCGATCGTCACCAACGGCGCCGGCAATCACACGGTCTGGATCCACCGCTTCTGGCGCTTCCACTCGTTCCCGAGCCAGCTCGCACCGACGAGCGGCGCGATGGGCTACGGGGTTCCCGCCGCCGTGGCGGCAAAGGCGGTCGCGCCGGAGCGGACCGTGATCTGCTGGTCGGGCGACGGTGACTTCGTGATGTCGGGCCAGGAGCTCGCAACGGCAGTGCAGTACGACCTGCCGATCGTCGTCATCGTCGTCGACAACGCGATGTACGGGACGATCCGCATGCACCAGGAGCGGCACTTCCCCGGGCGTGTCGTGGGCACGGACCTCGTCAACCCCGACTTCGCTGCGTACGCGCGCGCGTTCGGCGCGCACGGCGAGACCGTCGAGCGCACCGCAGAGTTCGCCCCCGCCCTCGATCGCGCACTCGACGCGGGCAAGCCGGCGGTGCTCCATCTGCGCATCGATCCCGAGGCGATCAACCCGCGCACGACGCTGAGCGCGATCCGCTCGGGCCGATGAGCAGACCGGTCGCGCTCGTCCCATGAGCGACCCGTACAACGCGATCATCACCGAGGTCGAGCCGCGGCCCGCCAAGCCCGGCCCTCTGCACGGGCGCCGCCTGCTCGTCAAGGACCTGTTCGACACCGCGGGCATCCGCACGACGTACGGCTCGAAGATCTACGCGGAGCACGTGCCGAGAAGCACAGCGAGCGCCGTCGAGCGGCTCGTCGACGCGGGGGCCGTGATCGTGGGCAAGGCGAACCTGCACGAGTTCGCATGGGGCGTCACGAGCCAGAACGACTGGTACGGCACCGTGCAGAATCCGCTCCTGCCCGGCCGCACGACCGGTGGCTCTTCCGGCGGCAACGCCGCCGCACTGGCAGCCGGGCTCTGCGACATCGGGGTCGGCACCGACACGGGGTGCTCGATCCGACTGCCGGCATCGTGCTGCGGCGTCGTCGGCTTCAAGCCGAGTTGGGGACGGGTGCCGGTCGACGGCGTGTACCCCCTCTGCCGCAGCTTCGACACGGTCGGGCCGATGGCGACAAGCGTCGCGGAGGTCGCCACGATGTGGTCGATTCTCGCCGCCTCCCCACTCCCAGACCCGCGCCTCGACGGGCTGACGGTCGGGCTGTTGACGCGACCGCCGTCCGTGGGCGGCCCGGCGCAAGCGGAGAACCGGGCCGGCGAGGCGTACGTCGAGCAACTGGAAGCGCTGGGCGCACGCGTCGTCGAAGCGATGATCCCCGATCCCCCCGACGACACGTGGCCGCTGTTCTTCCACGAGGCTGCCGAGGCGCACCGGGAAACGTTCCCGGCGCGCGCGGACGAGTACGGGCCGAATGTGCGGGTGAAGCTCGAGCAGGCGCAAGAGGTCGACCCGGCGGAGGTGGCACGCGCGAGGGAAGCGGTGCGTGTGTGGCGCACCTGGCGTCCCGATGTCGATCTCTATGTCGCGCCCGTGCTCGGTGTCGAGGTGCCGGCGGTGGATTGCGACGAGCTCGACATCCGCATCCCGGCGACGGCGTTCCTGCGCCCGTTCAACGTGCTCGGCTGGGCAGCGATCGCGATCGGCGACTTGCAGCTCATCGCGCCCCGCGACGAGACGGTGCTCGCAGCGGCGCTCGCCTGGGACCAAGCCTCTACGGCGAGATGTCCTTGATCTTGGCGGGCGCCGGCAAGGTCAGGTCGACCTTCGAGCCGTACTCCGAATACACCGCGTCGATCGTCACCTTCGTGCCCTTCGGGGTCGTGTAGTCCACGAGCACGCGGCTCAGGTGCCCGTCGGCGCCGAGCCAGAACGTCGCGGGGAAGCTCGTCGCAGGGAAGTCGTTTCGCGTCGCGACCATGATCGAGCGCGGCACGCGGCGAGCGAGCCGAGCGGGATCGACGCGCCCCGTGTAGCGGAACGTCCCGTCGCTCTCCTCTCCCCCGTAGGTCGCGACGGCGACTCCGTCCGAGAGATAGACCGGTGCGAGAACATGGTCGAGCTCGTCGGGCTGCGCGCTGCGTTGCTTCGCGGTCAGACGGCGTGTGTCGAGCTTCGTCCAGGGCGGCACGCTCCGGTCGGCGAGCGCCGCCTGCACGTTGGCATTCGAGTAGGTGAGCGGCCCGATGATCACGAGCTCCTGGGGAAACTGGCCGCCCGGCAGTTGCTTGTAGAGGTGCCCCCGGCGCGCCGAGAACGACGCGCTGCCGTTCTCCTCCGCAGTGATGCGCGTACCGCCGGCGTTGATGCTGATCAGGTACCGGAACACGGCGGAGCCTGTCGCCGTCGTCCGCGCCCGCACGCCGTCGAAGTCGGGCGCGGACTGCTTCGCCGACGACCCGCATCCTGCGAGCGCGAGCGTGAGGAGCAGGAGAAGCATCGGCGCGCGCATCGGCTGCACCCTACAAGCGCTACAGCTCGATCGACACGGCGCCGTCGGGCCACGGCCGTGGGTTGCTTCGCAGAACGTCGACGAACGCAACCGCGGTCGGGGACCAGTCGCTGCGCGAATAGACGGAGACGCCGCGGACGAGCCGCGGCTCGAAGCGCAGGACGGCGCACTCGGCGCCGGGGCCGACGATGTTGTCGGGCACGAGCGCAACGCCGACGCCGAAGGACGCAAGTCGGACCGCACCCTCGGCCTGCGAGGTTCGCACGCTTCCCCGGGGCCGAAAGCCTGCTCCGCGGCAGATCTCCTCGACAATCCCGGCGAGCCCGTGGTCGGGGTGGTAGAGCACCCACTCGCGTTCGCTCAGCTCTTCCAGCGTGACGCTCGCCTGCCGCGCGAGCGGGTCGGAGCTCGCAACAACGAGGACGAACTCCTCCCAGGCGACGGTCTCGAGCGGGCCGTCCCAGCGGCGGAGCGGCCGCGGGCCGACGGCGAAGTCGGCAATCCCTTGCTCGACCGCATCCTCGAGCAGCTGCCGGTGGCGGAACTCGTGCAGCCTGATCGAGACGTTGGGATGAAGCTGGTGCCAGATGCCGATGTGCCGTGGCAACACGCCGACGGCCATCGAAAGCACCGTCGCGATCTCGAGCTCGCCCAGCTCGCCCGCCAGGGCCGAACGCGCCCACTGCCGGCCGCGCTCGAGCGAGCGCACAGCGAGTCGGGCCTCGGGGAGCAGAGCTCGCCCCGCGGGCGTGAGCGAGACGCCGCGCGGCAGGCGGTCGAGCACCGTCCCGTCGAGCTCGGACTCCATCGTCTTGATGTGCTGCGAGAGCGAGGGCTGCGTGATCCCGAGACGCCGGGCAGCGCGCGTGAACGACCCTTCATCGACCACCGCGAGGAAGCATTCGAGCTGCCGGAAATTCATAGGCAAAACCTATCGGTCCAAGTGCCAACTTCCCCACTTGACCTATTGCCCGAAACCCGGAAGACTCGGGCAGTGCGAGCCACGGGGATCAACCACGTCAGCATCTCTGCTTCGGATCTCCAGGCGTCGACGCGGTTCTACGAAGAGGTCTTCGGCATGGAGCGGATTCCGACGCCGATCTTCGACACGCCGGTGCAGTGGTTGCGCGTGGGTGATTTGCAACTGCACCTCTTCCTGGACGAAGCCGGCAAGCCTCCGGCACGTCATCACCTCGGGATCACGATCGACGACTTCGACGCGGCGTACGAGGCCGTTTCCGCGTGGACGTCCGACGAATGGGGCGCCGCGCTCACCGAGCTTCCCTCGGGCCAGGGGCAGCTGTACTTCCACGATCCGGCCGGCAACCTGATCGAGCTGAACTGGCCGGGGGCGGATCTGCTCGACCGCTCCCGTTACCCGTCGCTCGTGCGAGTGTCGGACCGCATTCCGCAGACCGCGGAGTCGAGCCGCGCGGTCCTCTACCTGGAGCCGAGCGCGTGACTGACGCCGCTGTCGGTAGGCCTGACGCAATCTCGAGGCGCGCGCGCAGTCTGGCCCTGCGCCGCCGGGTGCTGATCGTCGCCGGCTGGAGCCTGCTCACGATCCTGCTCATCGTCCCCGTGCTGTGGGTGCTCTTCTTCGCACCGACGACGGGCAAGTGGGCAACCGCGTTCGGGTCGGCCGTGCACGACCCCAAAGACTTCCTGATCACGATCCTGAACGGCGTCACCGCGGCAGGGCTCTACTTCGTCGTCGCGAGCGGGTTCACGCTGATCTTCGGCCTGATGCGCGTCGTCAACATGGCGCACGGCGCACTCTTCCTCTTCGGTGGCTACGTCGCACTGAAGCTGCAGCGCAACCTGGTCGGAGAGGGCTCGTTCGGTCTCACGAGCGCACAGGTGAACCTGACGCACTGGATCGTCCCGGCGGTCGTCGCGACCCTCCTGATCGCCGCGATGGGGATCGTCATGCAGCAGGCGTTCCTGCGCTGGAACCAGGGCCAGGACCTGCGCCAGGCCCTGATCACGATCGCGATCTCGATCATCCTCGCTGACCAGATGCTCGCGCACTTCGGCGGCGTCGCGGAAGACATCGCGTGGCCGCGCAACTTCGACAAGTTCGCGAACCTTCGCGTCGAGGGTATCCAGTACACCGCGACACGCCTGATCATCCTCGGCATCGCCGTGTCGATCGGCCTGCTGCTCTGGGTGTGGCTGAAGAAGACGCGCACCGGGATGGTGATCCGCGCCGGAGTCGACGACCGCGCGATGGTCTCTGCGCTCGGCGTGAACATCCAACTCACATTCGCGATCGCGTTCGCGGTCGGTTCGGCCCTTGCGGGCCTCGGCGGCGTGATCGGCGGCTCGTTCTCGAGCCTCGCGCCTGGCGTCGACGCGAACTGGCTTCTCTACTCGCTCGTCGTCGTGATCATCGGCGGCATGGGCTCGCTCGGCGGCGCAGCGATCGGCTCGCTCCTCCTTGGGCTAACGAGCAACTTCTCCGCCGCGTACCTGCCGGCGACCTACACGTACTACTCGATCATCTTCACCTTCATCCTCGTGGCGATCGTCCTCGCGGTCCGACCACTCGGGCTCTTCGGGAGGCCGGCATGAGCCGCGCGACGCCGGACCGTGTCGTCGGCGTGCTCGCGCTCCTCCTCGCAGTGCTCGCGCCGTTCTTCTTGTCGGGCTACTGGGTGGGCGCCCTGCTGACGCAGATGCTCTTCCTCGGCATCGTGGCGGCGAGCCTGATCTTCCTCTCGGCCTACGGCGGCATGGTCTCGCTCGCGCAGGTCGCCGTCTACGGCGTCGCCGGCTTCGTCGTGGGCAACGCCACGACGAACGGCAACACGAAGGGGCTGAACCTCGGCTGGAACCCGTACTGGGGACTGCTCGCGGGCATCGTGGCCGCCGTCGTCGTCGGACTGCTCTTCGGCGCGCTCGCGAGCCGCAGCGTCGGCATCTACTTCCTGATGATCACGCTCACCTACTCGGTGATCGCGAATCTGACGTTCGGCCAGGTGACAGACGTGTCGGGCTTCGGCGGGATCAGCGGCATCCCCGCGCCGAGTGCGATCGGCCGCGTGGAGGCACATCAGAACCGGCTGTACTACGTCGCGCTCGTCGCAGCGCTCGGCGTCTACCTCCTGCTCCGCTACATCGCGCGGACACCATTCGGGCTGACGCTGCAGGGTGTTCGTGACGACCCGATCCGGATGGCCTCGCTCGGCTACAACGTCATCCTCCACCGGACGATCGCATTCGGCTTCGCCTCGTTCATCGCCGCGATCGGCGGCATTCTCTTCGTCTGGTGGAACGGTCACATCGACCCCGCGTCGATCGATCTCGGAGCGACGATCGACGTGCTCGTGATCGCCGTCGTCGGTGGCTTGTACCGCCTCGAAGGCGCCTGGGTGGGCGCGCTCTTCTACGTCATCATCAACAACTATTCGCAGCAGATCAGCTTCATCGGCCCACGGTTCCACACGCTGATCGGCGCGATCTTCCTGGTCATCGTGCTCGTCTCACCGGGTGGCCTGATGGGCCTCTGGGAGCGCGCGGTGGACCTCGTTTTCGGGCGCCGCAACGACCCCGACGACCGCACGCCGGTCGTAGTCGTGGAGCCCAGTGTCTGAAAGGAGGCCTTGACCCACGCCGAGCTCGTGGCACGTCTGTTTCACCGAACGGAACGTCTTACCCAAGAAACCATTTTGACCCCCCACGTCAATTGAAAGGAGGAGGGCATCCGAATGAATGCTCTCAAGAGCAAGTGGAGGATCATCTCGCTCGCAGCGATGGTGGTCTTCGCGACCGCTGCCGTTCTCGCAACGACTGCGGCAGCTCGTAGCGGTGCGTCGACGATCAAGATCGCGGTCCTGTCCGACTGTCAGGGCGCGTTCGGTTCGTTCGACAACCAGGACATGGCCGGCGTCGTCACCGCGATGGTGCAGTACACCGGTGCGAAGGCGAAGAACCCGAACCTCCCGCGGGCAGGGTGGACGGGCGGCCAGATCAACGGCCATCCCCTCAAGTTCGTCGGGGTTGGTTGCTCGAACGACCGCGCCGACACGGCGATCAAGGAGACCAAGCGCCTGATGGAGCAGCTGGGCGCCGACATCATGATCGGTCCGCTGTCGGGTGACGAGTCGATTGCAGTCGCCAACTACGCGAAGCAGCATCCCAACAAGACGTTCGTCGACGGCTCCGCGGGCGCGCAGGACACGACGCTGAAGGTGCGGGCGAAGAACTTCTTCCGCTTCAACGGTGACGGGGCGCAGTGGAACGCCGGGCTCGGCGACCTCGCGTACCACAAGCTCGGGTGGCGGACGGCTGCCGTGGTGGCCGACGACTACTCGTTCGCGTGGACCTCGGCGGCAGGCTTCATCGCCGAGTTCTGCGCGGTGGGTGGCAACGTGACGAAGCGGGTGTTCCCGCCGCTCAACACGACCGACTACTCGTCGTACGCTCAGCAGATGCCGACCAACGTCGACGGCACGTTCGTCGCGGTCGGTGGTGCAGGGCTGATTCCGTTCCTCAAGGCATACGAGCAGGCGCACGGGCCGATCAACGGTAAGAAGTTCATCGGCAACCTGTTCTGGGGTACCCCGGGTCAGTTCCAGCAGCTCTCGACGCGTGTGGTCGGGGCCTATGTCGGCGGCGCAGGGACGGCCGGCGACCTCGCAACACCGGCTGCAAAGGCCTACAACGCGCTCGTCGGGAAGGTCTTCAAGACGATCCCGCCGTACGGCGCAGCAGCACCGCAGGCATCCTCGACGTTCACGTTCGGTTACTACGTGAACACCTGGGGCCTCCTCGCGGGCCTGAAGGGTGCCAAGGGTGACATCTCGGGCGGCCAGAAGAGGCTGCAGAAGTCGATCGCCGGTGTGCATCTCCGCACGCCGTACGGGCCGATCTACCTGGACAAGAACCGCCAGGGAGTCATCCCGGTCTACTACCAGCAGCTGATCCAGAAGGCCGGCAAGCTCGCGGTCAAGACGGTTGGCTACATCCCGGGCGTCGACCAGACGTTCGGCGGCACGTTCTCGCCGACGACCCCCGCCCCAGGGCGGACGTCGCCGAAGTGCGTCAAGCGGAACCTGCCGTGGATCGGTCACACACGCATCCCGGCGGTTGTCGGGTAATCGTTTGACCGACGCAGCAGCACCCGAAGTGGCCGAGCCGATCCTCCGTTTGCGGGGGATCGGCCGGCGCTTCGGTGGCCTCCACGCCGTGCGCGACGTCGATCTCGACGTCGCGCACGGTGAGAGGCGCGCGATCCTAGGCCCGAACGGCGCCGGCAAGACAACGCTGTTCAACGTCATCTCAGGCGACGTCGGACCAAGCTCGGGAACGATCGACTTCCTCGGCGAGGACGTCAGCGTGCTGCCCCCGCGGGCGCGCGCCAAGCTCGGGATGGGCCGCACCTACCAAAAGTCTCGTTCGTTCCTCGGCATGACGGTCGAGGACAACCTCTACCTCGCCGTGCTCGGCACGCGCGGCGGGCACTTTCGCCCGGTGCTGCTGCCGGGCCGTGACGGCGAGATGCGCGAGCGGGCGCGCGAACTCGCCGACGTCGTCGGCCTGGGCTCGCGCGTCGAGTCGCTCGTCGGCTCACTCTCACATGGTGAGCAGCGCCAGCTCGAAGTCGGCATGGCGCGCGCGTCGAACCCGCGGCTGATGATGCTCGACGAGCCCGCCTCCGGGCTCTCGCGCGGTGAGCGCGTCGCGCTGACCGATCTCTTGCTCGGCCTCGACCCCGCGATCACCCTGATCCTGATCGAGCACGACATGGATGTCGCGCTGCGCGTCGCCGACCGAGTGACGATGATGCACGACGGCCGGGTGATCGTCGAAGGAACGCCCGACGAGATTCGCGCGAACCAGACGGTGCACGACCTCTATCTCGGTCGGGGGAACCAAGCCGATGGCTGACGCGCCGCTGCTCGCAGTCGAGACTCTCAGCGCGTACTACGGCACCGCGCAAGCGCTCGAGGAGGTGTCGTTCGAGATCGTCGGCGGCTCGACGTCGATGGTCGGCCGCAACGGCATGGGCAAGACCACGCTGTGCAACGCGATCGTCGGCGTGCCGCCGGCACGCGTCAGCGGCTCGATCCGCTACCAGGGCAAAGAGCTCGTCGGCAAGCCGTCCTACAAGATCGCGAAGCTCGGGATCGGCTACGTGCCGCAGGGCCGCAGGCTCTTCGCGTCGCTCTCGGTCGACGAACACCTGCGCATGGTCGCGGGACGCGGGAGAAACGCGAAGCGCTGGACCGTCGAGGGCATCTACGACCTCTTCCCTCGGCTGGCAGAACGGCGGCGGAACGGCGGGGCGCAACTCTCCGGCGGCGAACAGCAGATGCTTGCGATCGGCCGTGCGCTGCTGACGAACCCGACGCTCCTGATCATGGACGAGCCGTCCGAGGGACTCGCGCCCGCGATCATCGATCACCTGATCGACACCTTCAAGGCGCTCGAAGAGGAGGGCCTGGCGATCCTCCTGATCGAGCAGAACCTCGCGATGGCGACCGCGATCGCCGACCGGCAGCTCGTGATGGTTGCCGGCTCGATCGCCGCCGAGACGACAGCCGCAGCTCTCTCGACGGACATCGAGCTGCAGCGCCGGTACCTCGGTGTTGAACCTTTGGCGGAGCGCAGCTAGCGGTTCGTGCGCACCATCGCACTCATCGGCACGCTCGATACGAAGGGACGCGAGTACGCCTTCCTCCGCGAGCGCTTGCGGGAATGCGGCGTCGAGGTGCTCGTGATCGACGCCGGCATCCACGCTCCCGTCGGGCTCGACCCGGACATCTCGCGGGAGGAGGTGGCGCGCGCCGCCGGCGCAGACGTCGGCGCGCTCGCGGTTGCCGGCGACCGTGGTGCAGCAGTGACGGCGATGGCCACGGGCGCAGAGGCGGTCGTTCGCAAGCTCTACGCGGACGGGAAGTTCGACGGCATCCTCGCACTCGGCGGCTCGGGCGGTTCGTCGATCGCTGCGCCCGCGATGCGCGCGCTGCCCGTCGGCGTGCCGAAGCTGCTCGTCTCGACAGTCGCTTCGGGCGACACGCGGCCGTACGTCGGTGCGGTGGACGTGACGATGATGTACTCGGTCGTCGACATCTCCGGCGTGAACAGCGTCTCGGCGCGGATCATGGCGAACGCAGCCGGCGCGATCGCAGGCATGGTCAACGCCACGGTTCCCGCAGCGGCAGGGAAACCGCTCGTCGCAGCGACGATGTTCGGCGTCACCACTCCGTGTGTGACGACGGCGCGCGAACGGCTCGAAGAGCTCGGCTACGAGGTGCTCGTCTTTCACGCGACCGGGGCCGGAGGGCAGTCGATGGAGGCGCTCGCGAAGGACGGTTTCCTCGCCGGTGTGCTCGACGCGACCACGACCGAGCTCGCAGACGAGCTCGTAGGCGGCATGCTTTCGGCGGGGCCGGACCGCCTCGAGGCAGCCGGGGCGGCGGGCATCCCCCAGGTCGTGTCGCTCGGGGCGCTCGACATGGTCAACTTCGGCCCGCGCGCATCGGTTCCGGCGCAATTCGAAGGGCGCAATCTCTACGTGCACAACCCGACGATCACCCTGATGCGCACGACCCCAGAGGAGTGCGCGGAGCTCGGCCGGACGATCGGCCGCAAGCTCTCCGCCGCGACCGCGCCAACCGTGCTGTTCATCCCACACGGTGGTGTGTCGATGATCGCGGTCTCGGGCCAGGTGTTCTACGACGCAGACGCGGACGCCGCGCTCATCGCCGGCCTCCGCGAGACACTGGACGACACGGTCGAAGTGCACGACCGTGACGAAGACATCAATGACCCCGTCTTCGCGAGGGCAATGGCCGACCGCCTGCACGAGCTGATCGAAGAAAGGCGCACATGAATCGCGACGAAGCACTCACCCGCCTCCGTGCCCAGGCAGAAGCGGGCTCGCCGATCATCGGCGCGGGCGCGGGCACCGGCCTCTCGGCGAAACTCGCCGAGGCCGGCGGCGCCGACCTGATCATCATCTACAACAGCGGCCGCTACAGGATGGGCGGCCGCGGCTCGCTCGCCGGGCTGATGCCGTTCGGCGACGCGAACGAGATCGTCGTCGACATGGCGCGCGAGGTGCTGCCGGTGGTGAAGGAGACACCCGTGCTGGCAGGCGTGTGCGGCACCGACCCGTTCCGCCTGATGCCGGTCTTCCTCGACGAGTTGAAGCGCATCGGGTTCAGCGGCGTGCAGAACTTCCCCACCGTCGGGCTGATGGACGGCACCTACCGGATCGGGCTCGAGGAGACCGGCATGGGCTACGGGCTCGAGGTCGAGATGATCCGCCTTGCACACGAGCGTGACTTCTTGACTGCGCCGTACGTGTTCGAGCCGGAGCAGGCAGCGGCAATGGCGGAGGCCGGCGCCGACGTGCTCGTCCCCCACATGGGGCTGACGACCGGCGGCGTGATCGGCGCGTCGACCGCGAAGACGCTCGAGCAGTGCGTGCCGCTGATCCAGGCGATGCACGACGCCGCGAAACGCGTCAACCCCGACATTCTTGTGCTCTGTCACGGCGGTCCGATTGCGGAGCCCGACGATGCCGCCTACGTGATCGAGCACACCGAAGGCATCGTCGGCTTCTTCGGCGCCTCTTCGATGGAGCGCCTGCCGACCGAGGTCGCGATGACCGAGAACATGCGCCGTTTCAAGTCGATCCCCGTCTGAGTCAAAGGAGAGTGCGATGAGCACGTTCGTGAAGCAGTCCGACGTCGAGCAGGAGCAGTTCGACTGGGGTTCGATCGGCTGGCGTTGTCGCCCTGCGAACACCGGCGCGAAGAGCCTAGTCGTGATGGACGTGACGCTCGAGCCCGGCGAGGGACACGCCTTTCACAAGCATGAGGGTCAGGAAGAGATGATCATCGTCAAGCAAGGGGCCGTCACTCAGTACATCGAGCACGACCGGGCGACGCTGAACGCCGGCGACTCGGTCTATCTCGACGCGGGGGTCGTTCACGCGTCCTACAACGACGGCAACGAGACTGCGCACCTGCAGGTCGTGATCGGCCCCTCGCTGGGCGACGGCGGCTACGGGCTCGTCGACGTCTCGGGCGACGAGCCCTGGGCGTCGGTCCGCTAGCGAGCAGTGAACGTCCGGACATTTCTCAGCGAGACCGGGCTGCCCCGCGGTGACCTGAACGAACTGCCGTCGTCGGCGAAGCGCTTCCCCGACGGTGCGCAGTACCGCGTCGAGATCCCGTCGACCGAAGGCCCCGCGTGCCTCGAGGCCGTGCTCGATCAGGCGGCGCGCCTCGACGTCCTCGTGCATCGCGTCTCGCAGGGCTCTGGCGTGTTCATGCAAACCGATGCTGAGCTTGACGAGCTGGCGCGAACCGCAGCGCAGGCGCGCGTCGAGGTCTCGCTGTTCGCACGGCCGAACGCTGCGTGGGGGCTCTCGGCGACGGCACGTGCGCACGCCGGCTTCGCCGCGTCGGCCCACGGCCAGGAGCAGGTCGTCGCTGCTCTCGAGGACTGTACGAGGGCGGCCGAGTTCGGCTTCCGTTCGGTGCTGATCGCGGATCTCGGCGTGCTGGCGCTGTTCGGCGAGGCACGCGTCGCCGGGCTGCTCCCAACCGACATGCAAGCGAAGGTGTCGGTGATGCTTCCGGCCGCCAACCCGGCTGCGGCCAGGGTGCTCGAGCGTCTCGGCGCCTCCACGATCAACGTGCCGACCGATCTGACGCTCGCCCAGATCGCGGCGATCCGTGCCGCAGTCGACGTGCCACTCGATGTGTACGTGGAGGCGCCCGACAACGTCGGCGGCTTCGTCCGCCATCACGAGCTACCCGAGCTGATCCGCGTCGCCGCGCCCGTGTACGTGAAGTTCGGGCTGCGCAACGCGCCGGACGTGTATCCGGCGGGCTCGCACCTCGAGGCGACGACCGTCGCGCTGAGCCGGGAGCGCGTGCGTCGGGCGCGCCTCGGGATGGAGTTGCTCGCGCGTTCGGGCTACGAGCCCATGGTTTCCGAGCGCGGAGCCGCCGGCCTCGCGCTTCCCGTTCCCCGCACTGTCAAGGAGGACTGAATGGCACGCCCAGTCACACTCTTCACCGGCCAGTGGGCCGACCTGCCGATCGACGACCTCGCAGCGCGTTGCGGGAAGTGGGGCTTCGACGGCCTCGAGCTCGCCTGCTGGGGGGATCACTTCGAGGTCGACCAGGCAATCGCCGACAGCGGCTACGCGCGAGGCCGGCGCGAGCTCCTCAAGGGGCACGGGCTCGGCGTGTGGTCGATCGGGGCGCACCTCGTCGGCCAGGCAGTGTGCGACCGCATCGACGAGCGGCACAGCGCCATCCTTCCACCCGAGATCTACGGCGACGGCGACCCCGAAGGGGTTCGCTCCCGTGCCGCGGAGCGGATGAAGGACACCGCGCGCGCCGCGGTGCAGCTCGGCGTGACGCAGGTGAACGGCTTCACCGGCTCGTCGATCTGGCACCTGATCTATTCGTTCCCGCCGAACGACTACGCGGCGGTCGAGCGTGGCTATCAGGAGTTTGCGGAGCGCTGGGGCCCGATCATGGACGTCTTCGACGCAGAGGGCGTGCGTTTCGGGCTCGAGGTTCACCCCACCGAGATCGCTTACGACTTCGTGACCACGCGCAAGACACTCGACGCGATCGACAACCGCGAGGCGTTCGGGATCAATCTCGACCCGAGTCACTTCGCGCACCAGTTCCTGGACACCGCACAGTTCGCGCTGGACTTCGCAGACCGGATCTACCATGTGCACGTCAAGGACTCGCACCGCCGCCTCGACGGTCGCCGCTCGATCCTCGCGTCGCATCTCAACTTCGGCGAGGAGCAGCGCGGCTGGGACTTCGTCTCGCCGGGTCACGGCGACGTCGACTTCGAGGATCTCTTCCGCGCACTCAACCGCATCGGTTACCGCGGCCCGCTGTCGATCGAGTGGGAAGACAGCGGGATGGACCGCGACTGGGGCGCGCCGGATGCGCTCGCGTTCGTTCGGCGCACCGACTTCTCGCCGTCCGAGATCGCATTCGACGCTGCGATGCAGAAGGCTGGAGCATGAGCGGAGGCATCGGCGTCTCGGCGTCGGCAACGGGCGCGTCCAAGGCCCGCTCGATCGGCGTGGGCATGCTCGGCTATGCGTTCATGGGCAAGGCGCACGCGAACGCGTATCGCACGCTGCCCTACATGGTCTGGCCGCCACCGCTTCAGCCGAGGCTCGTCGCCGTCGCCGGCCGCGACGAGTCCGCGGTCACGGAGGCCGCCGGCCGCTACGGCTTCGAGCGGGCGGTGACGGATTGGCGGGAGCTCGTCTCCGATCCGGAGATCGAGCTCTTCGACAACAGCGGGCCGAACAACCTGCACGGCGAGCCGACGATCGCTGCCGCCGAGGCGGGGAAGCACGTGTTCTGCGAGAAGCCGCTCGGGCGAACCGCCGACGAGAGCTACGAGATCTGGCAGCGGGTCGAGGCGGCGGGCGTCAAGCACATGACGGCGTTCAACTACCGCTTCGTCCCGGCGATCCGGCTCGCGCGGGAACTGCTGGAGGCGGGCGAGCTCGGCGAGGTCCACCACTTCCGCGGGCAGTACCTGCAGGAGTGGGGCTCGACGACCGACGATGCGTGGCGCTTCCACCAGGATGCAGCCGGCTCGGGCGCGCTCGGCGACCTCGGCGCGCATGTGATCGACCTCGCCCGCTATCTCGTCGGTGAGCTGACCGGCGTCTCCGCGACGACGCGGACGTTCATGCCGGGGCGTGAGGTCGACGACGCATTCGCGGCGGTTGCGGACTTCGAGCACGGCGCTGTCGGCACGTTCGAGGCAACGCGTTTCGCCGCGGGCCGCAAGAACGCCTTGAGCTTCGAGATCAACGGTTCGAAGGGCTCGCTGGCCTTCGATCTCGAGCGGCTGAACGAGCTCCGGCATTCGGAAGGCACGAAGGGATTCCGCACGATCCTCGTCTCGGAAGGCGATCATCCTTTCTGGAACTGGTGGTGGCCGCCCGGCCACATGATCGGCTGGGAGCACACCTTCGTCCACGAGATCCACCACCTCCTGGACGCGATCGCCGGCGACACGAACGTCGCGCCGCACGGCGCCACGTTCGAAGACGGCTACCGCGCGGCCGAGATCTGCGATGCGATCCTCCGCTCTGCGGAGTCACACCGCCAGGAGGCGATCAGCTACCGGGGCGCGTAGTCGATCTCGAGGAAGTCCGACACCTCGGGCACCCACCGCTCCATGACGAACCGCACGTGGTCGGGGTGCTCGTTGTAGGCCGCATACGCGGCCTGGTCGGCGAACTCCATCGAGATCCCGAAGCGGTAGGTGTTCTTCGGGCTGACCTCGCGCAGCACCTCGAACGCATCGACGCCCGGGATCGAGGCGAGCTGCTCCGCTGCCGCCAGAAAGTCGGCCTCCTGAGCTGACGCGGGCGCGTGCCGCAGTTCGAACACAACCGTATGGCGGATGCGTTCCGCGCCGAGCCCCATCAGAGAGGCGACACTAACAGAGCCTGTTCGAGAAGCTCCTTTACTGCCCGGCCCCGTGCTCGCTGCGCAGCTCGGGTGCAGCTGCGTCCGGGGGAACAGGCAGGACAGGGTTGGTGAATGGCGCCTCGTTCTTGCTCTCGCCCTTGGGCATCGCGTCCACCGGTTGCGCGCTGGCCACGACGCGCGTCTTGGCAACGACCGGTGCGTCGGGGACATCGCCTGGAATGCGGATGAAGCCGACGGACTTCGCGGCGACGATGCGCCGCCGGAGGAACACGCCGTCGCCGTCCCCCTGCGATCCCGAAAGCCCGGAGCTGGTGTTGCCTTCGACGGTCTCGAGGGTCAGCGTCGGTCCGATCGAGATCACCTTCACCACGAGGCCGATGTGGTCGTCGAACTGGCCGTTGCCATTGAAGTCGTAACAAACAAGGTCGCCGCGAGCCGGCTTCGTCACCGCCCACCCGAGCTGCTTGCCGGTGGCGTAGGTCTGTCCGACAGAAGCCGACTCGATCGGCAGACGGTGCCCCGCGGCGCCTTCCATCTCGAAAGACTGAAAGCCGTCGCACCATGCGTACCCCTCGGGGAGCCCGACTGCCGCGAGAAATTTCTTCACCCACGGACCGTGGTTGTTCGCGCCGACTTCTCGGATGCCGAGCTTGGTCACTGCGATTTCGTTCAGAACGAGCTTCTCTCTCAGGAGCATGACGTTCCTTTCCGGGTCAAGAGGTTGATTTCGTCAGGGGTGCCTCGCGCCGGCCGGTCGTCATCCGACACCGTCCTGGGGAAGCGTCGCGGTCTCGGGCGTAGCCGTCGGTGTCATCGGCGACGATGCCGGTTGCGGCGCCGCCGGCTCTCCCGTCACCGGGAGCACCGACGTCAGGGTGTCTTGCGCCCAACGCTCGCTGAAGCCCGCGAGGAAACTCACCACGAGCAGGGCGAGGCGCTGGTCCTGGCTGGTCACGCTCGTGATCGGCAGGTGCAGGATGCCGCTGCTGAAAGCGAAGGCGATCACGACCGCGAACGCACCTCCGATAAGCGGCCGTAGCCCACCGAGGAAGAACGCATAGGGCCGACCGACGTCATAGTGGACCTTGAAGTCGCCGGCGTTGATGCGCTGCACGACGCTGACGACCGCGCCGACGGAGCCCGCGACGAACGCTCCGACACCAACCTTCCACTCCACCGTCAGGAAGAGCCCCGCGGCGATCGCGACCAGGAGAGCGACCGAGAGCATCCCGACGAAGTAGACGATCTGCGCCTGTCCGTTGGCCGCTTGCCGGTAATACGCCTCCGCACGATCGACTGCAGCGCGCTCATGCTTGAACGTCGACGCTCGATCCTCGGAGGACGCGAGAGCTGTCGGTCCGTCGACGAGGCTGAGCAGGTGCGAAGCAGCTGCGGCGACGAAATGGAGGCAGATGCGTTGGCGGACCCCGGTGAGCACCGTGTGGGCGCGGATCGCGAGCTCGTCGCAGCGGTGGAGCTCGTTGGCGATCTCCGGGAACTGCCTCGTGGCCCAGTCGCTCTCGCGGTGGAAGGAGAGAGTCGAGCGAAGAGGGAACTTTCGTTTCAGCTCGGTCAGCGCGACTGCGCTTTCGAGGTCGGAGCACCAGTAGGACTTGACGATCCGCCCGTGCAGGTGCTCGAACCGTCGGAGCGAGTCACGGTAGACAGCCTCGTTTGCGCCGGCACCGCCGTTGCGTAGTGCGCCCCAGCAGGAAAAGTGCGCATAGACGAGCTCCGTGAACGAGGGCTGGCCTTTGTGCGCGGTCGAATGGCCGGTGCCGTTCGTGCGTTCTTTGGCCGCAGTCGCAGTGGCGCTGCTAGACATGCTCGACGACCTTCGAGCTCAGCTCAGGATCGGCCTTTGCGAATCGCAGATGGAAGGTGTTCTGGTACCCCGCGAGGTCGAACCGCTCGAGGAAGCGCGTGGCCGCATCGCGCCCGTTCTTCAGCAACATCGCCTGGTCGTCAGCGGTGAGGTTGAACTGCGTCGTACCGATGTTGCCCGCGTCGACCGCGACGGTCCGGACCCGGGTGGAGTGGGAGACGAAACGTGTATCCCACGCCTCCTGCGAGGTATGGAAGATGTCGAACGCGAACCGCACGCCCCACGGGGTGCGCTGCACAAGTCGGTTGAAGCCGGCTCCGACACCCTTCCCTCCGGTCAGCGTGAAGCCGAACGTCGGGCGATTGAGCTCCTGCGATCCATCGACGTCGAACAACCAGACCGGGAAGTTCGAAAGCGTCCCGCCGTCGATGATCAAGGACAGTTGCTGCTTCGCCTCTGCGTCGGTCAACTCCCGGAACGACGCTTCCTGCTCGTTGAAATGTCGCGCGACCTCGTTCGCATGCTCGACTTCGATGCGATCGACCGCCAGGTCCTTCTTCAAGCCTTCGGCCTCACCGGGGGCGGTGATGATCACGCGATCGCGCACGAGCTGCATGGGCTCGAAGAAGTACGGGATCGACATGCTCATCCGCGCCGCATCCGCGATTTCGAACTCGTCCGGATCGATCGGCGCTGCCTCACCGATCCGCCGGTAACGCGGAAGATCATCCGGAAGCACGAGCAGCGCGCGGTTGGTCACGTCGCACGCAATCAGCTTCAGGCGGTACTTGCCGTCCTCGGTCTTCGTCGCCGCGAACGTCTTGCCCTCCAGTTGATCACTGAACCAGTGGCGGAACGCATCGCCCCGCGCAAGCCCGTGCCTCCGCATGAGGTTCAACCCGCCACCGAGCACTTTCCCCGGCCGGGGAAAGTCTTGGAAGTCACCGAACTTCGTCTTCGACATCAGCTCGGCGATGTCGTCGGCGTCATGTCCCGTCGCGAGATAGCAGGCGATGATCGCGCCTGCGCTCGCACCTGCGACGTTCACCCACTTCTTGACCGGCTTCTCCGGGTGCTCCGCGAATCCGAGCAACGCTCCTGCGAGGCCGAGGCCCTTGACGCCCCCACCGCGAAAGACTCCGTCAGCTTCTTCGATCCATTCCAACTTGCACGCCTCCCAAAATTCTGGATGCGCCGCAGGACAGACCGCAGGGACTCACCGTAGCGCGACCCCGTACGCGAATCAAGGTCGCACGAAGGACGGCGGGAACTACGACCTGGAGCGTGCGAGACGCTGCAGCCACGTGTCCGCGGGAACGAGCAGGCCACGCGCAGTGAGCCCAACTGTTCGGTCGAGCTGCGTGAGGAAACGCGCCGAGAGCGCAGGCTGGTCGCGGAGTGCCCAGAGCGCTTCTCCGTTGATCCATGCTGCGTCACGCGCCCGGCTGACGTTCCACATCGCGACGACGTCGTCGATCCGATCCACTCGGTGCACGAGGCGATCGAGGAGTCGCAACCACCCGGTCAAATAGCTCGCCTTGACCTCCGACTCGACCCGTGCGAGCACCCGGTTCACGTGCACGTAGTCGGAGTGCTGCGCCGAGCCCTCCTCGAGCGCGACACCCGCGTCGCGGCAGGTCGCGACGAGCGCGACGGGAGGTCGCGGTTGATGTGAGCGCTCATCCCGGCAAGTGCGAACTGCAGTGGTGCGATCCCGCGCGCCCCCCGGGCCTCCACGAGCGGCGCCCAGGCGCGCGGCACGCTCACCGGCTTGTGCGCCGCCCCGTCCATCGCCGAGAAGAAGAGATTCGCGAACGCGATGTCGAGCTGCGCGAGGAACCGTGGATCCCCGAAGGTGATGCCGGCAAGCTCCTTCTGCACGCCCTTCGTCACGTCCAGGTAGAGCCGCGTGAAGCAGGCGACTCCGTCCGAGCGAGGAAGCGAGGCGACCGACGCCTCCATGCGGGCGACGACCTCGGAGACAGAAGACGGAACCTGGGGCATGACTCGACTAGGTCTTCCGATCAGGGACGGAGCGGCGGGTAGTAGTTCTCGGGGCCGCTCGCCGCGACATCCTCGGCCCACGATCCCTCGTAGACCTCGGTCGGACCCTGCGTCCCCGGGTCGAGGAGCTGCCACGCCTGCCGCTTGTACGTCCAGTTCCCGGGCGCGAGGCGATGCGCCGCGCGCCAGTGGCGCTGCGACGCCTCGACCGCGCCGCGCTCGAGCAGGTGCTCGCCGAGCTCGAAGTGCGCCGCCGCCCGTGCCGTCTCCGGCGAGCGCGGCGTCGAGCGGGCGATCACCTCCTCCGGCTCGAGCGCCCACGTGCTCTCCGGGCCCTTCGCAGCCCAGTCGCGGAGCGCCGCAAGGTAGGTCTCGTGGTCGCGCGTGAGCCCGGTGACGAGCTTGCGCATAGTCGGCGGGATCGACGACGGATCGATCTTGCCGGAGGCGAGCGCAGACTCCTGGACGTTCGACACTTCGACCGGCCGCACGATCACGCCCTGCTCATCGATCCAAACACTGTTCGGGACGTTGACGATCCCGAACAGCTCGTCGACGCGATGCGAGGTGTCGATCAGCGACGGATGCTCAGGCTTCGCGCGCTCGATGAAACGGCGGGCCGCCTCCGGATCGACGTCGAGCGCAACCGTGACGACCTCGACGCCGAGCGGCTGAAGCTCCGTGCGCAGCGCCTGCCACACGGGCAGGTCGAAGCGGCAGCCTCACCACGACGCCCACGCCGTCAACACGACCTTGCGGCCCAGGAGGGACGAAAGCGCAAACTGTGTGCCATCGAGATCCGGGAGGATGAGCTCGGGCGCGGCCGCAGTCGTCAGCGCGCGGCCGCCGAGCGACTCCGGCCCGAGCGCCCAGAGGCCTTGATCTGCTTCGCGAAGGAGTGGCATGCCGAGCTGCTCCGCCAACGCGGGCAGGTCGACCATGCCGTCGCGCAACACGTCGGCCCGCAGCGGCACGCAGACGTCGCCCTTGCACGCGCCCTCAGGCTCGATCGCCCAGCCGGTACGGCGCTGCAGTTCGCCGGCTGCGACGAAGGGGTCGGTCGCGATCATCCGGCGAGCCTATCCACCGGCATTACGGCCGGGGGCCGAACGTCACGTCGACGTTCTCGTCCGAGCGGCGCCCACCGCTGAGGAGACCACTCTTCTTGACGTTGCATCCTTGAGATCTCCGCTGCTACACGCGATGCGCTTTCTGCGTAGCTGGGGTCATCGAGCAGCATCGTCATCGCCGAGTGAATCGAATCGGGCGAGACTTGGCCGGGCATGAGGACCAGGGCTGCCCCAATCTCTTGGCAGGCGAGTGCATTCTCGAACTGGTCTGCTCCTTGAGGGAGCATGAGCATTGGAACGCCGTGTGCGAGTGCAGCGAGCGTCGAGCCCGAACCCCCATGGCTTACTAGAGCCGCGACGTGTGGCAGCACCTCGTCCTGGCGGATGAAGCGCTCGACGATCGTGTTCGCCGGTACCGGCTCAAGCAATGCCGGATCGTTGTTTCTGCCGACCGTAGCCACGACGTTGCAGTCGATCTGTGCGAGGCCATCGAGTAGGACACGAAAGACGGAGACGTCGTTGAACATCGTTCCGAGCGTCGCATAGGGCCCGGCGCGTCAAGGCCGGTGAGGGCTTTGTACTCACAGTTGACAACATTTGGTGGCCCACTCGTGGCCCCAACGCGCGGTTCACGATCGGCGGAACCATGCGGCATCGGGACGACCACCGTGCGAAAAGCCCAGCAAATGATGCGGCTCGGTCGTACTGCTGGCCGTCCTGATCCCGCGACAGCACCCAGTCGGAGGCGGCAATCCGCACGCTCACGAACGAGTTGGCCGCCTCAGTTCAGCGCGTCCCCGGAGCTCGCGTCGAAGAGCAGCATCCGTTCGGGCACGATCTTCAGGCTTACCCGCTCATCCGCCGCGATGGTCGTCGTCGGCCCGAAGCGGGCAACGAGCAGCTCGCCGAGCGAACCGCGCTGTTCTTCCTCCCCTGCCTCGACCTGCTCGCGGCGCTCCATCACCTCAAGCGCGTCAGAACGGAAGTGTACGAGCGTCTCTGGGCCGAGGCTTTCCGTGAATGCGATCTGAGCCGCGATGCCGTCGCCGTTGGCGCTCAGGAAATCCTCCGGGCGCACGCCCACGACGACATCGCCCGTGCGTCCAGAGATAGCGTTGCGGGTCGAATCCGGAAGCGCGATGCGATGCGAGCCAAGAACCACCGCTCCACCGTCCAGCCGACCGCGCAGGAAGTTCATCGCGGGGCTGCCGATGAAGCCGGCGACGAACGTGTTCGCCGGGTGGCTGTACAGGTGAGCGGGCGTGTCTACCTGCTGCACGACACCCTTGTTCATTACGACGACACGATCTCCGAGCGTCATCGCTTCGGTCTGGTCGTGCGTCACGTAGATCGTCGTCACCCCGAGCCGCTTGTGCAGGGAGATCAGCTCGGCGCGCATCTGCACGCGGAGCTTGGCGTCGAGGTTCGAGAGCGGCTCGTCCATCAGGAACGCGATCGGCCGGCGCACGAGCGCGCGTCCGATCGCGACACGCTGGCGCTGGCCACCTGACAGCGCTCGCGGTTTTCGATGCATTAGGTCTTCGATCGACAGCAGCCGGGCCGCGTCCTGCACGCGCTGCGTCGCTTCGGCCTTCTTCACGCCCTGCTGCTTGAGTGGGAACCCGAGATTTTCGGCAACGGTCATGTGCGGGTAGAGCGCGTAGTTCTGGAAGACCATCGCGATGTCGCGCTCGACGGGCGGGAGATCGTTGACGACCTTGTCGCCAATCGAGATCTCGCCGCTCGTGATCTCCTCCAGGCCCGCGACCATGCGCAGCGCTGTCGTCTTCCCGCAGCCGGACGGGCCGACGAGGATCAGAAACTCGCCGTCTTTCACGTCCAGGGTCAGGTTGTCGACAGCGATCGTGCCGTCGTCGAACTGCTTCGTGACCTCGTTGAACTGGATCGTTGCCATTAGCTGACCTCCATACGCTCGGCGGGACGCACTAGCGGCAAAAGCTCCTCGGCCCGTGCTGCCGTGATAAAAAATGGGATTTCGTCGAGCGGGACGGGCCGTTCGACCACCGAACGGCCCTGAAGCTGCTCGCCGCTCCAGGCGTCGACCCACTCGCCCTGCGGCAGGTAGGTCTGCCAGGTCGTCGCGCCCTCTTCACAGACCGGAGCGACGAGGAGCGCGTCGCCGAGCATGTACTGGTACGAGAACTCCCAGATGCGCTCGTCGTCAGGTGCGTCGAAGAGGAGAGCGCGCATCAGCGGCTTGCACTCCGTCACGGCACGCCGGCCCTCAGCCGCAAGGTAAGGCATCAGGCGTGTGCGCAGTTCGGTGAAGTGGCGGAACGCGCTGATGACATCCTCGTCGCCTGTCTGTTCGGCGACGTTCCAGGGTGTGCGGTCGCGTGACGGGCTGTGATGGTGGTTGAACTCCGAGTGGTACTGCATGAGCGGCGACAACGCCGCCGCTGCAGCGCTGCGGAGATAGAGCTCGGGCGTCGGCACCTCCCCGGAGAACCCGCCGAGGTCCCAGCCCCAGAAGAAGACGCCGGACGCGCCGGCGCTCAGGCCGGCGGTGATCGAGGCTCGGAACGCCTCCCAGGTCGAGTCTTCGTCGCCCGCCCAGTGCAGCGGGATGGCGCCGGAGCCGGTGAACCCCGCGCGGCTGAACGTCACCGGGCTGATGCGGTGGTACGCCTCGCCGTAGAGCACCGGGTAGCGGTTGTTTGTTTCTCCACCGTGCGTGCCGTCGGCATAGACGAGGTCTGTCCCCCAGGCGTTCTCGCCGCCGTCGGTCTTGAAGCCGTCGATGCCGACCTCATCGACGAGGTAGCGGCGCTTCGCAAGCCACCAGTCGCTCGCCTCGGGGCTCGTGAAGTCCGGCATCAGCGCGCCGGGGAACCACCAGCCGCGGTTGCGGTAGGGCTCGCCGTCGCGCAGCCGCACGCAATAGCCGCGCTCGATCATCGTCCGCTGGTCGAAGCCGGCCTGTCCCTTGTCGGATTCCACAAGCGGGATCTGCCAGAGCAGCACCTTGATCCCGCGCGCGTGCAGGTCATCGACCATGCCCTTCGGGTCAGGCCAGCGACCGTGCTCCGGGAAGGTGAAGTCGGCGAGCGCGTGCGGGCTTCCGTCCGGGTGTGGTTCGTACTCGGCGTCGTTGAAGGCGACGAACGTCTGCTCGTCGCTCCACGCCTCGATCACGATCACGCCGGCATCGATGCCCTCGCGCTCGCTGCGCTCGACCTCCTCCATCACGCGTGCCTGGCTGTTCCATTCGTTGCCGCTCATCCAGAGCTCGTAGACCCAGTCGGGTGGAGCGGATGCCGGCAGGGCTGCGAACGAGCGCAGCACCTCCGCGGGCTCGCCGGAGAAGAGCCGCAGCTCGATGACGGGGTCGAGCTCACCGGGCTCGAGGTCGACTTCGACCATGAGCAGGTTCGGGTCGGCGCAGCCGATATCGAACCAGCAGCGGCGGCCGGTGACGATATGGAAGCCGAAGTTGCCGCCGATCACGATCGCGAACGGCATCGGCAAGTAGCTGCGGGCGCCCTGGCCCTTGTACTGGTCGAAGACCGCGGTGTCGACGCGCCGGCCGCGCTGGTCGAGCGCGTCGAAGCGCTCGCCGAACCCGACGACGCGCTCGCCCGGCTCGAGGCGAAGCGCGAAACGCAGCCGATAGCTGAGCGCGTCGGCCGACAGCCACTCGACGGATCCGTCGATCAGCCGGTCGGCCGGCGTCCCGTCGACGCGCAGCGTGCCGCCCGCTGCTTTCCAGGCGGCCGGAGTGATGTCGAACCAGGGCGTCAGCTCGCCGCCGCCGATGAAGCGGTAGCGCAGCGGCACTCCGGGTGCTTCGGCAGCCCACGAGCTGCGCCCCGGCTGCTCTCCGAGCCGCGCGACGGCGTCGCCGAGATGTCCCTCGCCGACCCTCGGCGCAGCGATGCCCCAGACGGGATCGACGTCGGGAACCGCGTCCCCGCGCAAACGGGCCTCGACTGTGTGGACCGTCCCGTCGATCTCGAGCTGCACGTCCTGCACGTCGCGACCGGTCGTCGCGCGCAACTCGAACGGCTCACCGGCGAGCGGACGCAGCGGCACGCGTTGATCCGGTTCGAGCAGATAGGCGTGACCGCGTCCTTCGGGGCGGTGCCAGATCACGCTGCGTCCTCGCGGATCAGCACGAGGGCCCAGGGGCCGAACGAGGGCAGCTCGACGAGGTCGTGTCGACCGTCGAACGTAGACTCGAGCCGCGCGAGCGCTGGGGCGTCGTCGGGTTCCGCGAAATCGAAGCGCGGCGCGTCGTGGCGAACACGCTCCACGGCGACACGCACACCGCTCAGGAGCACCGCCGGCGCCTTCGGCCCGTCCCAGAGGTCGTCCAGCTGCGCTGAAAGGTCGATCAGGCTGACAAGCAGGCCGAGTTTCGTGCGGATCGCCCGCACCCAGAGTGCGCCGGGCTCGCAGTCGATCGAGACCGGCACGGGCGCTTCGACGGTGAGCTCGAGGTTCTCCCCGGCGAACACCGTGTGCGTGACGTCGAAGGACGAGCGGTCGAACAGCAGGTCGCCGTAACGGACTGCGAAGTCGTAGCAGCGGCGTGCGGCCTCGCTGCTCTCGTCCGAGAGCGCCTGGTTGCTCACGTAGTAGGCCTCGGTCAGCACGTTGCGCTCTTCGCCGTGCAGGAGCACGGTGCCGCCGTGGGAGAAGACGACCGCGTGCTGCAGGCGCTCGGC
>JBKJQL010000070.1:0-8152 GCA_046594035.1 Gaiellaceae bacterium
CGGTCGCGCGCGACACCGGCGCGCGTGAACCGATCAAACAGCGTCTCCTCGATCTCGACGGCGACGCCGGGGCCGGAGTCCTCGACCGAGATGCACACCTGCCCCTCGTGGACGACCGCGCTCACGCGCACGGGCGCTTTCCCGTACCGCAGGGCGTTCGTCACGAGGTTGGTCAAGATGTGGTCGAGGATCGACGGATCGACGACCGCGAGTGCGGGACCGACCACCTCGACGTGCACGTCTTCAGCACGCAGGCCCGCGGCCACCTCGACGATCTCCGCCAGCCGCCGGCGCAGGTCGAACTCCTGCGGCTTGACCTCGACCGCTTCGGCGTCGAGGCGCGAAAGGTCGAGCAACTGCTCGACGAGCGCGGCCATCCGTGCGGTCTGCTGCTCGAGCGCGATTCGCAGCTCCTCTTTCTGCTCCTCTCGCAGCCGGTCGCCGAGATGGTTCAGCGTTTGCACGAAGCCGTGCACCGTGGTCACGGGCGTTCGGAGCTGGTGGGCCGCGAGCGCGACGAAGTTCGTCATCAGCTCGTTCGCGCGCTCGACCGCAAGACGCGACTGATGCTCCTGCTCGAAGAGGCGGACGCGGTCGAGGGCGATCCCCGTCAGCGCTGCCATGGTATGCAGCGTTTGCAACTCGTCCTCGCCGAAGAACGGCGCATAGGGCGACGTCCACACGTGCAGGATCACGCCAGGTTCCTCGACGCGAACCGGCTCGAGCCCCAACGCGTCGTCCGGCACCCACTGCTGCGCGAGCACGTTCCCCTCTGCGTCGCTGATCCGCGCCGCGCTTGCTCCGACGAGCGCCGCGGACGGGCCGAGCACGCGCTGGGCCACCTCCGCCCGGGTCGTCGCGAGCGTCATCAGGCTCCGGATCGCCTCCTGCAGGCGCTGCTGCTCATGTTTCCGCCAGGAGGCCCGCACGATCTGCGGCGGTTCAAGCCCGAGGAGGAACGCGATCGCGCTCACGCCGGAGAGCAACTGCACGATGAGCGCGGGGATCGAATCGGGATTCGTTGCGACCGCGGACCCGATGATCGCGACGGTGAGCACAGCGGAGGCGAACGAGAGCATCCGCATGCGGATCCTCGCGACGGAGGGCTGGCCCCTGCCGGCGCGCCAGAGACGCGACGTAACCACGACAGAGAGCAGCGTCCAGTGCACGAGGAACGCGACGAGATAGACGAGGAAGCCGCTCGGACGTGGGTCGCCGGTCGCCGGGATGCGCGGCAGCGCGAACGTCCAGATGCTCAGTCCGATGGTCAGCAGGGTCACCACCCGCTGCAGCCGCCGTGACGGCCGCACGAAGGCCGTCGCGAAGCGATAGCCGAGGTACGGGAAGAGCACCAGCAGCTCGATCTCCAGCCGGAGCAGCGCACCCGGGAGCAGGCCGTGCGGGTGAGCCGGGACGAGCCGTCCGAACGAGACGATCAGGCCGAGAGCCAGGAACGAGAGAGCGAGCCAGCCGGCCGCGCCGTCGCGACTCCGGCGCCACCGGCGCACGGCGATCGCAGCCAGCACTACGAAGAGAACGCTGGTGACGATGTTGAGAACAGTGACCAGGTCGTGCAAGCGGACCCCCGGATCGGCCGCAGTAGCCTAAGCCGCTTCTTAGGCGCAACGTGGACAATACGCCCATGACGACCCGTGTCCTCGTAGTAGATGACGACCCCGGCGTGCGCTCGGCCATCGCACGGGCCCTCCGCGTGGACTACGACGTGGACGAGGCGGAGGACGGTGTCGACGCCCTGGCGCAGCACACGGCGGCTCCGGCGGACGCGATCGTCCTGGATCTGCTGATGCCCCAGATGGGCGGCCTGGACGTCTGCCGCTCGCTGCGCAAGCGCAACGACCCGGTGCCCGTGCTGGTGGTCACCGCGCGGGACGCCGTCGACGACCGCATCGAAGGGCTCGACGCCGGGGCCGACGACTACCTCGTCAAGCCGTTCGCGATCGAGGAGCTGCGCGCCCGGGTTCGGGCATTGCTCCGGCGCACCGGCGCCGGAGACGACGCTCTTCGCTACGGCGACGTCTCCCTCGATCCGGCGACCCGCGAGGTCTATCGCGGCGAGCGCCGGCTGCAACTGACGCGCACCGAGTTCAACCTGCTGGAGCTGTTCATGCGCAACCCGAAGCAGGTGCTGACGCGTTCGCAGATCTACGAGCGCGTCTGGGGCTACGACTTCGGCGCGACCTCGAATGCGCTCTGGGTCTACATCGGGTATCTGCGGCGGAAGCTCGAAGAGAGCGGAGAGCCGCGCCTGCTGCACACGGTCCGCGGCGTCGGATACGCGCTGCGCGAAGAGCCGTGAGCTTTCGCGTTCGTCTGACCCTGCTCGTCGCGCTGGCGATCGCGCTGACGGTCACCGGGGCGTCGGCAGCCGTCTGGGTCGTCGCGAAGCACGAGCTCTACAAGCAACTCGATCGGACGCTTGCCACCCAGGCACAGAGCGGCGACCACGGCCCGTTCGGCAGCGGCAACCAGTGGACGACGACGATCCGAGGCAACGGCGAACGCACGGGTCAGAGTGCGATCCCGATCACGACCCGCGCGCTCGCCGTGATCGCGGGCACCCGTCCCGGCTACACGACGAACACCACGATCCAGAACATCCGCTGGCGTGAGCTCGTGATCCCCGTGGAGGGCGGCGGCGCGGTGATCGCGATTCAGCCGCTGGACCCGACGACGAAGGCGCTCGATCGGATCCGTTTCTGGATCCTCCTCGTCGGCGGAATCGGTATCGCGGCCGCCGCGGCGCTCGCCGCATTCGTCGCCACCGCAGCACTTCGGCCGGTGCGCCGGCTGACGATTGCTGCCGAGAACGTGGCAGCGACCGGCGATCTGACCGAGCGCGTCGAGGAGACCGGGAACGACGAGCTCGGGCGCCTCGGACGCCGCTTCAACGGCATGCTCGTGGCGCTCGAGGAATCGGTCGGGCGACAGCGGCGCCTGGTCGCGGACGCTTCGCACGAACTGCGCACGCCTCTGACGGCGGCGCGCACGAACGTCGATCTGCTGCGCGAGGGCAAGCTGCCGGAGGTGGAGCAGCGTCGCGCACTCGATGAGGCTTCGATCGAGCTCAACGCACTGACCAGCCTCGTCTCCGACCTCGTCGAGCTCGCGCGCGGCGAAGAGCGCAAGCTCCGCGTGGAGGACGTGCAGCTCGACGAGCTCGTGGAAGGTGTCGTCGAGCGTGCGCGCTCGCGGGCGCCTCGAGCGACGTTCGTCACATCGCTCACACCGGCGAAGGTACGCGTCGATCCGGTACTGCTCGAGCGCGCCGTCTCGAACCTGCTCGACAACGCCGTGAAGTACAGCCCCGAGGGCGCGCCGATCGAGGTGATCGTGCGCGAGGGTGAGGTGATCGTGGCCGACCACGGGCCGGGAGTTGCGGACGAGGACCTGCCGCGCATCTTCGACCGCTTCTACCGCGCCGCGGCATCCCGCTCGAAGCCCGGCGCGGGGCTCGGCCTGGCGATCGTGCGCGAGGCAGCCGAGGCGCACGGCGGTCAGGCGACTGTCGAGAGCTCACCCGGCGGCGCCCGGTTCAAGCTGACGCTTCCGGCTACGGCGTAGCTGCCGCGGCGACCAGCTCGGCCACCTCGGTCGGGGTCGTGCCGACCTGGATCCCGACCGCTTCGAGCGCTTCCTTCTTCGCCTGCGCGGTCCCCGACGAGCCGGAGATGATCGCGCCTGCGTGGCCCATCGTCTTGCCGGGGGGAGCCGAGAAGCCGGCGATGTAGGAGAACACCGGCTTCGTCATGTTCTCGGAGACCCACTTGGCGGCCTTCTCTTCCTCGTCGCCGCCGATCTCGCCGACGAGCACGACGTACTTCGTCTCCGGATCGGCCTCGAACTTCTCCAGTACGTCGATGAAGCCGGAGCCGACGACAGGGTCGCCGCCGATGCCGACGATCGTCGAGTTGCCGAGCCCCCGCTGGGCCACCTCGTGACCGATCTGGTAGGTCAGCGTCCCCGAGCGCGAGACGAGCCCGATCGACCCCGGCTGGAAGACCTCCGCAGGGATGATCCCGACGTTCGCCTTGCCCGGCGAGAGCACGCCCGGGCAGTTCGGCCCGATCAGCGTCACGCCCTTGGGACGAACGTAGGTGTACGCGCGCAACATCTCGTGCGCGGGGACGTGCTCGGTGATGCAGATGATGGTCTTGATGCCGGCGTCGACCGCTTCGTAGATCGCGTCTGGCGCGAAGCGTGCAGGGACGAAGATCAGCGACGTGTTCGCGCCGGCGTGCTCGACGGCTTCGGCGACCGTGTCGAAGACAGGGATCCCCTCGACGTCCTGGCCGCCCTTGCCGGGCGTGACGCCCGCAACGACGTCCGAGCCGTACGCGCGGTTGCGCAAGCCGTGGAAGCGGCCCTCGGACCCGGTCAGGCCCTGGACGACGAGCTTCGTGTCGTTGTCGACGATGATCGCCATCAGTGGTTCTCCTGGTGAGTCACTAGGCCTGCGACTTTCTGCCCTTGATCACGATGTAGTCGTTCGACCACGTCGCGCCGTCATCGCTCGTGAAGGGTGCGAGCAGCTCGCGGACGCGCTCCGCGTCGGCGCCGGTGCAACCGGTGCGCGCGAGCCACTCTTCCATGTCGTGCTCCTTCGAGAAGAAGAGCTCCTGCTCGACTTCGAGCCCTGCGTCGACGAACAGGTCGCGCCATTCCTCGATGCTCAGCGAGCGCTTGTGGGTCGGGTCGCGCAGTGTCTCCGCCTGCTGCTCCTCGTCGGTGCGGTAGAGCATGTCCTCGACGACGACCACGCGGTTCGAGACGCGCACCATCTCGCCGAACGCCTTGCCGAGATCGTCGAAGTGATGTGCAGCGATGCGCGAGGCGACGACGTCGAACGAGCCGTCTGCGAACGGAAGCTCCTCTGCGGGCGCAACGACGTCCGCCTGCATCCCGGGGGACGGGTCGAGCGTCACGACCTCGGCGCCCTCCTCTCGCAACCTCCGAGCAACATGACCGCCGCCGGTGGCGACGTCGAGCACCTTCACACCCGCGTGCGGGTTGCAGAGCTCGACCATTGCGTCGAGGTCGTCGCCGGTCGCGTGCGTGACCGACGTGCGATACAGCTCGGCGCGCTCGTCCCAGGGGTTACTCACTGTTTCCCGCTCCCGGCGCCGGCGGAGCCGGGGCCTTCGCTCCGGGGCGACTCCGTCGAGCCTACGTCGCCAGCGAGCTCCACGGCCTTCTTGGCCGCCTCGAGCATCGTCGGCTCGACGAAGAGGTTCGGCTTCGCAGCCTCGGCGAGGATCTTGCGGCCCTCTTCGGCGTTCGTCCCGTCGAGCCGGACGACGATCGGGATCGTGATGCCCATCCGGTCGAGCGCCTCGAGGATCCCGCGCGCGACCTCGTCGCCGCGTGTGATCCCGCCGAAGATGTTGAACAAGACCGACTTGACCTGCGGATCGCGCGTGATCACCTCGAGCGCGTCCACGACACCCTCCGCGTTTCCGCCGCCACCGAGGTCGCAGAAGTTCGCGGGTCGGCCGCCGGCCACGACGACGACGTCGACGGTCGACATCGAGAGGCCTGCACCGTTGCCGCAGATCCCCACGTCGCCGTCGAGCTTCACGTAGACGACGCCCTTCTCGCGTGCGAATGCTTCGAAAGGATCGGCAGCGCTCGTGTCGCGGAACTCGGCAATATCGGGATGGCGGTAGAGCGCACTGTCGTCGACCGTGAACTTGGAGTCGAGCGCCTTCACCTCGCCGTCAGGCGTGACGATCAGCGGGTTGATCTCGGTGAGCATCGCGTCGCTCTCGACGAAGCAGCGGTACAGCTTCTCGATGATGCTCGCGATCTGCTTCTGCTCGCCCGGGTCTTCGACGCCGGCGCCGTAGACGAGGCGGCGCGCCACCCACGGCTGAAAGCCCTCGAGCGGATCGACATGCAACCGCACGAGCGCGTCGGGGTCATTCGCAGCGACGTCCTCGATCTCCACGCCACCCTGCGTGGTGAACATGAACAGCGGCTGCTTGACGCCGCGATCGAAGGTGACCGAAAGGTAGTACTCCTTCGCGATGTCGGACGCGCTCTCGATCCAGAGCTTGCGCACGACATGCCCATTGATGTCGAGCCCGAGGATGTCCCTGGCCTTCTGCTCCGCGTCGGCGGCATCCTCGGCGAGCTTGACGCCGCCGGCTTTCCCGCGCCCGCCGGTGAGGACCTGCGCCTTGACGACGACCTGTCCGCCGATCTCTTCGGCTGCCGCGCGCGCCTCCTCCGGCGTCGTTGCAACACGTCCCTCCGAGACCGGAATCCCGAAGCGCTTGAAGAGCTCTTTTCCTTGATGTTCGAGCAGATCCATGGACGCGCGGCACTCTAGCGAGGCAGCTAACCTCGCTGTCGATGGAGGCGATCACGGTCGACGGCCTGCGCAAGGCATACGGCGAGGTGCAGGCACTCGACGGCGTCTCGTTTGCAGTCAACGAAGGCGAGGTCTTCGGGCTCCTCGGGCCGAACGGCGCCGGAAAGTCGACCACGGTTCGCGTGCTCGTGACGCTGACGCTTGCTGACGAGGGCAGCGCCTCCGTCGCAGGTCATGACGTGCGGCGAGAACAGAACGCCGTGCGCCGCGCGATCGGATACGTCCCGCAGGACTCGGGCGTCGACCAGTACGGCACCGGCCGGGAGAACCTGATGCTGCAGGGCCGGATCCAGGGCATGGGCGGCGGCGACCTCCGCTCGCGCGCCGACGAGTTGCTGACACTCGTCGGGATCGCCGACGCGGCGGACCGCATCGTCAAGACCTACTCCGGCGGCATGCGGCGGCGCCTCGACATTGCGCTCGGGCTCGTGCACCGGCCGCGGGTGCTCTTCCTCGACGAGCCGACGACGGGACTCGACCCCGAGGCTCGCGTCGCAATGTGGGCCGAGGTCTCGCGCCTCGCGCAGGCCGAAGCGCTGACGATCCTGCTCACCACGCATTACCTCGAAGAGGCCGACCAGCTCGCCGACCGGCTCGCGATCGTCTCGCAAGGAAAGATCGTCGTCGAGGGCACGCCCGCCTCGCTGAAGGCGGGTTTGCGCGGAGACGCAGTGCACGTCGAGCTCGAGAACGGCGCCGTCGAGGATGCGAAGCGCGTGCTCACTGGCGTCGGCGCGGCGCCCGAGCAGGTGCTGGACGGCCGCACGATCGTGTCGCGCGTCGAGAACGGCGGCCGCGCCTTGCCGAGGATCATCTCGGCGCTCGAGGGCGCAGGCATCGCCGTTGCGTCCGTGTCGCTTTCGCGCCCGTCGCTCGACGACGTGTACCTCCACTTCACCGGACGCGAGTTCTCGTCGGAGGACCGCAGCGGATGACGACGCTCAGACATACGTGGTTCATGACGGCTCGGCAGGCGCGCAACCTGATGCGCGAGCCGATCTGGATCGTCCTGCTGCTCGTGCAGCCGATGGTGTGGCTCGTGCTCTACGGGCAGCTGTTTCGGAACGTGACGAAGCTCGGAGGTTTCGGCACGTCGTCCTACATCACGTTCCTCGCGCCGGCGATCGTCGTGATGAACGCGTTCTTCGGGGCGACCTGGAGCGGGATGTCGATGATCAACGACCTCGACCACAAGGTCGTCGAGCGCTTCCTCGCCGCACCGGCGTCGCGGTTCGCGATCGTCCTCTCGCAAATCGTCCGCTCTGCCCTGACCGCGGCCATTCAGGCGGTCGTGATCCTGCTCGTCTCCCTCGCACTCGGCGTGCGGGTCCACACCGGCGTGCTCGGCTGGCTCGTGATCATCCTGGCGGCGATCCTCGTCAACAGCGCGTTCGCCGGGATCTCGCAGGCGATCGCGCTGCTGACGCGGCGCGAGGCGACGATGATTGCGGTCGCGAACTTCATCGGACTGCCACTGCTCTTTCTCTCCACGACGATGATCGCGCGCCCCCAGATGCCCGGCTGGATGCAGACGGCAGCGAAGTTCAACCCCGTCGACTGGGGCGTGCGAGCGGCGCGAGAGGTCGTGCTCCCCGGCACCTCGTGGGGAGTCGTCGGTCTCTATCTGCTTCTGCTGCTCGCGCTCACCGCAGCCACATCCGCGTGGGCGACGTGGACGTTTCGCGCGTACCAGCGCTCGCTTTAGTCGATTAGTCGATCACGCAGATCGCCTGGCCCGTGGTCACGGGCTGGCCCGGCGCG
>JBKJQL010000227.1:0-3426 GCA_046594035.1 Gaiellaceae bacterium
CGGCTGCGCGTCGTTCGTCCGTCGCAAACGCCCGGGCCATCACCCGCGCCCCGTGGCCTGCAGCCTCTTCCGTGTCCAAGCCCCCTACAGCGCGCGCCGCTCGCACTGCGGCCGCCCGAAAATCGTTCGGCGGTATGCGCGCGGCGACATGCGCGCCTCGTGCGACGATCGCGGCGTGCGACGTGCGCTCATCGGGAGCCAGCTCCTCGAGCTCGCGTTCGAGCCGTTCGAGCGCCTCGATGTTCTTGTCGTTGTTCTGCAGCAGGTCCTCGAGCACACGCTCGACCACAGAGCGAGCGAGACCGCTCTTGCGCGCCGGCTGCGCAAGGTCGCTGCGTGCCAACTCGAGCAGCTTCCGCGTGCATTCGAGCTCGGCCTCAAGATTCTCGATCCCTGCGAGAGCTGCCTCCCGAAGCGGCGGGTCCCACACGTCGGCGATCACCTGATCGCGTCGCTTGTCGATCGTTCGTCGCGACTCCGCGCTCAGCACAGCAACCGTCACGGGACTGAGGCGCTCGCGATAGGGCTCGAGCTCCATCGCCAGAGGAAGCACGGCAGTGAGCTCGGCGATGTCGGTTGAAGTGAGTTGCATCCAACAATCGAAGCAGGATGCGCGGCCCTTGTCATCGTCCTAAACGGACAGTCACTGTGACAAAACAGTCACAGCGGATCAGTCCGTGAACGGCGCGGCAGCGACTTCTGCTCGGCTCGAGCTCTGAACGCGCGTTGAGGGTGCGGGCAGGCGCAGGCAGATCACGACGCCGAGCGCCGGTGCGAGCGCGCAAAGCGTGAGCGCGGTTTTCAGGTCGACGGCGTCGGCCACCGCGCCGAGGATCACGGCGGCGACCCCGCCCACTCCCATCGCGAGCCCGACGGACAGGCCGGAGGCCATGCCGACGTGCCGGGGCAGATAGAGCTGGCTGAGCACCATCGTGACGCCGAAGGTGCCGACGACGCAGACGCCGACGAGCATCAATGCGATCGCGCCGGGGATCCCGCCGACATAGACGAAGACAAGCACGAGCGGCGTGACGAGCGCCTGGGTGATCACGAGGGTCGTGCGCAATCCGATCCGGTCGGCGACCGGCCCGAGCAGCAGCGTGCCGGCGGCGCCGGCGAGCAACATGAGAAAGAGCAGACGGTTGCCTTCCGCTTTCGAGTGCCCGAGCGAGACGAGCCAGAGCGGCACGAACGCGAGCAGCGTGAACCACGCGACGCTCCGCAGTGAGATCACGACGCCGAGGAGCGCCATCGCACGCCGCCGGTCGTCGCCGCGCACGTAGGCGGTGTCACGGTCGACCGGGTGGAGTGTCGAGAAGTGCGGCATCACGCGCGCGAGCCCGAACGCAGCGAGCAGGACAGGGATCATCGCCACGAGGCCGCCGACGAGACCGAGCCAGACGACGAGCTGTCCCGTCGCGAATGCGCCGAGCGCGTAGCCCGCGTTGCCGCCGCTGTTGAAGTACGCCATCCCCGTCGCGCGCTTCTTGCCGCTCGCGTACGCGGCGAACTTGGAACCCTCAGGATGGAACGCGGCAACACCGAGCCCTCCGACGAACACGAGCGCCAGCACGAGTGGGTACACGGGCGAGATCGCGGCGCCGGCAACGCCGATCGCGGCGAGCAACGTCCCGCCGGGGATCAGCCAGAGCGCGCCACGCCGGTCGGAGAGCAGCCCGAAGAGCGGTTGCACGAGCGAGGAAGACGCGGTCGCCGCGAGCAGGAGCATCGCCGACAGCGCGTAGCCGAGGTGGAACTTGTCGGTCATGAACGGGATCAGCGCCGGCACGCTCCCGGAGGCGAAATCGACCGCGAGATGCCCACCGGAGAGCGCCCCCATCGCACGTCTGTCGATCCCCAGCCTCATCCCCCGATGCTAGCCGGGAGAGGTTCTCAGGCTGAGCGGGTGCGGGTTCGTCCCCGATCAGGTGTCGAGGGGAACGGCCGGATCGGGCGCATCGCGTGCGGCGCCTGCGCTCGCGACGACGACGAGCACGATCGCGACGATCTCCAGCGCATGGAGCCGTTCACCGAGGAACAGGAGCCCGGCGGCGGCGGCGACCGCCGGCTCGATGCTCGTCAGGACGCCGAAGACGTGCGTCGGCAAGCGACGCATCGCCTCGATCTCGAACGACCAGGGAAGCGCAGAGCAAAGGACGCCGACTGCAACTCCTTGGAGCAGGTTCGAGGGTCGCGTGAGAGCGGAGCCGCCGCTGATCAGGCCCCACGGCAGCGCCGCGGCGGTTCCGACCCACATCGCGACGGCAAGCCCGCTCGACCCACCCCAGAGGGTTCCGATCTTCGTGCCGAGGACGATGTAGATCGCCCAGAAGAGCCCGGCGAGCGCCGCCAGCGCGACACCGAGTGCGGAGACGTGGCCGCCAACTCCGCCCGCGAGTAGCGCGATCCCTACGGCGGCGATGCCTATCCAGACAAGGTCGAGGCGCCGGCGCGACGCGATCACCGCAAGCGTCAGCGGGCCGATGAACTCGACGGTGACGCCGATGCCGAGCGGGACCCGGTCGATCGCCTCGTAGAACGCCGTGTTCATCGCAGTAAGAGTCAGCCCGAGTAGGACGACGGGGACGAGCTCGTGGCGGCCTCGCCCGCGCAACCGCGGCCGTGCGACGAGCAGCAAGCCAGCCGAGCCGAAGAGCAGCCGCAAGAACACGACGCCGGGCGGCCCGAGCGCCGGGAAGAGCAACTTGGCAATCGCCGCGCCACCCTGCACCGAGACAGCGGCGCCAAGGACGAGCGCGGGCGCTGGGATCCGCCGGAGCATGCTCGAATAACGTAACGAGAAGAGGAACCGGCGCCCGTGAATGTGCCGTGCGACGAGCGCTAGTGGAAGGCGCGGCCGCCGTTCACCCAGATGTCCTGCCCGGTGATGAAATCCGCGCCGGGGCTAAGGAGATAGAGCAGCGTCCCGACCATGTCCTCGGGCTCCTGCTCGCGCGCGAAGACCCGTTGGGCGGCGAGCGTCGGCGCCATGTCCGGTTAGCGGTTGTCGTACTCCCGGTCGAACGCGATGCAGTCCGGCGTCAGCGTGTTGACCGAGATGCGGTGCGCGCCGAGCTCGCGCGCACGTCTGCGGTCTGGGCGTACTTCTTCATGATCTTCAGCTCGTCCGCTGCGATCTTCGGATTCTGCAACGGCACGTTCTTTCAGGAAGCAGCAGAACCTCTCTGTAACCGCAGGGTCGGTGAGCCGGGCCGGCGGGCTCAGACGGCCGGAGGCTCGTAGGCAGCGGCCTGCTCGCCCGCCTCGAACACTGGCTCGCGCGTGTGGGGCCGCAGCGCACCCGCCGTGATCTCCTCCGCCCAGTGACAGGCGACCACGTGGCCGGCGCCACCGAGCGGCCGTAGCGGCGGCACCTCATCCGCGCAGCGGGTCGGCTGGATGTACGGGCAGCGCGTGTGGAAGCGG
>JBKJQL010000156.1:0-16777 GCA_046594035.1 Gaiellaceae bacterium
ATCCCGACATGCTCGTCGTAGGCGAGCAGGCCGCGCCGCCACAACTCCTCGAACACGCCCGCCGTCTGCCATTCCTGGAAGCGCCGGTGCGCCGAGCTCGACGAGCAGATCCCGGTCCAGCCGTCGTCTTTGACCACGAGACCCATCACGCCTCCCTCGTCGAAGTTCAGCAACGAGGTCGGACTTCGTTATCGCGGTCCGGGTCCCTTCCTAGCGGGATAGGCTCTAAGGCGCGGGATTCCGCTTGAACTAGCGGCGACGCCAACGCATGGCACGACGTCACCAACGCTCCGGCGCATTCGACGAGCTGGGGGTCAGTGCTTCAGGCTCTGTTTTTGGTGTACCGGCGTTCGATCCGACTGGTCGTAGATTGTCCGCCATAACTCAGCATCGGCATGGATGAGCTTGCGATGGGCTTTAGCATCGGACTCATTGGCCTTTCCATCTGGCTGGCTACGATCCCGATTGGAGTTCAGGCGTTCGCTGTCGCGCAGATCGGACTTCGACTGGGAGCGAGGATCAGCGAGCGATACCGAGAGAGCACCGAGAAGCTCGCCGGTGCGATCTTGATCGGGCTCGCCGGCCTCCTCGCTGTAGAGAAAGCGGGTTGAGCGCGACCGGCCCCCGCCGCTACGAAACGCTTGTGTGGCTCGTTCGTGTTCGAGGCAGAAGGTGCCCATCGTCAGCACGTCGCAACTCGGATCGGAGCACGGCTGGACAATCGGCATTCAGGGCTTCCTTCCCTAGCGAGGAAGGATAATCCTAGAACGCCTGTGGAGCGGCTGCGGCGGCTCTAGGCGTTGAGCCGTCGTTTGCCTTCTTCGAGTACTTCCTCACACTCGATACAGCGCACCTGCTCGACCTCATAAGGAACGCCGCCCTCTTGCGCGACGAGATGGAGCGTCGTGATCGTGTGTTCGTCGTGTGGCCCTGTTTCGGGGTGCACAGGTTGCGTGTCAGTCATCGCGATCCTCTCGTCCAGACCCGCATACGTTCTCGGGCTTATCTACTTCGACGCTGAACAGACGTGCAGGTTGCTCGAAGCGAATGGATAGCCAGGTTCCTGTCAGGTCACGTCGGACCGACCCTTTGCGCCTCTCCGGGCAACGCTGCGCATCTCGAAGCGACAAGTACAACGTGGTTCTCACTGGATGATCCGCTTGCCGGCGGATCTGCTGCGAATCGCCCAGGCGGCGCAGTGCCTGTCCAGTGCCTGTAACCGACGCAAAGCGCGTTTTGACCGACTCTTACGCGATGCCTCTCAACAGCCCGAAAGGGCCGGTTTGCGGCGCCGCAAACTAATACTGTCAACGAGGCGCAACCGGGCACAACTCAGCAAGACCCATCGACAAGCTGGGGGTCACTGGTTCGAGCCCAGTACCGCCCATCGGGAACCCCCACTAGCCCGGGAGTTTTCGTTTCTTGGGATCGGGCTAAGGCCCGATTTCGGTTCGTGCAGTGAGAGCCTCCGTCGCGCTTGAGGTTGATCTTTTCGGGGCACAGTGACCTTGAGCGTGGCGCACGAGCTTCGAGGGGCCGGATGTGAGGGGGCCCGCCCAAAACCGTTGGGTCGCCGACCTGCGTAAGACTAGTGGCCTTCCCATTCGGTCGGCATGGCTACAGGACTGGAGGCTCGAGATGAAACGGTTGCTCGGACTGGCTGCTGTTCTGGTGATCACGACCTTGGCGCTTGCGTCGCTTGCGAACGGTAGTGCGAAGCAGACGACCCAGGTGCTGAGGTTCAAAGCGACGCTCACGGCGGCGCAGGTGGTGCCGCATCCGAAGGGAACAACCGTCGCCCGTTCCGGGACGTTTACGGCGACGCTCTCGGGTACGACGCTGAGGTGGAAGCTGTCGTATGCGCACCTGTCCGGGCCGGCAGTCGCGGCTCATATACACCTGGGCGCACGTGGGAAGAATGGCATCGCTCTGGTGGCCCTGTGTGGGCCTCCGGCGTGCAAGTCACCGATGGTCGGCACAGCGAACTCTGTGACCGACGACGTCGCGGCGCTGATGTCGAAAGCAGGCGCCTACGTGAACGTGCATACCGACAAGAATCCCGAAGGCGAGATCCGCGGCGCGATCAGCGCGACGCACTGAGTCTTCCTTGTCTGGACTGCCGAGAGCCCGATCCCTGTTGAGTCGATTCGGTCGAGGGGTCGGGCTCGTCGTCGCCTCCGGTATTCCGTTGATGTTGATTCCTGCCGCCGTAGCGCACGCGCATGTGCATGTGCTGGGTGGGGCGTTGCCGGTTGTGTCTATTCGGCTCGGCGCGAGCAGCGTGCTCGTGTGGCCGAGCAAGGTGCCGGTGGGCCGCGTTGTCTTCAACGTTTCCAATCGGGCGGCGAACGCGCGCCGACTGAGCGTCGGGCAGGCTCGTACAGGGCTGATCGCTCCCGGACATTCGGCGATGCTGCGGGTCGATCTTCGTACTCGCGGCCCGTACACGGTGGTTGAGACGGGCCCGAAGAATACGCCGCGAATCACCGGGGTGGTGAGGGCCTTCGAGCCTTGCACACACCCGTCTGTGACGGCGGTCGGCGTCAACCTGGATCATGGCCGCACCGGCATCACACTCTCCCGGGCGACGATCCCCTGCGGCACAGTCACGTTCGTAGTGACAAACATCGGTACCGCCGTCGACAGCCTGCAGTTCTTCGCCGACTTTCCGCAGAAGGGCGGGGCGACGCCCGAGCTGCAGCCGGGACGGTCGGCGCGCGTCACGGTCCAGTTCCCGGAGAAGGGCATTGCCTCCTATCAATCCGGGACCTACATCCCGGGTGAGGACGAGCTAGGAGGGAGCGACGCCGATGGCGGCTCTGCTCGGATCGTCTAGCGGGAAGCCCACGAGATTTCTGTCGGCTGCGGTTGGGCTCTGTTTCGTGCTGTTCGGCATCCTGACCTTGGCTCACGCGAATGCTGGGAACGGGTTGCCGTTGCGAACGGTCGCACGGGTCCCGTTGTCGGGACCTGCGAACCGCTTCGACTACACGAGCATCGATCGGAGCACGCACACGCTTTGGGTGGCGCACATGAACGCCGGTCAACTTTTGGCGGTCGATCTGCGCACCCGGAGAATCGTGAAGACGATCGACGCTCCCGGCGTCCACGGCGTGATCGCCGTCCCCGAGCTTGGCCGGGTGTTTGCATCTGCGACCGATGTGCATCAGGTGCTGACCCTCGACTCGAAGGGCAAGGTGCTGGCTCGCGCCCCGGCGGGCGACTATCCCGACGGGCTCGCCTACGACCCGGTGGAACGCCATGTGTTCATCTCCGACGAGAGCGGTGGTGTCGAGACTGTCATCAACGCACGAGGGCGGCGGATCGCGACGGTTTCGCTGGGCGGCTCGGCCGGCAACGTCCAGTACGACGCGACTTCTCGTCGCGTCTTCGTCGATGTGCAGTCCCGCGGCGACATCGCGGTCATCGACCCCCGCTCGAACCGCATCGTCCGTCGCATCTCGCTCTCCGGCTGCGCGAGCCCGCACGGCCTGCTGATCGACTCCAACCGCAGCCTCGCTTTCGTTGCGTGCGACGCGAACGCCCGACTGTTGACGCTCGACCTACGCTCGATGCAGGTGATCGGAAACGACGGCGTCGGCGAGGGCCCCGACGTGCTCGCGTTCGACACGTCGTCCCGACGGCTCTACGTCTCGGCCGAGTCCGGGATCGTCGCTGTGTTCGCTGAGCGCTCGCGCACCCTGATCAAGCTCGGACAAGCCATGCTCGCTCCGCACGCACACACCGTCGCAGTCGACTCGAAAACCCACCTTGTGTACTTTCCGCTCGAAAGCGGCACGAACGGACAACCGCAGTTGCTGATCATGAGACCTGCCTGATGCCCACTTGGGGCGCCGTCGTGTTCGGGGTCGTCGCGTCCGGCGTCCTTGTTGTGCTGTTCTTCGCGGTCGTCCTCCATGAACGGCGACAGCAGGTGCTGCTTGCCTCTGCCGTCGCAGCGATGCTCGGCCCGCTTCTCTGGGACCTCGTGCTGCGACGCACGGGCGGCGATTTTTTCGTCGACGCCCCCGGGTATGTCTTCCCGGTGAGCTTCGAGGACGCGGGCTCCGGCGTCTTGGCTCTCGCCATCGGGGCGATTGTGCTCGGGCTCGGGCCGCTGCGAGGCGAACCCGGTCGGCGCGTCGCGGTCCTGAGCGGCTTCTGCGGCCTCGCTGCACTCCTGGCCGACACCTACCTCTACTGAGCGCGCCTGACTCCCTCAGTTGTCCTGCCAGTGCGACGGCCGCCGAGGCGAGCGCCGTCCCTCAAAAAGAACCTGGGTGAAGCGGGGACCGCGCATGACGGACCTCTTCGTTTCTTGACGCTCCCAACACAGTCTCACGTCAATCAGCTAGCCGCCGCTGCGTAGCTGTCGCTCGCGCAGCTCCGGGTCGACTCGCGATTCGAGGTCGATGATCGTTCCCGCCGGGTGCGGCTTCGTTGCCTCGTCGAGCACGGACCCCACGAGCCGTCGCTGGCCCTCCTTGTCGCCCACTGCGCCGATCGTGAGACCGAAGGGATGCGCGGCGAAGCAGGCGAGCGACGGTTTGACGAGCTTCGTCAACTCCCGTACGAGAGTCAGCGAGACCGTGGCGAGACCGTGATCGTCGAAGACGCGCTGGAGCAGTCCGACGGACTGCTGGCACACGGGTCAGACGGGGACGAGCAGGACAAGATCGACCGCGTCGGCGACGAGGGCCGCCGCGACCTCCGGCCCCGTCTCTTCGATCAGGAGCGCGGGCTCGGGGACATAGCCCATGAACGAGAAGGCGCGATGAGAGAGGCTGCCGATGCGGTCTTCGCGTTCGAGCCGACGTAGCAGCGCGAGTGGATAAGCGACGTCGGGGTCCCTGTAGGCGAGCCGCGTGTCGAAACCGGGATGCGAGAATCGGAAACGGGTCGCGGAGGCGGGAATTTCGCGGAAGGAGTGATCGCCGGCGTCGCCGAGCGAGAAGCGCGGCTGTCCCGGGATGTACGCGCCGGCTGTCCCGATGAGCGCGACGCGCGCCTCGGCGAGCGGGATGCCGAGAACGTTCCGCGGCGACGGTGTCGATTCCGTTCGCCACGCAAAGGTTGGCCAGATGTCACTGCGAATGGAGTCGGCGGCCACGCGCGCGAACGCGCGCTCAGGGTCGTCGCCCGGGCCCGTCTTCGCTATGGGAGCTCCCACTCGTAGCTGAACTTGTCGACGCGCAGGATGATCGACGTCTCGACGCCGCTCACCTCCGGAAGCGACCCGAGCTTGTCCCCAACGAACGAGAGCAGATGTTCCGTGTCGTTGAAGAACGCCTCGAGGATGATGTCGTAGCGGCCCGTCGACAAGCCGAGGTAGCGCACCTCCGGGCTGCGGGAGAGCTCGCGCGAGACCCTGTCGAGGCTGCCGAGCTGGACCGAGACGCCGATGATCGCCGAGGTCGTGAGGCCGACGGCCTGGGGTGTAGGAACGGCGACGATGTTGACGAGCCCCTCGTCGACCAGCCGTGCGATTCGCTTGCGGATCGTCGTCTCGGTCCGGCCGAGCGACCGCCCGATCTCCGCGTTCGACCTGCGCCCGTTCTCCTGCAGGGCGCGGACGATGTCGCGGTCGGTCGCATCCAGGGGTGATGCGTTGTTCGACGCCATCAAGGGGAGAATAGTGGAGCTGGAGGTCCGACAGACCGAAATACGCTACTTCCTGGCGCCGATCGGGACGATATTCGTCTTCAGCGACGATCACACCTTGACATCCGAACCTCGGATGGGAGTGAATAGCTCGTCCGGCTCCACCGTCCCAGGAGGCTTCCGATGGCATCGAACGATCAACCTGCAGGCACGTCCGCACCCGTCGCGGGAACGGCCTTCTCGCGCTCTGCTTCCGGTCTCATCCGCGTCGCGGGCGCGTGGGACGTGTTCATCTTCAACGTCGGGCTCGTCTCGATCGGCATCGCGATCGCTTTCAACCAGTACTACGGCCCGAGCTTCTATCCCGGCGCCGCAATCTGGCTGTCGACGCTGCTCGCCGCGCTCGGGATGTGCTTCGTCGCTGCCACCTTTTACTTCTGGGCCGTGATCTTCCCTCGCTCGGGTGGGATCTACGTCTCGCTCTCGCGGACGACCAAGCCGTCGATCGCCTTCGTCTTCTCGTTGCTCGAGACCGTCGTGCTCCTCTATTACGGGGCGCTCGCTGCCTCCCTCATCGTGACGGTCGGGCTCTCATCCTTCTTTGGGACCGTGGGCGGCGTTGCCAACAGTCCCCGCCTCGAGAGCTGGGCCGGGTCGGTGGCGAAGCCCGCCGGCGTGTTCTGGATCGGATCGCTTCTCCTCGTCGCCGCCGGGGGCCTGCTGATCAGCGGGACGCGCCGCTACTTCCAGGTGCAGAAGATCCTGTTCGTGGTCGCGGTCCTGGGAACGCTCGTGCTCGTGGCAGTCATGGTCATCGGCAGCCGCGGCACGTTCCGCCACAACCTCTCGAGCGTCGCCGGGCTCGACTACGACAAGGTTGTCTCGAGCGCCAAGGCGAAGGGGTACACGCACCATGGCTTCGACTTCGGAGCGACTGCGAAGTTCCTGATCTGGCCGCTCCTCCCGCTGCTCGGCGCCGTGCAGTCGATCGGCATCGGAGGAGAGGTCAAGCGAATCCGGCGAACGCAGCTCTTCGGGATGCTCGGCGCCGTCATCGGCACGGGCCTGCTGATCGCGCTCTTCGCCCTGCTCGCGAGCCGCGCTTTCGGCGACACCTTCCAGGGTGCAATCGCCTGGAACTCGCTGAACGGCGTCTCGGGAGGTTCGACCGACGGAACCATCGGCGCGGCCCCGTGGTTCACGGTGCTTGCCGGCATCCTCTCCGGGAACTCGGTGATCGCGACGATCGTGATGGCCACCTTCGCGGCGTGGATCTGGTTCTGGATCCCTGCCGAGCTCGCCTACACGACCCGGTCGATGATCGCGTGGTCGTTCGACCGCGTCGCGCCGGAGAAGCTCGGCTACGTCAGTCGCCGGTTCCACACGCCTGCGATCGCAATCAGTCTCTCGACCGCCGGCGCGATCGTCTTCATGTGGCTGATCGCATACCGGAACTTCCAATTGCTCACCCTGATCGAGATCATCGTCGTCGTCTGGGGTGCCGCGGCGTTGTCCGCCGTTGTCTTCCCGTGGGCGCGACGCAGCTTCTTCGAGAGCTCACCTGCGAGCGCGTGGCGGCTGTTCGGCTTCCCGGTGATGAGTCTCGTAGCGACCGTCTCGGTCGCGTTCTTCACGCTCGCCTTCGTGCTCCTGTGGCGCGACCCGATCGCCGCCGGGCGCATGGTCGATTTCCATCACACGACCCGTGAGTTCTGGATCACGCTCGGGGTGACGATCTTCGGGATCATCTGGTATGCAGGGATGAAGATGTACCGGCGCTCACAGGGAATCGACGTCGGGCTCGCGTTCCGTCAGATCCCGATCGAATGAGCTCACGCGAGAGGGGCCGGATCGGCTGGGCCGAGCTCCAAGGCGAAGCATCCGAGCTGGTCGGTCTCGCAACCAGTCGCGGCCTCGTGCTGCGACTGGTCGGTTCCACGGGGATCCGGTTGCACTGCGCGCCCGCCGCCGAGGCGTTGGACGCCCTCGAGCGGCCCGCGAAAGACATCGACGTCATCTGCGCGTCCGGGGACCGGAAGGAGATTCGCGCATTGTTCGAGGAGCGCGGGTATCAGGTGGATCGCGAAATGCTCGTTGCGACCGAGGGGACGCGCTACGCCTTCAGCCGCCCCGATGGGATCGTGATCGACCTGTTCGTCGACCGCCTCGAGTTCTGCCACACGATCGAGCTGCGAGACCGGCTCGGACGCCACGTCCAGACGATCCCGATCGAGGAGCTGCTGCTCCAGAAGCTGCAGATCGTCGAGTTGATGCCGAGTGACGTCGTCGACACGGCCGCACTGCTCGCAACGCATGCGCTCGGCGAGGGTGACGATCCGGAGGTGATCGATCGTGGCTACATCGCCGGCCTGCTGGCGCGTGACTGGGGCTTCCACGAGACGGTCACGCGCAACCTCGCGAAGCTCGACGAGCGGGTGGCGCGGGGCGACGTGGGTGGCCTCTCGGGCGAGCAGTCGGGCGTCGTTCGCGAACGCGCCGGCGCATTGCTCGAGACGGTCACGTCAGCGCCGAAGTCGCTCGCCTGGAAGCTCCGGGCGAAGGTCGGCGAGCGTGCACAGTGGTGGGAGGATGTCCCGCTCGAGCGCGAGCACTACTGATGCCGATCTTCCGCCGCGGCCAGCGCGAGCCCGGCACGACGATCTTCTTCGCGACCGACCTGCACGGATCCGACATCTGCTTCCGGAAGTTCGTGGCCGCGGCCGGCTTCTACGGCGCCGGGCTCCTCGTCCTCGGCGGCGACCTCACCGGCAAGTTCGTCGTTCCGATCGTCGAGCGCCCCGACGGCCGTTTCGCCGCCGACCAGTTCGGCCGCCAGACCGTGCTCGAGCCGAACGACGTCGAGCGGTTCGAGTCCGAGTCCGCGAACCAGGGCCTGTACGCGAGGCGCATGACCGCGGCCGAGTACGCTCGTTGCGCCGCCGATCCGGCCGTGGCCGACGAGCTCTTCGGAGTGTTGATGCGCGAGCGGCTCGTGCGCTGGTTGAACTACGCACAGGAGCGGCTCGACGCGACGGACGTGAAGATCCTCGTAGCGCCCGGAAACGACGATCCCTTCGAGATCGACGACGTGATCCGAGAGCACGGCAGCGGCCGCGCGCTCCTCGTCGAAGGCGAGATCTACGAGGTCGCACCCGGTCACGAGCTGCTCAGCACGGGCTGGTCGAACCGGACGCCGTGGCAGACCCATCGGGAGGCATCCGAGGACGAGCTCGCAGGGAAGATCGACGCGATGGCCGCCAGGCTCGCGCAGCCCGAAACGTCGATCTTCAACATCCATGTGCCGCCATACGACAGCGGCCTCGACACGGCGCCGCAGCTCGACGAGAGCAACGCCGTCGTTACCTCGATGGGAGCGCAGCTCGCCGCGCCGGCCGGATCGACCGCGGTCCGCGAGGCGCTCGAGCGCTACCAGCCGCTCGCGAGCCTGCACGGACACATCCACGAGGCGGCCGGCGTCGCGCGCATCGGCCGCACCGTCGCGATCAACGCAGGCTCCGAGTACAGCGAAGGCGTGCTCCGCGGTGTTCTCGTGACGGTCGGCGCGGGCAAGCTCATCCGCTATCAGCAGACGACGGGCTGACTCCCCCGCCGGCCGCTGAGGATGCTGCCTGCTCAGTCGAGCGGCCGAACCTCACCGGTCTCGAGCAGCGCGCGGCCCTGGTCGGTGTTCCGCAGGTCCCACGAGCTCAGGTTTTCGGGCGCGAATCGGATCGTGACGTCATCCGTGCCGAGGTAGCGGTCGACAGGCTGGAGCTCCCGCCCGCGCTCGGTCAGGTACTTCAAGTGGATGCGACGGTTCAGTGAGACGGCCTCGGCGTCTCGCAGGACCGACGCGCGCCCGGTCAGGGTGATGCCGCGCAGATCGAAGCCCGTGCGCGAGTCGTCGATCATCACCGTCGTCCGCGCGTCGCGCTCGAGATTGCGGATCTTGCGGCTCCGGCCGCTCGTCGGGAGCAGGACGGCTTCGCCGTCCCAGAGGAACCACATTCCCACGAGATGCACGCTCCCGTCGCGGTTGAGCGTCGCCAGGTTCGCGATCAGCCGGGCCTCGAGGAGCTCTCGGGCGAGGTCGTGTGCGAGAAGGTCGCCATCCATCTGCGGCTATCCGCCGATGCGGGCGAACCCGCGCTCGAGACCGTCCGAGAGGACGTCGGCGTCGCCGTCAGTGATCGCGACCATGTCCTCGACGACGAAGAGCCCTTGGAGGGCGCCGTCCTCGACCGGAGCGAGGATCGGCTCGAGGCAGATGGTCATCCCGGGTCGGAGGCGCACGTCCTCGCGCGTGTCGACGTGGCGTTGGACGAACGGCCGCTCCCAGACCTCGAGCCCGATGCCGTGGCCGAAGAGGCTGCCTGCGCTCTCGCCGAATCCCGCGTCGTCGTAGACCGCGCGCCCCGCTTCGTACAGCGCCGAGCAGGTTGTCCCTGCGCGCGCTGCCGCCCGGAGCGCGGCATTCGCCGCCACCGCCGCCTCCATCCACGCCTCCGCCTTAGCGCCGACGTCGCCGACGGCGGCGATGCGGATGATGTCCGACATGTAGCCGCGTGTCGGCCCGCCGCCGTCGATGAACACCACCTCGCCGGCCGCCAGCGCGTGGTCGCTGCCGGGGGCGTCGGCGAGCGCGTAGCGATCGGGCCCTGCGACCGCGTTGAGGAAGAGCCCATGCGTGGACGAGGTCGTGCCGTTCGCCAGCATCGCCGCGCCGATCGCGGAGAGGAGCTGCTCCTCGCTCATGCCCGCGCGTGCGCTGCCGATGCCGGCCTCGTAGCCCCGGGCGGCGGCCTGCGCGGCCGTCCGCAGCCGCTCGATCTCGGCGGGGCTTTTGAGCATCCGAACGGCGGAGAGGATCGACCACGCGTCGCCCTCCGGAGCTGCCCCGGCGACGAGCTCCTGGAGCAGCTCGTAGGGCAACGTCATCGACGAGCCGACCGCGGTCTCGAGACCGACGCGTGCGGCAGCGCCGGCGGCGCTGCGAACATGCCCGATCGCCTTGGCCGGGAGGTCGCGCGGATCGTCGTAGGGGTCGACCGCCGTCCACGCCGTCCCGCGGGCAGCCCCGGCATCGAACACCGAGACGATCAGGCGGGCGTCGGCCGGGTCGCGCGGCACGACGAGCGCACCCGGCAGCCAGCGCGCCGCGGCCGCCCAGATCATCGAGTTGTAGCCGGAGAGGTAGCGGATCGATTCCTCGGAGGTGAGGACGAGGACGTCGAGCCCCGCCGACTCCATCAGCGCGCGGACACGCGTGTAGCGGAGCCCATGCTCGGTGAGGTCGAAATCGGCCGACGAGGGCTCCTCCGCAGCAACCTCGATCCCGGCGGTCACCTCGGCGATCGTGTCCAGCGCTTCGTTGAAGTCCATCGAGCTTCCTCTCTGTTCGCACGAGGCCCGGGTCGTCTGCGACGAATCGCGTTCGGCGCCGGGCCGGTGAATTCGGAATATTCGAGTTGCAACGTTACGCCACCTCGTTTATCGTCGCAAATGCCCTCAAAATAATCGCTTCTCGATCCAGGAGGTCTCCTTTGAAGCGGAATCACGTCGCGGCCAGTGCCTTGCTCTTCCTCGTCCTCGTTGCCGCCGGCTGCGGTGGCAGCAAGAGCACGTCGTCCAGCAGCACGACGACGAGCGCGAGTCCCACCACGACGGCCGCGTCGGCGGGCAGCAGCGGCTCGATCACCGGCCTCGTCTACGGCATCCCGTCGCCGCTCGCGACGGAACCGGGCGAGCACAACATCAACAGCGGGATTGCGTGCTGGGCCAAGGCGCACGGCGGCCGCGTGATCGTGCTCGACTCCAATCTCGACGTGAACAAGCAGGTGAGGGACTTCGACAGCCTGCTCGCCCAGGGCGCACAGGTCCTGCCCTTCGTGGCCCTCGATCCGAAGGCGTTCAACGGCCCGCTCAGCCGGGCGAAGGCCAAGGGCGCGACGGTCGCCGAGCTCTACAACCCGAACACGAAAGCCCCCGTCGGCGTCTACGAGTCGAGCAAGCAGGCCGGCATCGACGCCGCCAAGCTCGTCGGGCTGAAGTACCCGAACGGCTCGAAGGCGCTTGTGATCGGCGGCCCGCCGATCCCGGCCGTGATCGACCGGATCGCGGGCTTCACGAGCCAGGCCAAGAAGTACAAGATCACGATCCTCCAGTCGCAGGACAACCTGAAGGACAACGTGAACGACGCCCGCAAGCTCGCCGACGACCTGCTCACCAAGCATCCGGATGCACAGGTCGTCTTCGGCTTCAACGACAACTCCGCGATCGGTGCGGGGCTCGCTGCGAAGGCACGCAACCTGAAGCTGATGATCTTCGGGATCAACGGGACCGAGCAGGGGATCGGTGCAGTGAAGAGTGGCCTGATCACCGCGACCTACGAGGCCGACCAGTTCAAGATCGGCTACCTCGGCGCGAAGGTCGGCGCACAGGTGCACGCCGGACTGCCCGTGAAGGCGCGTGTCCCCGTCTCGATGGTGAGATGGGACAAGGCGAGCGTCGGCAGTTGGGTGCCGTTCGCCAAGCGGTGCGCTGCGATCAAGTAGATGAGCGAAGGCATCAGCGGGAGCCCGGCGTCGTCTGAGGACGGCGCCGGGCCTGCTCCCGCAGGGTCTCGGCCGCAGCGGCTGAACTGGGGCGAGCTGATGGCGCGCGCGCCGACCTGGACCGGGGTCGGGCTCGTGCTCGCGATGATGCTGATCGGCCTTTCCGTCTCGCAGTCCCTGTTCCTGACGAACGAGAACCTGACGAACGTGATGAAGGGCGCCTCGATCAACCTGCTGCTTGCGATCGGGATGACGTTCTTGCTCACGACAGGTGCCGTCGACCTCTCGATCGGATCGCTGCTCGCGCTGCTCGCGATGATCCTCGCGGGGCAGATGACCCACGGCGTTCCCGTGGCGCTCGCCGTCCTCGGCACGATCGCCGCCGGAGCGCTGCTCGGCGGCGGCGTGAACGGTGTCCTCGTGACGAAGGCGAAGCTGTCGTTCTTCGTCGTCACGCTCGGCACCCTCGCCCTCTTTCGATCCGTCGCGCAGATCCCGACTCAGGGCCTGTCGATCGAGCTCTACGACAAGAAGGGCGTGCAGCTGATCGAGACGATCGGTGACGGCAGTGTCCTCGGCGTCTCGGTGCCGATCGCGCTGTCACTCGGCGCGCTCGTCGCCGCGATGGTCGTGCTCCGGTTCACGAACTTTGGCCGCTCGGTCTTCGCCATCGGCGGCAACGAGTCGGCGTCGCGACTTGCGGGGATCCCCGTCGACCGGGTCCGGATCGCGGTCTTCGCGATCAACGGCTCGCTCGTGGGGCTCGCTGCGGTCATGTTCGCCGGGCGGATCCAGTCGGCGTCGCCGTTGATCGCAGTCGGCATCGAGCTCGAGGTGATCGCAGCGGTACTGCTCGGCGGGACGTCCTTCCTCGGCGGCTCCTCGTCGATGCTCGGGACGGCGATCGGCGTGATGTTCATCGCCGTGCTCCAGAACGGCCTCAACCTGCTCGGCGTGCAGGCGCTGTGGCAGGGAGTCGTGACCGGGTCGGTCTTGATCCTCGCGGTGTGGATCGACCGCATCCGACGGCCGGGCTGATGGCGCTCCTCGAGCTCGACGGCATCTCGAAGCGCTTCGGCGGCATCCACGCCCTGAGGAACGTGTCGCTCTCGGTCGAGGCGGGTGAGGTGCGCGGGCTCGTCGGCGAGAACGGCTCCGGGAAGACGACGCTGCTGCGGATCCTCGCCGGCGAGCTCTCGCCCGACGACGGCAGCGTGTCGGTTGGCGGGCAGGTGCTGCCGACCCTCGACGCGCGCGCCCGGCTCGAGGCGGGCGTCGGCGTCGTCTTCCAGGAGGCGAACGTCTGCCCTGAGCTCACCGTCGCCGAGAACATGCTGCTCGGCCGGCTGCCCGCGAACGGCGGCGCGGTCTCGTGGAAGGCAACGCACGAGCAGGCCGGGCGCGTGCTGCGTGAGGCGCGCATCCCGCTCAACCCGCGCAGCCGGGTGCGCAGCATCTCGCAGGACGCGCAACACCTCACCGAGGTCGCGCGCGTGCTGGCACGCGACTGTCGCGTGATCGCATTCGACGAGACGACTGCGTCACTGACGGCCGACTACGTCGAGATCGTGTTCGACCTGATCCGTCGCCGCTGCGCCGAAGGCGCCGCGGTCGTCTTCATCAGCCATCGCCTGCATGAGGTGCTCGAGATCTGCGACACGGTCACCGTGCTGCGGGACGGAGAGGGACGCGGGACGCTCGACGTTGCCACGGCATCCGAGGACGCCGTCATCCGGCTGATGGTCGGCCGTGACCTCCAGAGCCAGTTCTTCCGCGAGCCGGCCGCCCAGGGCGAGGTGCGGCTTCGCGTCTCCGACCTCGTCTCTGCCCCACTCGAGCAGGAGGTCTCGCTCGAGGTGCACGCAGGTGAGGTGGTGGGAATCGGCGGGCTCGTGGGCAGCGGCCGCACCGAGCTCCTGGAAGCGGTCTACGGGCTGCGGCCGCGCACGGGGGAGGTCGAGGTGAACGGCAAGCGCGTGCGCCCGGGCGATCCGCGCGCCGCGATCGCGGCAGGGGTCGCGTTCGTTCCCGAGGATCGCCGTCGTCAAGGCCTCGCAATGGCGCAGAGCGTGCGCCTGAACGCGACGATGGTGATGATGGGCCGGCGAAGGCTGACGTCGCTGACCTCCCGGTCTGCCGAGCAGGCGATCATGCGGGAGTTGTACGACCGCCTGCAGTTGAAGGCGCCGAGTCCCAACGCACCGGTGAGGACGCTCTCCGGCGGCAACCAGCAGAAGATCGTGCTCGGCCGCTGGCTCGCGTCCCGGCCCCCCGTGCTCCTCCTCGACGAGCCGACGCGCGGGATCGACGTCGGGGCCAAACGCGAGATCTACGCGCTGATCGACGACCTTGCGCGTGACGGCGCGGCGGTCGTGATCGTCTCGTCGGAGCTTCCCGAGCTCCTCGGTCTCTGCGACCGGATCGTCGTGCTCCGCGAGGGACACGTCGTTCGCGAGTTCGACCGCGGCGCCACCGAGGAGGCGCTCGCCACGGCGATGGCGGGCACCCACTCGGCCGTGACGTAGCGCGGCCCGAGCGTTTTCTGCGTCAGCGAGGAGCGAATGCGTCGGCGTAGTCGCGGACGAAGTCGTCGAACGGCCGCGGGGGCCGGCCGAGCAGGCTCTGGACGGCCTCGGTCGTCTGCGCGCCCCCTCCGGCGCCGTAGAAGCCGCGCCCGTAGATGTCGGCGACTTCCTTCGCAAACCAGCCGGGCGCGCCGGTCGACTCCAGCGCCGCTGTGTACGCGTCGGCCGGCAGGTCCACATACTCGATCGTGCGTCCCAGCCCAGCGGTCAGCCTCCGCGCCAGCTCGTCGTAGGTGAGAGGCTCCGGGCCGGTGAGCTCGTAGGCCTGCCCCTCGTGACCGTCCTCGGTCAACACCGTGGCGACGACCTCACCGATGTCGCGCGTATCGATCTTCGCGAACTTCGCGTCACCTACGCACGAATAGAACTTCCCTTCCTCCTTGATCGTCACCGCGTCGAACAACGTGTTCTGCGAGAACGAGTTTCCGCGGAGGTGCGTGTACGGGATGCCCGATGCCTCGATTTCCTGTTCGCCCTGCCAGTGGAAGCTGAGGCTCAGCGACGGCTCGTCGGGCCCGGCCCCGATCGCGGACAGCTTCACGATGTGACGTACGCCCGCCCGGGCGGCGGCGGTGACGAGGCCCGACTGCATCTCGTCCCAGCGGAGGTCGGTCGGGGGAACGAGGTAGACCTTGTCGACTCCGGCGAAGACACTGTCGAGTGAGTCGGGCCGGCTCGGGTCGCCGACCGCGATCTCCGCGCCGGCGAGTGCGGGCATCGCCTCGGCCTTCGCACGCTCGCGGGTGAGCACGCGCACGGCTTGCCCGCGCAGCAGTAGTTGCCGGGTGGCCTCGCTGCCCGTAGGGCCTGTGGCTCCGATCACGAGGATCACCGGGGAAGCGGCGGTCATCCGAACATCACCGGTGTGCCGTCGAGCGCCGGCCAGGACGTGGGGCAATGCCCCGGCAGCAATCGCGCGCCTTCCGACTTCGCCAACGCGACGATGCGGTCGTGCGATTCCCGGATCAGCGGTTTCTGTTCCGGGATGGAGCCGACCGTGATCGGAGCGTCGCGCTCGACGTTCTCCATCGTCGGAACCGCGTCGAACGCAAACAGCATGGTTCCGCTCTCGACGAGGTCGATCAGGTACGACATGTGGCCCGGCGCGTGACCCGGGCTGAAGATCGCACGGATTCCGGGAGCGATGTCGGCATCGCCGTCGAGGCGTTGCCAGTTGATGTCGGGGTTGTCGTAGTGCGGCCGGTATTGCGCCGGTTCCGCGGCGTCCGAGAGACCGAAATCGAGCTCGGCGCCCTGGACGAAGACGGGCCGGCCGTCTGCGAAGTAGCGCGCGATCCCGCCTGTGTGGTCGACGTGCAGGTGACTCATCACGAGCGTGTCGATCTCGTCGATGCCCACGCCGCACTGCCGGAGCTGGTCGAGCAGCGGGTCGGGGTCGTCCCCCGGCAGTTCGGGGTCGCCCCACGTGTACCACCGGCGGGAGAACTCGACGTCGCGAAACTCGGGCCCGAGCCCGGTGTCGAACAGGAACCAGCGGCCTTCGGAACGGGCGAGCACCGCGGTCAGCGGGAGCCTGATCGGCGACTCGTCCGTCTCGCCCTCCACCACCCACACGTGCGGGATGAACTCGAAGCCGACGGTCAAACAGTGGAGCCGGTCGCACGGCATGGTTTCTCTCCTGAGGTCGTTGTCACAATGGGTCCTGCTCGGCGCGCGCCTGCTCGAGGAGGCCGGCGAGCGCGTCGACGATCGCTCCGAAGAGCTCGCTGCCACGCTCGCGCGTCGCGCGGGTCGGGGAGCCGACGACGCCGCTCTCCGTCGCCTGCGGCACGGCGTACTGGAAGACGAGGCCGACGGTGCGATCCGGCTCGTCCATGGCGCGGTCGAGCTGTACGAGCCCAGGCTCGACGTGGAGCATCAGCGAGGTCTCGGCGGCATTCGCGTGAAAGTCGGGAGCGTCCTCACGATAGGCCGCTCCGATCTCGTCGTTCAAGTCCCACACGGTGACCAGACGCAAGCGCAGGTCGGGGAGCTCATGCCGAAGGCGAAGGACGGCGCTTCCGCACGGAGGCCCGT
>JBKJQL010000262.1:0-9123 GCA_046594035.1 Gaiellaceae bacterium
CACCGTTCCTCTTCGCGGCGCTCGCCGGCCCGCTGGTCGCGATCTCGCTCTACCAGCGCTCGACGCACAAGGCGCTGAACGCGATCCGCCTCGCCCTCACCGACCCGCTGACGGGCCTCGGCAACCATCGCCACTTCCACGAGCGTCTCCAACGCGAGCTCACGCAGGCAGACGAGCACGGAACGATGGTCTCGCTCTGCTTCCTCGACATCGATGACTTCAAGCGGATCAACGACCAGTTCGGGCACCCGGCCGGAGACCGTGTCCTGTCGCAGGTCGCCTCGCGACTTCGCCAGGGCGGCGAGTCGTTCCGCCTCGGCGGCGACGAGTTCGCGGTGCTGCTCGCCGGGATGGACGAGCAGCTCGCACTCGCGACCACCCAGTCGATCGTGGATCGCATCGCCGACACTGAGCTCGGCAAGGCGGGCGCGATCACGGTCAGCGCGGGCGTTGCGACGTTCCCGAAGCACGGCCGCGAGCGCGACTCGCTGATCCGGCTGGCCGACGGCGCGCTCTACTGGGCGAAGGAGCACGGCAAGAACCAGGTGCGCCTGGCGCGCGCCGACGTCGCAGAGCTCTCCGAGTTCCGGCGTGTCGCGAGCGGCGTCGATCGCGTTGCGCGCTTCCGCGCCGCCGCATCACTGGCGCGTGCGGTCGACTCCCGCGACGCATACACCGGCAGCCATTCGGAGCGCGTCGCGACGTTCGCCGCGGAGATCGCATCCCAGCTCGGTTTGCCCGCCGAGGAAGTCGAACTGACGCGCCTCGCCGGTAGCCTCCACGATCTCGGCAAGCTCGCGATCCCCGAAGAGATCCTCCGCAAGCCCGCGTCGCTCAGCGATGCCGAGCGGCTCGTGCTCGAGCGGCACCCGCAGATCGGTTACCGCATGCTCGAAAGCCTGGGCGTCGACCCGATCGCCGACTGGGTGCTCCATCACCACGAGCGCTGGGACGGCCAGGGCTATCCAGACGGGCTCGCCGAAGACCGGATCCCGCTGGGCGCGCGGATCATCTTCGTCGCCGACGCGTTCGACGCGATGACCTCCGACCGGCTGTACCGCTCTGCGCTCAGCTACGAGGAGGCGGTCGCCGAGGTGGAGCGCTGCGCAGCCTCCCAGTTCGACCCCGACGTGGTGCATGCGTTCCTCGCCCGCATCGGCGCCCAGATTCCCGTCGGCGTCTAAGAAGCTCTAACCGAATGAGCTTGTGTCGCCCGGCCGATCACACCCGGATCGACGAACCGCATTCAGTTAGAGCTTCTAACCGATCGAGGGATCCTGAGGCGTCCCCCCTTTCCGGGGGAGGAATGATCGCCCGTGGTGGGGGAGGATGTGGGCGCATGACTCGCGGCCTCGCCCTTCTCACGGCACTCGTTGCCACGCTCGCCGTCGCGCTCCCCGCGGCCGCAGCCGAAGGACGCACCCTCAAGGGCGTCCTCGTCACCGTCTCTGCGACCTCGGTCGCCGTCAAGGACGCGACGAACGTCGTCACGACGTGCGCGCGCGTCGCCAAGTCGCCATCGCTCGACGGCTTCGCCGCGGGAGACCGCGTCCAGGCCGCGTGCGTTCGCGCGGGCGGCAAGCTGGTGCTCGCGAAGATTCGCCTCCTCACCGCGACGAGCGGCCCGGCCTCGAACGACGCGGAGCCCACGAAGTTCGGCGGTGCAGTCACCGCGGTGAGCGATAGCTCGATCGCACTCCGTGACGGCGACCGCACGTTCACGTGCTCGATCGGCGCGTCCTCTCCGTCGACGGCAGAGGTAAAGGTCGGTCAGCACCTCAAGGTCTCCTGCTCGAACGGCGTCCTCGTCGCGCTTGCGCGGGTCACCTCCACCGACGCCGGCCATGCGTACGAAGGAACCGTCACGGCCGTCAGCGCAAGCTCGATCACCGTCCACACCGCGCAGGGAGACGGCACCTGCAGCGTGGGCGACGGGTCACCGAACCTCGCAGAGGTGAAGGTCGGCGACCGGGTGCTCGCCGGCTGCAAGGCGGCCACGAACCAGCTCGTCCTGCTGAAGAAGCTCGCGGCGAACGGTGATCAGCCGAAAGGCCAGACAGGAGCCGGCACGATCAGCGCGCTCTCGTCGACCTCCGTCGCGTTCCACAACGAGGAGCACGACTTCACCTGCTCACTCGCCGACGCGTCGCCGAGGCTCGGCGACTACCACGTCGGCGACAAGGTCAAGTTTGGCTGTCTGAACGGCGCGCTCGTCGCGATCGCCAAGGTCGACAGCGGAAAGGTCGACGGCCCGCACAAGACGGTGGGTGCGGCGGGTCTCGTCACCGCCGTCTCCTCGACCTCGCTCACCGTGCATACCGACGGCGGCAACGTCACGTGCTCGGTCGGTGACGGCTCGCCGAGCGTCGAAACCCTGCACGTGGGCGACACGGTGAAGATCGGCTGCCTCGACGGCGTGCTGAAGGTCCTCGCTCGCTCCGACTCTGCGGCGGGCTCGGGCGACGGCCACACCGCGGCCACGGTCGCCGGCACGCTCACCGCACTTTCGAGCTCTTCTTTGACGGTGCACGGCGAGCACGGCGACGTCACGTGCACCGTTCCCGCCACCGCCCGGCTCGGCGACTTTCACGTCGGCGATCGCGTCGGCATGGCGTGCGTCGACGGCGCGCTCGCAAAGCTCGTCAAGCTCTAACCCGCGGCGTGAACTGAGGTGCGTTCCGCGGTGTCAGACACAGGAACGGTGTCAGACACCTTTCCGAGCACCGGCTTCGCCGGCGCCGTTCTTACAGCGGGATGTTGCCGTGCTTGCGCTTCGGCGTCGGCTCGCGCTTCGTGAGCGCGGTCTTGAGCGCGCCGATCAGCACCGGCCGCGTGCGCCGCGGCTGGATCACATCGTCGACATACCCGCGCTCTGCAGCGCTGTACGGATTCGCGAACCGCTCCCGGTAGTCGGCGATCAGCTCTGCGCGGCGTGACTCGGGATCGTTCGCCTCGGCAAGCTCCTTACGGAAGATGATGTTGACGGCCCCTTCCGGCCCCATCACCGCGACCTCCGCCGTCGGCCACGCGAAGTTGAAGTCCGCACGGACGTGCTTCGAGCTCATGACGTCGTAGGCGCCGCCGTAGGCCTTGCGCGTGATCACCGTCAGCTTCGGGACGGTCGCTTCGGCGTATGCGTAGAGCAGCTTCGCCCCGTGGCGAATGATCCCGCCCCACTCCTGCGCCGTCCCCGGAAGGAAACCCGGAACGTCGACGAACGTGACGAGTGGGATGTTGTACGCATCGCAGGTGCGGACGAAGCGCGCCGCCTTCTCTGACGAACTGATGTCGAGCACGCCCGCGAGCGCCTTGGGCTGGTTGCCGACGATGCCGACGCTGTGCCCGCCGAGCCGCGCGAAGCCGCAGACGATGTTCTCGGCGAAGAGCGGCTGAATCTCGAGGAACTCGCCGTCGTCGACGACGGCGGCGATCACCCGCTTGATGTCGTAGGGCTTGGTGGGCTCGTCGGGAACGAGCTCGTCGAGCTCGGGCGACTCGCGGTCGACGGGATCGGACGGCGGGTCGTACGGCGCAGGGCTCGCGTTGTTCTGCGGGAGGAAGCTGAGCAGGTAGCGCGCGTCGTCGAGCGCCGCCTCCTCGCTCGGCGCGGTGAGGTGTGCGACCCCGGACTTCGTCGCATGGGTCAGCGCACCGCCCAGCTCTTCCTGCGTGACTTCCTCGCCGGTCACCGTCTTCACCACGTCGGGGCCGGTGATGAACATGTACGACGACCCCTCGACCATCAGGATGAAGTCGGTCATCGCGGGCGAATAGACGGCGCCGCCGGCGCACGGCCCCATCACCAGCGAGATCTGAGGGATCACGCCGGAGCTCTGCACGTTGCGCCAGAAGATCTCGGCGTATCCGGCGAGCGAGACGACGCCTTCCTGGATCCGCGCGCCACCCGAGTCGTTGATGCCGATCACCGGGCAGCCGTATTTCGCGGCCAGATCCATCACCTTGCAGATCTTCTCGGCGAAGACCTCGCTCAACGACCCGCCGAACACGGTGAAGTCCTGGCTGAAGACGAAGACGCGCCGGCCGAGGATCTCGCCGTAGCCAGTCACGACCGCGTCGCCGTAAGGCCGACGATCGAGCATCCCGAAGTTCGACTCGCGGTGGCGGACGTACCGGTCGATCTCGACGAACGTCCCCGGATCGCAGAGCCTCTCGGCGCGCTCGCGGGCGAGCATCTTCCCTGCAGCCTTGTGCTTCTCGACGGCTTGCTCCGAACCGTGGTGCTTCGACTGGTCGCGCAGATCCTCGAGCCACTCGAGCTTCTCGCGCGTCGTCTCGTGCGCCCGTTTCTCGGCCTTCGACATCTGAGCGGAGCCTAGATCACAATACGGCTGTGAGCACCGACGCCCTACGCCCACTCCGCGATGCGGTCGACGCCGCCGGATCGACGGATCGCGTGGCTTTTGCGCGCGCGGCGCGCAACGCGGTCGCGCAAGCGATCCTGATCGCGTCTCTCGCACCCGACAGAGCCGCCGGGCGGCCCGATCACGATCCGCCGGAGACCGAGGTCCGCGAACTCGTGGGCCAAGAGCTCGGCGACGCGCTCACCGCGCTCTACCGCGGCGGCGGGGACTGGACGAGTCGCGCGATCGACCTCCTCGAACCGTTGAACGAGCTCGCACGCGCGGAATGAGGCAGGACGAAGGGACGTTCACCCGGTCATGGTGAGAGAGCTGAGGATCGCGATGACGGTCGAGAACTACGGCGAGGCGCTCGCGTTCTACCGTGACGCGCTGGGACTGAAGCTGCTCGAGGAGTGGAACACCGAAGGCGCGAACGGCGCACTCCTCGAAGCCGGGCGCGCAACGCTCGAGATCTTCGACGAGGGACAGGCAGCGCTGGTCGATGACATCGAGGTCGGCCGCCGCGTCTCGGGGACGATCCGGTTCGCAATGGAGGTCGAGGACTCGGCGGCGACCGCCGCGGAGCTCCAACGCGTCGGCGCCCAGCACGTCGGTGGGCCGGTCGAACCGCCCTGGGGCGGCGTCAACGCGCGCATCCAGGCGCCTGACGGCATGCAACTGACGCTCTTCACGTCGGCCGGCTCGTGATCGACCTCGAGCGCGTCCGCGCGGACACGCCCGGTGTGGAACACGTCGTGCACTTGAACAACGCAGGATCGTCGCTCCCGCCGCGCCAGGTCGTCGACGCCGTGGTCGACCACCTACGCCGCGAGGCCGAGATCGGCGGGTACGAGGCAGCGGCTGAGCGCGAGGATCGCTGGGAGCACACCTATGACGCGATCGCGCAGCTGATCGGCGCGCAGCGCGACGAGATCGCGGTCGTCGAGAACGCCACGCGTGCATGGGACATGGCGTTCTATGCGTTTCCGTTCCAGCCGGGCGACCGCATCCTCAGCGGCCACGCCGAGTACGCGTCGAACTGGATCGCGCTACGGCAGGTTGCCGACCGGACCGGGGCGAGCGTCGAGGTCGTCCCGGACGACGAGCACGGCCAGATCGACGTCGCCGCGCTCGAACGCATGATCGACGAGCGCGTGAAGCTCGTCTCGCTCGTTCACGTGCCGATGACGACCGGACTCGTGAATCCCGTTGCTGCCGTAGGGAAGGTCACACGTGCGGCAGGCGTCCCGCTTCTACTCGACGCGTGCCAGTCGATCGGTCAGCTTCCCGTCGATGTGAACGAGATCGGGTGCGACATGCTCTCCGCCACCGGGCGCAAGTTCCTGCGCGGCCCGCGCGGCACCGGCTTTCTCTACGTGCGCCACGACCTGATCGAACAGCTCGAGCCACCGTTCCTCGACCTGCACTCGGTCGAGTGGGAGGCCGACGGCAGCTACACCATCCGCGACGACGCCCGGCGATTCGAGAACTGGGAGACGTACTACGCCGGGAAGATCGGCCTTGGTGTGGCCGCCGACTACGCGATCGCGCTCGGAGCCGACGAGATCTGGGCGCGACTGCAACAGCTCGCCGCGCGGTTGCGCGACGGGCTCGCGACGATCGACGGCGTCACCGTCCGTGACCAGGGCCTGACGAAGGCGGCGATCGTCACGTTCACGGTCGACGGCGTCACCGCGATCGACGTGCAACGCGCACTCGCGGCGGAGCGCATCAACGTCAACGTGCAGTTGAACAAATACGCGTGGCTCGACCTCGGCGAGCGCGGGCTCGACGAGATCGTGCGCTCATCGGTGCACTACTACAACACCGACGAGGAAGTCGACCTGCTGGTCGACGCGGTCAGACGAGCCAGAACAAACTGAGCAGGACCGGGATCCCCGAGAGGTTCGCGACCGACGCGCGATAGGCCACCTGGACCGTACCGCTATTGCATCGCAGTGCGATCTCGCCGCTTCCGGCCTGCGTGAAGAGATCGTTGACGGGCTTGCCGATCAGTTCCGCACGATCGACGCCGAGCACTTCGCACGCATATTCGTTCGCTGCGATGTAACGGCCGGAATCAGCCGCGAGGATGCCGACGTTCGCGTGTTCGAGCAGCTCACCGAGCAGCGTCGATTGCACGAGCGCGTTGGATGCCGCAAAGCCTTGTCCCATCACCCGCAAACCACACTCCCTGACGCACCCCGCGCTGTCAATCCTGTAACTAGAGTCAGCACATGGAGCCCGTCGACCGTTCGACGATCTGGCCGTACGACGAGCACGGCGAGCCGCGGCAGTTCCACTACTCCCGTAACGCCCACCCGGCGGGCGTCGCGGCGGAGACCGAGCTCGGCCGGCGCGAAGGGGGCGACGCGCTGCTTTACGCATCCGGGATGGGCGCGATCACGACCGTTCTGCTCACGTTCGCAAAGCCGGGAACGAGCGTGGCACTGGCCGAGCGGGCCTACTACGGCACGAGCAAGCTGCTCGGCTTGCTCGAAGGGTGGGGCATCTCGTTCGTCGAGTACGACCAAACCGGAGCCGCTCCCGAGGCCGACATCGTCTGGGTCGAGGCGCCGGCCAACCCGGTGCTGACCATGCCCGACTGGGATGCCCTCCGAGCCCATCCCGGGCTCGTCGTCTGCGACGCCACGATGGCGACGCCCGTCTACCTCAAATCCCTCGATCGAGGCGCGGACATCGCGATGCACTCGGCGACGAAGTACCTGACCGGCAACCATGGGGCGCTCCTCGGCGCGACGATCACCCGCGACCCGGAGCAGACAGCGCTGCTTCGCCAGTTCCGGACGAGCGCAGGCATCGTCGCTGCGCCCGACGCTGCCGCCGCGCTCGGGCGTGGCCTCGAGACGCTCGACGAGCGAATGGCCCGCCACACCGAGACGGCCACCGAGCTCGCCCGGCGCCTTCAGGAGCACCCCGCCGTCTCGAACGTCCGCTATCCGGGCTTCAGCGGCGTCATCTCCTTCGACGTCGAAGACGCGCGGCGCGTCGAGATCTCAACCGAGCTGATCCTCAACGCCACGAGCCTGGGCGGTGCGCGTTCGACGATGGAGAGCCGCTACCGCTGGGAAGGCGACCGGATTCCTCCGGGTTTGCTGAGGTTTTCTGTCGGTCTCGAGGACGTCGAGGCTCTCTGGGCCGATCTGGCGCACGCGCTGCGCCGCTAATCATCTCGGCCCATCTCTTGAACGTGTAAGGCCCACTTTTTAGAATAAGATTCGGTAGTTTCCGTCCCGCCCCGGCGGGGGAAACCCGAGATCCGAGGGCCCTTCATGAACCACCCGTCACAGGACACCGGTCGCGCCTCGCCCGACGCGCCCCGTCCACCCGCTGAGAAAGGAAGGATCTGTGGCCACACAGACCAAGACGCGGCCGGCGCGTAGCACCGCGGCGAAAGCCGCCGTCGCCCGCAAGAACGGAGACGCCGCAGTTTCCGCGGCCGACCTCCAGCCACTCCTCGAAGCACTCCGCGCCGGCGTGCGCGGCGAGAACGGCCTCCGGCTCGACGCGCGCAAGCGCGGGATCGTCGGCCAGCTGAACAAGGCGTTCAACGAACTCGCCACGACCCGCGAGGGCACCACCGCCGAGATCGTGCGTGTCGCGACGGCGATCGGCCGCGAAGGCCGCCTCACCGACCGCGCGGAGCTGAAGAAGGCGCAGGGCACGTGGCGCGCGAGCCTCGCCGCCGTCAACGCGATGGTCGACGACCTTTCCCGCCCCACCCTGGAGGTCGCGCGCGTCATCAACGCGGTGGCCGAGGGGGATCTCTCTCAGAAGATGCAGCTCAAGATCGAGGGGCGCGCGGTGAAGGGCGAGTTCCTGCGCATCGGCACCACGGTCAACTCGATGGTCGACCAGCTCTCGTCGTTCGCCGACGAGGTCACCCGCGTGGCGCGCGAGGTCGGCACCGAAGGCAAGCTCGGCGGCCAGGCGACGGTGAAGGGCGTCTCCGGGACGTGGAAGGACCTGACCGACAACGTGAACGGCATGGCGACGAACCTGACGAACCAGGTGCGGAACATCGCCGAGGTGACGACGGCGGTGGCAAACGGCGACCTGACGCGCAAGATCACGGTCGACGTCAAGGGCGAAGTGCTCGAACTGAAGAACACGATCAACACGATGGTCGACCAGCTGTCGACCTTCGCGGACGAGGTCACGCGCGTGGCGCGCGAGGCCGGCACCGAAGGCAAGCTCGGCGGCCAGGCCGTCGTGAAGGGCGTCGGCGGGACCTGGAAGGACCTGACCGACAACGTGAACCTGATGGTCTCCAACCTGACGACGCAGGTACGCGGCGTCGCTCAGGTCGTCACCGCCGTGGCCGACGGTGACCTGAACCGCAAGTTCACGATCGAGGCGAAGGGCGAAGTGGCAGCGCTCGCGGAGACCGTCAACTCGATGGTCGACCGCCTGCGGGTCTTCTCGTCGGAGGTGACGCGCGTGGCGCGCGAGGTCGGCTCTGACGGGAAGCTCGGCGGCGCGGCCGAGGTGGAAGGTGTGTCGGGCGTGTGGCGTGGCCTGACCGAGTCGGTGAACGGCATGGCGAGCAACCTGACCAACCAGGTGCGCAACATCGCCGACGTCACCACAGCCGTGGCCAAGGGTGACCTGGGCCGCAAGATCACGGCCGAAGCGAAGGGCGAGATGCTGGAGTTGAAGAACACGATCAACACGATGGTCGATCAGCTTTCGTCGTTCGCCGACGCGGTCACGCGCGTCGCGCGCGAGGTCGGCAGGGAGG
>JBKJQL010000290.1:0-5387 GCA_046594035.1 Gaiellaceae bacterium
CAGGACGCCCGCCTCGCCCTCGAACAGCCATCCCGGCTGTCCAGCGGGCGAGTCGAACGTCCTGCTTGGTCTGGATCCGCCCCCACACCCACGCCCCCGTGGCATCAACCATCTAGACGCGCGGGCCGTCGTCGACGTAGGTCGTGGTCGTGCGGCGCGCGCCACCGACGCCGCCCCAGCTCGACCAGAACATCATCGACAGGATGAGGCCGATGGCGCCGACGATCATCAGAATCACGCCGATGGTGTTGATGTCCAAGCCGGAAACGGTCGCGTTGACCGCCCAGGTGAGGATTGCACCGGCTGCGATCAGGATCAGGCTAACTCCGATACCCATTCCGAACCTCCTTCTCGTGTCTCCCGACGGACGATTGGATTCCCTTTTGGGACACGAATTGAACGGCTGACCGGGTTGTTCGGTTACGGCCCGAGGATTCCTGTCTTTCAGACGGTCGCCGAGGGGGCTGCGTGCCGACGGGGAGGGTCTGCGCCGGCAATGCGCCGCGCGCAGACCCCCATCCGTTCGTGCGTGTGGCCCCTCGGTGATCGTCTAGTGTTGCGGCGCGTGCGCAGGGGTTCGATCTTTCAGTTGCTCGGCATCGCGGCGATCGTGGCCGTCATCACGTCGCTCGTGGCGGTGCTGGTTCCGTGGCTCCCGAATCCGGCCAGCGAGGAGGCCAAGCGGATCCAGTTCGTCTACTGGTTCACGACCGTGATCTGCATCGGGGTCTTCGCGGCGGTGATCGCGGTGATGATCTACTCGATCATCAAGTTCCGCGCTCGGCCCGACGACGACTCGGACGGAGCGCCGATCCACGGCCACACCAAGCTGGAGATCGTCTGGACCGCGATCCCGGCAGTGCTCGTGACGGCGATCTCGATCGTCAGCGCGATCGTCCTCGCCCAGAACAGCAAGACCGGCGCGAACCCCCTCGTCGTGAAGGTCGAGGCCGTGCAGTTCGCCTGGAAGTTCACCTACCCGAACGGCAAGAGCTACGGGTACCTGACGCTGCCCAAGGGCCGGCACGTGAAGCTCGACATCACGGCGCACGACGTCATCCATTCGTTCTGGTCGCCCGAGCTGTCGCAGAAGCAGGACGCTGTGCCGGGCGAGCACAACATGCTCGTCGTCACGCCGTCGCGCACGGGCACCTTCCCGGTGATCTGCACCGAGCTCTGCGGCCTCGGTCATGCCCTGATGCGCAGCCACGTGACGATCGTCTCCGCGGCCGAGTTCGACGCCTGGGTGAAAAGCGGCGGGCAGGAAGCCTCGGGCCCGCCTGGGCTCGCCGTCTTCCAGCAGTCCGGTTGCGGCGGCTGCCACAAGCTGCAGGGAGCGCCCGGGGCGGGCGGCGCCGTCGGGCCGAACCTGACCAACCTGAAGGATCAGGCAGCCAAGGCCAAGCAGCCGCTGGCCGCGTTCATCAAGGAGTCGATCGTGAAGCCGGCCGCCTACCTGGAGCCCGGCTACCCCGACGCGATGCCGCATGATTTCGGCACGTCGATCCCGGCCGACAAGCTGGGCCAGCTCGTGCAGTATCTGGAGCAGAGCGCGAAGTGACCGACCTGCACGACCATCATGCGACCGCGCCTGCGCGGACCGGCCTGCGCCGTTTGACCGCGCCGGGCTGGCTGCGCGTCCTCTGGGTGACGCCGATCTTCTTCGGCATCGGTGTCGGCCTGCCGGTGCTGATCCGCTGGCTCGCGCACTGGAATCCCGTTTGGAAGGGCTCGGTGATCCTCACGGTCGAGCTCGTCACCGTCCCGATGGGCTTCCTGATCGGGCTGGGCGGATTCGACTACTGGTGGCACTACGCGTCCGGCAAGCCGACCGTGGAGGACGACCACTCCGGGCACGGCGCGAAGTCGTGGCGCGACTACTTCAAGGTGAACACCGACCACAAGGTGATCGGGATCCAGTACGTCGTCACCACGATCATCTTCTTCTGCATCGGCGGACTGCTCGCGATGCTCTTCCGCGCCGAACTGGCGCAGCCGGGCGACCAGTTCTTCAACCCGCAGACCTTCAACGTCCTGATCTCGAACCATGCGGCGCTGATGATCTTCCTGTTCGTCATCCCCGCCTTCGCCGGCCTGGGTAACTACGTCATTCCGTTGATGCTCGGGGCAGCCGACATGGCCTTCCCGCGCCTGAACGCGCTCTCCTTCTGGCTGCTGCCGATTGCCGGCGTGATGCTGATCGCCGGGATGGTCACGCCGGGCGGCGGGCCGTCGGCCGGCTGGACCTGTTACGCGCCGCTGTGCTCACACCAGCCGCTCGGCCAGGTGTTCTTCAACATGGGCGTCCAGTGGGCCGGCGCGAGCTCGATCATGACCGCGCTCAACTTCCTGGTCACGATCATCACGATGCGTGCGCCCGGCATGACGTTCTGGCGGATGCCGCTGCTCGTCTGGGCGAACTTCACGACGTCACTGCTCGTCGTGATCGCAACGCCGTTCATCGCCGGCTCCCAGTTCTTCGTGATGTTCGACCGCGTGATGCACACGCACTTCTTCGAGCCGGGCGGCGGCGGTTACGTTCTCGGCTACCAGCACATCTTCTGGTTCTACTCGCACCCGGCCGTCTACATCATGATGCTGCCCGGCTTCGGGATCATCAGCGAGGTGATCGCGGTGATGAGCCGCAAGCCCGTCTTCGGCTACCGGCTGATGGCGCTCTCGTTGATGGCGATCCTCGTGCTCGGCTTTTCGGTCTGGGCGCACCACATGTTCGTCGCCGGAATGGCGGGCTGGCTGCGCGTGCCGATGATGGTGACGTCGATGGTGATCGCGGTGCCGACGGGGATCAAGATCTTCTCGTGGTTAGCAACGATGTGGGAAGGGCGAATTCACTTCACCACGCCGATGCTGTTCGCACTCGGCTTCCTGTCGATGTTCGTGATCGGCGGGCTCTCTGGCATCTACCTGGCATCGGTGCCGATCGACATCCACGCGAGCGACACGTACTTCATCGTCGCGCACATCCACTACGTGCTCTTCGGCGGTTCCGTGTTCACGATCTTTGCGGGCATCTACTACTGGTTCCCGAAGATGACCGGCCGGATGTACGACGAGCGTCTCGGCAAGCTCCACTTCTGGCTGACGTTCGTCGGCTTCAATCTGACGTTCTTCCCGATGCACGTGATCGGTCTGCAGGGGATGCCGCGGCGCGTCGCCGACTACGCGGGCAAGTTCGCCGATGTCAACCTTTTCATTTCGATCGCGTCGTTCGGCCTCGGCGCCTCGACGCTGGTGTTCCTCTACAACATGATCAAGTCGTGGTCGCACGGTGAGCCTGCACCTGGCAACCCGTGGCGCGCGTTGACGCTCGAGTGGCAGGTCAGCTCGCCGCCGCCCCTCTTCAACTTCGACGAGATCCCGCAGGTCGTCGGTCACCCGTACGAGTACGGGGTGCCCGGCGCTCGGCACGCGATCTTCGGATCTGAGCAGCCGAGCCCGGTCAAGCCGGAGCCGGTGGGAACCGACGGATGACGCACTTTCTGGTGATCGCGAACGAGACGGCCGCGTCGCAGACGCTGCTCGATGCCGTGCGCGGCACCGCCGAGGGCGAGGACCGCGTGACCGTGATCGCGCCGGTGAACGAGCCCAACCAGGGCTACGTGGTCTACGAGGACACGCGGCGCGCGTCTTCGGGCAGGCGTCTCGAACGGATGCTGAAGGCGCTCCGCGAGGCGGGCATCAGCGCGCAGGGATTCGTCGTCGACACCGGGCCCGTGCAGGCTGCCAGAGACGCGCTCGCGCAGCTCGAGCCGAAAGTCGACGAGATCATCGTTTCGACGCACGGCGCGGAGCGCTCCGGGTGGATGCGTCGCAACGTCGTCCAGGACATCGAGCGCGCCGCGGGTGGGATCCCGGTCAAGCACGTCACCGTCACGCGCGACGCGGACGAAGCGGCCAACGTCCTTGTGATCGCGAACCAGACCGTCCTCTCGGAAAAGCTGCTCGATCGCATCCGCATGCGCTCGGCGAAGAGCAAGGCCGCGTTCCTGATCGTCGCGCCGCAGGGGGATGAGGAGCAGCACGAAGATGCCGACCAGCGGCTCCGCCGCGCGCTGTCCGAATTGCGCGGTGAGGGCATCGACGCCCACGGCCAGATCGTGCACCCCGACCCGTACACCGCGGCGGTGCACGTCGTCAACGACGAGCGCGTGGACGAGATCATCGTCTCGACGTTCCCGGGCGAGCGCAGCGGCTGGTTGCGCCGCGATCTGGTCGAGCGCCTGCGCAAGGACACGAAGCTCCCGGTCGACCACGTGATCTCGCCGCAGAGAGTCGAGACACACGCGTGAGCGCTCACGCCGAGCCGCATCACGGGCCTCCGCCGATTCACTACAGCTCCCGCGTCTCCCCGTCCGTGCTCGGGATGTTCCTCTTCATCGCGTCGGAGATCATGCTCTTCGGCGCATTCTTCACCGTCTATTTCTTCGACCGCGTGGTCAACAACCCGTTCGACGGGCACTGGCCGCCTGAAGGATTCCACCGGCCCGTCTTCGTCGCCCTGATCAACACCTTGATCCTCGTCACCTCGAGCGCGACGATGCACTGGGCCGATACGTCGATCAAGAAGGGCAACCGTGCGGGCCTGCAGGCGGGGCTCGTGCTGACACTCTGCCTCGGAGCGACCTTCCTCGCGACACAGGTGATCGAGTACCACCGGCTCGGGTTCGCGACGAAGGACACCTCGTTCGCAGCGACGTTCTTCGGCCTCACCGGTCTGCACGGGGTGCACGTCTTCATCGGCCTGACGATCCTGCTCGTGATGACGGTCCGAGCCTTCCGCGGGCACTTCTCGCCGGAGCACCACCACGGCGTCGAGATCGGCGGGATCTACTGGCACTTCGTGGACGTGATGTGGATCGTCGTCTATGTGACGGTGTACCTCCTCTAGCTAGAGAGGTAAGAGGTTCGATGTGCATTGGCGTGCTCATGGGGATGGCTCAGACCAAGCAGGTCGGTCTGGTCGGGCGAAGGGCATAGCGGTGTCTACGTTCAAGCCCGACCAGGGCGAGATGCGCCGAGTATGAGCCACCATCCATGAGTGCGCCTAAATGCGGATCGAGCCTCTAAATGCGGAACCCCTTCCGGAGCGAAGCAGACGCGTTCCGGTTCGTCTGGCTGACGATCGGATACTTCGCGCTCATCGTCGTCGGCTCGCTGATCAACGTCTGGGTCGGCGTGGCTGTTTTCGTGGTCGTCACCGCGGTCGCGTTCCGCTGGATGTTCCGGCGGACTCCGCAGGAGGCGCCGGTCAAACAGACGCCGGCCGCGAGCCCTCAGGGCGAGTACCGGATCCTCGTCGTCGCGAATGAGACCGTGGGCGGCCCGGAGCTGCTCGAGGAGATCCGCGAGCGCTCACGGGGCCGCGC
>JBKJQL010000003.1:0-7618 GCA_046594035.1 Gaiellaceae bacterium
TGACGGTCGGGCTTGTCTTCTTCACTCGTCGCCTCGCCGCCGAGGCGCTCGAGACGCGCGCCGAGATGAGGCTGACCCGCGAAGAGAGCGCGCGGGCACGTCTCCTCGCGATCAGGCCGCGTATTGGTCTCGACGTCGACAACCTCGGCGCCGGCGTCGGATTCGTGACGGTCAGCAACATCGGAGGAGGACCTGCCGTCGCGGTGCGTGGCAAGCTTGACTTCGGTCCCGACCTCGGGGTGCGCAATATCGCGTTTCACACTCTCTCGACCGGCGAGAAACACCAGTTCATGCCGATGAAGGGCGTGGCCGGAGAGCTCGTTCGTATGGATGAGTTCACCGCCAGCTCCCCGAGTGTTTCGCTGACCGGCACGATGAGCGACTCATTCGGCAACGAGTTGCCTATCGCCGAGTCGATCGACATCGCGGACGTATGGGAGATCACTAAGGTGTCGAACCGACGGCTCCCCGACGACTACGAGAAGCAGACCGTCGACGAGCTCAAGGGGATTCGCAAGTCGCTCGAGGGGATCCAGGGCACAGTCAGGAGTGCCTACTACCGCGCGTACCCTCCCACGGAGTGACCCGAGCGCGAGGCGCAACGGCAACGAGAGATCAGCAGGACGATGTACTCGTGAGGTTCAGAGCCGCGCGGTGATCTCGCGCACGTAGCGTTCCGCTGCTTCCTCGAGCTCCATCTGCGCGGTCGCAGGGAGCGGATCTCCAAACACGAGAGGCCTCGCGGGCATCCGGTCGGTGCCCGACTGGTGGTACTGAAGGACGGGCGGGTGGTTCGCGCCTCCGTCGTCGATCGACAGCGTGAGCGAGTGCGGCGTGCGGCGCTGCTCGACCCTGGAGGCGGCCTGCCGCAGCTGCCCTGACGCCTGCAGGATCCCCTTGCCGCCGGTCTTGGTTAGCGCGTACACGGGTGACAGGGGCGCCCACGGCGTTCCCGCGAACGCGCCTTCGCTGTCGAACTGCCGTCTCATCCACGAGTGAAACAAGGGGATGACCGCGCCCCAGAATGGTCGGAGGTCGGAGACGGCCGTCTCGAGGAGCCGGAGCTTGCGCTGCGCATCGTTGTCGTCCATCGTCACCTTGATGTCCAATGGGTTAGCCTCCCGCGGGGATCGGGACGGCACGACAGCGGCAGGCCGGGGGTGTTCACCGGGGAGGTGCCCATCGTGGCCACTCGTGTTGGAGGCAAAGAGACGTTCACCAGACAGGACGTCATTGAGCTACTCGCGGCGCTCGGTGCAGCCGGCGATCTCATGCTGCAGGACATCCCGAAGCACAGGCGGCAGAAGGCCGTCTCGAATCTCGCGTGGACGCTGGCCGGCGAATATCTCGGCGAGATTCCGGAGGAGGCGCACCACGAAGAGGGAGACGGGGCGTGGGAGTCGGATCCGGACGAGCTCGAGATCCACGCGCGGTCGTCCGAGATAGAAGCGTTGCTGATCGAGAGCTGCTACCTCCAGAAGCTTCAAGTCGTTGAGCTTCAGCTGAGCGCGTTGGCGCGGAGCGGCAGGCCGGCGGCGCTTCGGATTTACGCGTCCCGCCTCCGGGCTGCTGGCACGCAGAAGGACATCGGGTTCCCCTCGTCCCAAGAGATCTGGGAGATCGCGCGTATGGCGGAGGTGGCGTCGTGATCGTTTCACCTTGGCCTGACCGTCGGGAGCTCGACAAGATCGAGAAGAAGCTGGCGGGCGCGCACAGTGCGCTCGACGAGCTTTGCAGTGGCCTGGGAGCGCTCATCGAGGAAGGCTGCACGCCGCCGCTACGTAAGGGTGTGCCCGTGCCGACGCTGGAAGAGTTCGGGGCGCTGTCGGTGTTCCTTGCGACAGCGAAGTTTGATCTCGAGTTGCTGGACGGCACGTTGGCGAAGCTCTCGGAGATCCGCGATGAGGTCGGATGCTTCGAGCCCGTCGGGGAGGTGGCGTCGTGAACGCCGCGGTTGAAGTGGATCAGGTCACGATCCGCCGAGACGTGCTCCTCGACGCACTGGGGGCTCTCCACTACACGTCGGACCTCGTGTGGGACGAGCTCGATGACTCTCAGCGCAACGCGACAAATGGCGCGCTCAACCGCGCGATCGAGGTCGTGTACGGCCCTTGCCCGGACGACGACGCGGGCTGGGAAACGTGGGACGCCGAGGTGGTCGAGCGAGGCCGCCTGATCGGCGGCGGCCTCGACGAGAACGGAGGAAAGTGATGGCGACTGCGATCGATGGCCGGCGGCTCGAGCGGACGAGGGAGCCGGGGATCTGCAAACGGGGCGACCGGTACGTCGTCCTGTTCCGCGACCACCAGGGTAGGCAGCGGAAACGGTTCGCGGCCACGCTGGCTGAGGCACGTGACGTGAAGGCGACGACGCGGGCGGATGTGCGGCGCGGCGAGTTCCGTGCCGTCTCGAAGGTCACGTTCGCGGAGTACGCGCCCGGGTGGATCGACTCGTACACGGGTCGCACACGACGCGGCATCGGGATTCGCACGCTCGACCTGTACCGGGCTGACCTCGGGCTCGACGCAGACGGGAAGGCGACGGGGAAGGGTGCGGTCGAGTTCTTCGGGCGCACCCTCCTCACCGAGATCGGCGCCCGCGAGCTGACCGACTATGCCGCGCACCTGAGCAAGCGAGGTCTGTCGCGGTCGAGCGTGCGGCGGGCGCTTGCCCCGGTGAAGGTGCTGCTCGCGACCGCCCACGAACGCGACCAGCTGATCCGGTTCAACCCGACGGCCGGCGTCAGGATCGTCGCACCCGCACGGGCCGAGGAAGAGTCGGTCGAGAAGGTGAAGGCGCTCGCGCCGGAGGAGCTCGCCGCGGTGATCGATCACACGCCGGAGCAGTGGCGGCTGTTCGTGCAGTTCCTCGCCGAGACCGGCTTGCGGATCGGCGAGGCGATCGAGATGAGATGGTCGGACCTCGACCGCGGTGAACGCAAGCTCACGGTTGGTCGCCAGTACAACCGCGGCAGCGTGAGTCTCCCGAAGGGACGAAAGACACGCCGAATCCCGGTTTCGGCTCGGCTCGACGGGATGCTGTGGGAGCACCGCAAAGCGACGGGTGCGAAGGACGGCGAGCTGATGTTCGTCGGCAAGCAGGGAGCACGCGTCGACGCGAAGAACCTCGCCGCCCGCACACTCAAGGTGGCGTGTGTCGACGCCGGCGTCGGCGAGCTCGTCGACGGCCACCCGTCTTCGTGGGTGAGCTTCCACACGTTCAGGCACAGCTGTGCGACGCAGCTGTTCCGCAACGGATGGAACGCGTCGCAGGTATCTCGGTTCCTCGGTCACGCCGACGCCGGCTTCACGCTCCGCACCTACGTGCATCTCCTCGACGAGGACCTGCCCGAGCCCGACGTCCTCGCGTCCCTCGACCTGCTCGACCGGGGCAACAATGGGGCAACGCAACCCACCGAAACACACCGAGACGAAGTCACGCCGAACGAGCCGATTCGGCTCAGGCTGGCCGTTGCAGCCACCACACCGAAACAGGCCGAAACGGCCGGCTCCGATTATGAGTCGGCTGCTCTAACCAACTGAGCTACGGGCCCGCCGTCAACGAGCCTAACGGGTTGACGCTCCCGTTCCCGTCACCGGACTGTCACAATGCTGTCACAAGCGCGGCCCGGGTCGCGGACACGACGGGAAGGGATGCGGCCGTTGAAGACGTTCCAGCGTGAGGTGCAGCTGCGCACAGCCGGTGGCCTCACAGTGACCGACATCACGGCCGAGGTGCGCGATGCCGTCCGCGAGAGCGGGATCCAGGCCGGCATCTGCTGCGTGTTCTCGCCCCACACGACCTGCTCCGTGCGGATCAACGAGTGGGAGCGCGGCTTTCTCGAGGATTTCGCCGTCATGCTGAAGCGGCTCGTCCCGACGGAGCACTACTACGCGCACGATGACTGGGACCGGCGCACCGAGAACGTCGACCCGGACGACCAGGAGTTCGGCAACGGTCACTCACACTGCATGTCGATGCTGCTCGGCCCGGCTGGCGAATCGGTGCCGATCCGCGAGGGAGAGCTATGCCTCGGCACGTGGCAGCGCATCCTGTTTCTCGAGCTCGACCGCGAGCGCGACCGCCGCTGGCTCGTGCAAGTCGTCGGCGTCTGAGGATTGCGCGATGAAAGAGCATATCGCGCAATCCTCAGCCTCCTCCTCTTTGCTTCTTGTTGCCCGCTTCGCGGGATCCTGAAGCCGGGAACCTACGGTTCCCCGTGACCCCTCCCTCCGCTCGGAAGAACAGGCTCTGCTCGTCGCGATCGGCTCCTACTCCGGCGTGACGTAGGCCGCAGTCAGGCCGCCGTCGACGAGGAACGACGTACCGTTGACGTAGGACGACTCGTCGCTTGCGAGAAACAGTGCGCCGTTGACGACCTCGCGCGGCTTCGCGAGCCGCCCCATCGGCCAGTGGATGCGACGCCGTTCGAGGGCTTGAGGGTCGCCACCGAAGATCCGCAGGAGAAGCGGCGTCTCGACGGGGCCGGGACAGAGCGAGTTGACGCGAATCCCCTGTCGAGCGAACTGCACCGCGAGCTCGCGACTCATCGAAAGTACGGCGCCCTTGGAGGCGCTGTAGGAGATCTGGGAGGTCGCGGCACCAAGGATCGCGACGAAGGACGCGACGTTGATCACCGACCCACCACCGCGTTCGAGCAGATGCGGGATCCCGTGCTTGCAGCAGAAGTAGACGCCCTTCGTGTTGACGTCCTGAACGCGATCCCAGGCATCCGCCTCGGTGACAAGGATCGAATCGTCGTCGGCCGGAGAGATCCCGGCGTTGTTGTAGAGGACGTCGATGCCGCCGAATCGCTTGGCCGCAGTGGCATACATCGCCTTGACGTCGTCCTCACTCGCCACGTTTGCGCGGACGGCAAACGCCGAGCCTTCGGGGCACAGCGCGACGGTCTCCTCGGCGAGAACGAAGTCGACGTCGGCGACACACACCTTCGCGCCTTCCGCCGTGAACACGATCGCTCCTTCGCGCCCCATCCCACCACCGGCACCGGTGATCACACAGACCTTTCCTTCGAGCCGTCCAGCCATGATCGCTAACCCTTCGTCGAGATTGACTACGAACGCTCCGCGAAGGCTGATTCAACACCATCGCGGCACTCGAGGTTTGATGTGTCGGGCTTGCCTCCCTCGATCGAGGGAACGGGATCGGCTCTGGAACGCCGATGCGAGGGATACGTATGCATCGCGCGCTTGTCTTCACCTGCCTGATTGCCGCTCTCTGCGTCTCGTCCGTCGGTGCTGCCGTCGCCGGAAGCTCCGCACCTACGACGACTGAACGGCTCGGAGAGCTCGATCAACAAGTCCTGGCCGAGGTCAATCGGACGCGACTCGCGCACGGATTGCGGCGTCTCGTCCTCTCGGACGGACTCCAGAAGGCTGCAGGGTCGCATTCCAAGCAGATGCTCGACCGAGGGTTCTTTGCCCACGACGCTCCGGGCGGGCTCCCGTTTGCGAAGCGTGTACGCAGCTACTACCGGTCCGACGGCTTCACCAACTGGTCGGCCGGCGAGAACCTCCTCTACAGCACGGGCGAGATCACGGCCGAGGTGGCGGTTCAGGCATGGCTCGACTCCCCGGAGCATCGGGAGAACATGCTCTCCCCGGCGTGGCGCGAGGTCGGCGTCGGCTCGCTTCGCGCACGCGTCGCGGGTGGGACGTTCGGCGGGAAGTCCACGTGGGTGATCACGATGGATTTCGGCGCCCGCTCCGGCAGGTCGACCGGGTCGGCTTCCGTGCCCGCGTCTCGTTCTGCGGCGACCCAGACTCTGAGGCCCAACGCTCTGCTCAGGTCGTCACCCGCGCCGTCCACTTCTCTCGGGAAGCCGAAGCCGAAGACGACCGCACGAAGCGCGCCGAAACGTGCGGTGCTCCGTGTTCTCCCTGGAGGCAGGGTCGCACAACCGGTCTAGCCTGAGTGTCCCGAGATCGAAGGTGTCCAGAGATCGAAGCCGCGTACCTGAGCTCTCCCGCCGTCAGCTCAGGCGGCGAGCGAGTGATAGGGCGTCGCCTGCGGATCGATCTGCAAGCTGAAGCCCTTGTCCCACTCGATCACGACGCCGTCGAGCGTGATCGCGCTCACAACGCCACGGTCGCCGACGCGGAGGCCAGATTCCGCATCATCACAGTCGAGCTCGATCTCCGTTCCGACTCTCACCCCGGCCCGCAGACGAGCGGCGAGGTGGCGTGCACCGAGAGAATCCATTCTCTACCTGTCGACTCGCCGAGGACTCTCGCCTATCCCCCGGAAGAGGCAGGAAGAGCCCGCAGCTCGTCGAAACGCAAGGTGCGCCGGTGGCTGCGCACCGAATTCGACGGCTTAGGGCATGGCCGCCGGCGCACAACCCCCTTCGGAGGCGACGACTGTGCAGGACGATCCACGAGGCGAGCGCGACTGGGAGCACTGGCCGGGACGCAAGGTGGGCGATGACGGAATCCGCCATCGGCTCCGCGCGTTGTTCGCGGCAACCGATGATCCTGAGCTCGAAGCCCGAATCGAGGAGAAGGGTCGAGAGATCGAGGAGCACACCGACCAGCTCCAGACGACGATCAGCGACCTAGAGCGCCGAGAGGCCCGCACGGGGCAGCTGCGGACTGCAGTCGAGGAAATGCTCCGGCAGGGATCTGCGGAGCTCGACGAGCGCCACGCGGCTCTGACGCAGCTCTCGCTCGACCTCGCCGCGCGAGAAGAGAAGATCCGCGCCGACGAGCGCGACATCGCTGTCCGCAAGCAGGAGCTCGGAGCGGTCGAGCTGCGGCGTGCGGCCGTCGAGCGACGCGAAGCAGGGGCCTCCGAGCGCGAATCCGAACTCGACCACATCGCTTCCGATCTCGAAAGGCGCGAGCGTGAAGCCGCGGAACAGCAGGCAGAGACGCGGACCACGGTCGTTGCGCTCTCGCGCGGCCCGAGCAGTCCTTTCTCGTTCGACGGCAGCGTGTTGCTGCTCGGCGGCCTAGCGGGGTATCGCATGATCGAGCGGCCGGGTGTGGTCATACCGGCTGGCACCATGATCGAGATCGAGGGAACCGCGTATGTCGTCACCCGTCTTGGCCGGTCGCCGCTCGTCGGGGATCATCGCTGCTGGACCTACGTCGAACTCGCTGGCGCGCAATCTGAGAACTGATCGTCGCCCGGCCGGCGTGAGCTTCTACGCGAACGGCATTCGGAAGATCGGCAGGAGCCTCCGGATTCCCGGTGCGGCCCCCAACGCTTCGATGCGCCGGGCGGCCTGACCGACCAGGAAGTTCGCAACTGCCGTTTCGTCATCGTCGTAGCGACGCAGCCGCATGTCATAGATCTCGACAAGGCCCCACGCCTCCCCGTTGACCACGATCGGGACGAGGAGCGCCGAATTCATCTGAAGTTCGCGCAACACGAATGCCTCTGCGCCATCGAGGTCATCGTCGAGGAACGAGATCGATTTCGCAGTCAGGCTCTCGAGCACCTGCTCGGTAACGGGAAAGTCGGCGATCACGTACGCGACATCCTCACCGAGATCGACGTCCCTGAGCGCGTGCTTCGCGGTGTCGCTGAGTCGCGGACCGTCGACCTTCGAGATGTTCGTGCCGGTCGCGCCGACGACGAAGGCGATCGCCTTGCT
>JBKJQL010000110.1:0-20444 GCA_046594035.1 Gaiellaceae bacterium
CCCCTGGCCGCTCTTGCGGCCGAGGCGCCCCGCCTGGACGTACTGGCGAAGGAGCGGGCACGGGGCGTACTTGGGATTCCCGAGCCCGGTGTGGAGCACTTCCATGATCGCGACGCACGTGTCGAGCCCGATCAGGTCGGCGAGCGCGAGCGGCCCCATCGGATGGGCGAACCCGAGCTTCGCGATCGTGTCGATCGCCTCCGGCTCAGCCACGCCTTCCATCAATGCATATGCCGCCTCGTTGATGAACGGCATCAGGATCCGGTTCGAGACGAAGCCCGGGAAGTCGCGGACCTCCGCCGGCTCCTTGCCGAGATCGCGCGCGAGCTGAACGATCTCCGCAGCGGTCTCGTCGGAGGTCTGCACGGCGCGAATCACCTCAACGAGCTTCAGCACCGGCACGGGATTGAAGAAGTGCATGCCGATCACCCGCTCCGGCCTCTGGGTGACCGCGGCGATCGACGTGATCGGGATCGAGCTCGTGTTCGACGCGAGGATCGCCCCCGCCGAGAACACCTCGTCCGCGCGGCGGAACAGCTCCTCCTTTGCGGCGCGATCCTCCACGATCGCCTCGATCAGCAGATCGGCTGCGACCAGGTCGTCTACCGGCTCCACACGCCGAAGCGTCTCGTCCACGTCCGCACCGAGCTTCGTCAGGCTCTTCCGCATCGCCTCAAGCCCACGCTCGACGGCACCCGGGAACGGGTCGTGCAGCGAGACGCGGCGGCCCGACGTCGCGACCACCTGGGCGATCCCTCCGCCCATCTGGCCGGCGCCGACGACGAGTACATGCTCGAACTTCACGGCGCTGGAGCCTACCCTTCGCCTGATGCAGGTCAGAAAGGCAACCGCGGACGACGCTCCCGGCATCGCGCGAGTGCAGGAGCGAGGCTGGCAGTTGGCCTACCGTCACGTCTTCCCGGCGGAGGAACTCGACCGCGGCGGGTTCATCCACGCCGACCGCTGGACCGAGCGCCTCGTCCAGCCGCCGACAGGTTGGACGACGTTCGTCGCCGAGCACGACGGTGACGTCGTCGGCTTCACCTCCGTCGGACCGAGCCGCGACGAGCCGTGGATCGGCGAGCTGTACGCGATCTACGTCGATCCCGAACAGTGGTCGACCGGCACCGGCCGCGCCCTGATCGAGCAGGCCGAACAGCAGCTACGAACCGAATACGGCGAGGTGACGCTGTGGGTGCTCGAGGACAACCCGCGCGCCCGGGACTTCTACGAGCGCGCCGGCTGGACGCTCGACGGCGGTCGCAAAGCAGAGGCCCGCTGGGGCGTGCGCGCTCCCGAGGTGCGCTACCGCAAGCGCCTGGTGTCTGACACCTCCCCCAGCTAGCGAGCCGAGCACCGCAACGGTGTCAGACACCTGCTCGCGCTACGTACCGGTAACGCTCTTCGTGAAGGTGTCAGACACCAGCAGCGCGCGGTCGTACTCGTAGGTGAGCAGGTCGCGCGCCTGATCCGGCGTGACCCAGCGCACCTCGTCGACTTCCGTGTCGGGGCGCGGCTCGCCGTCCGAGGCCATGCGGTAGTACCGCACTTCCTTCGGGCCTTCGTCGACGTCGTAGAACACCGAGCCGAGGTGGTCACCCAGCGTGCAACGCAGGCCGGTCTCCTCCTCGACCTCACGTAGGGCTGCGGCTTCCCACGTCTCTCCAGCCTCGAGCTTGCCCTTCGGGAACGACCAGTCCGCGTGCGCGGGACGGTGCACGACGAGCACACGGTCGTCACGTATGACGACACCACCCGCCGCGCGGATCAATCCTCTAGACCTCGATCAGGAGGGCGTCGCCCTGGCCGCCGCCGCTGCAGATCGCAGCGAGGCCCAGGCCGCCGCCGTTACGGCGCAGCTCGTGGATCATCGTGCCGACGATGCGGCCGCCGGAGGCGCCGATCGGGTGGCCGAGTGCGATGGCGCCGCCGTTCGCGTTCACCTGCGACTCATCCGCGCCGAGCAGCTGCGTCGAGTTCCACGCGACCGAGGCGAATGCTTCGTTGATCTCGACACGGCTGACATCACCGATCGTCTTGCCTGCGCGATCGAGCGCCATCGCACCGGCATTCGCCGGGGTGCGCGCGAGGTAGGCGAAGTCATCGGCGACGTAACCCTGCGCCAGGATGGTCGCCAGCGGCTCGAGCCCGCGCTGCGCCGCCCATGCCTGCGAGCAGACGATCACGCAGCTCGCGCCGTCGTTCACTCCGGGCGCGTTGCCCGCGGTCGTCGTCCCCTCGGGATCGAAGACGGGCTTGAGCTTCGCCAGCCCTTCAACTGTCGTGTCGCGCCGTATCGACTCGTCCGCCGTGACATCGCCGACGGGAACGATCTCGTCGTCGAAGCGACCCGCGTCCTGCGCGGCTGCGGCGCGCTCGTGCGAACGCGCGGCCCACGCGTCCTGCTGCTCGCGGCTGATCCCGAGCTCGCGCGCGACCTGCGAGTTCTGGACGACCATGTGCAAACCGTCGAACGTCGAGGTCAGGCCGTCGTGGATCATCGAGTCGATCAGCTCGCCGTTCCCGAGGCGGTAGCCGAACCGCGCCTTCTTCAGGAGATACGGCGCGTTGCTCATCGATTCCATGCCGCCGGTCACGACCACGTCGACGTCACCGGCGCGGATCATCGAGTCGGCGATCTCGATCGCGCGGATCGACGATGCGCAGACCTTGTTGATCGTGTCGGCGGGCGTCTCCTTCGGAAGCCCGGCGCCGATCGCAGCCTGCCGCGCGGATGCCTGCCCGGCGCCGGCCTGCAGCACGTGGCCCATGATCACGTACTGGGGCTCGTGCGCCTCGACACCGATGCGCTCGAGCGCCGCCCTGACTACAATCGCGCCGAGCTCGGTAGCCTCATGCTTCGCGAGGCCGCCTCCGAGCTTCCCGAACGGCGTGCGAACCGCACTGACGATGACGCTACGCTCGGCCATCAGCGGATGTACGACTGGTCGTGGGACAGGCGCTTCGCGAATGCGACGATCAAGAGAATGATCGACTCGATGTCCTCGAGCGCGCAGATTTCGACCGGGCTGTGCAGGTAGCGCGTCGGGATCGAGAGCAGCCCCGTCGGGATGCCTGCACGCGCGAAGTGAATCTCGTCGGCGTCCGTCGATGTCGTGCGCGAGTAGATCTCCCACGCATGCGGAATGTCTTCCGCCTCCGCGGCCTCTCCGAGCAGGTCGGTTACGTGCTTGTTCAGCGTCGGGCCGCGGGCGATCATCGCACCCATGCCGAGCTCGATCTTGCCGGCGCGACGTGGGTCGCCGCCCGGGTAGTCGGTCGCCGGCGTGACGTCGATCGCAATCGCGACCTGGGGATCGAGCCCGTAGGCCGCGGCGCGGGCGCCGTAGAGGCCGATCTCCTCCTGCACGGCGGCGACGGCGACGACGTCGACTTGCGCTTCTCGCGACTCGGCGATGCGACGCGCCGACTCGAGCGCGATGTAGGCGCCGAGACGGTTATCGAGCGCCTTCGACATCAGCCGGTCGTTCGGCAGGTCGACCGGCGGACCGACCCACACGCCGGGGTCGCCGACGCGCACGAGGCTCTCCGCCTGTGCGCGATCCTTGGCGCCGATGTCAACGTGCAGGTCGCTGAGCTCCGGGCGCGGGCGGTCGCGCACCTGCTCCGGGTGGATCCGCTTGCGCGAGATCGCGGCCGGGACGCGGCCGTTGCGCGTCAGGAACTCGAAGCGCTGGCCCATCAGCATCTCCGGCGAGATGCCACCGATCGTCGTGAAGGAGAGCAGTCCGTTCTCCTCGATGTTCGTGATCGCGATCCCGATCTCGTCGATGTGACCTACGAGCGCCAGGGTCGGAGCGTTCCCCTTCGCTCGAACCCGGGCGAACGACGACCCCATCGTGTCCGAGGTCACCTCGGCGAATTGCGACGCTGCCTCACGCCAGATCCGCGCCGGCTCTTCCTCGTGGCCGGAGGGTCCGGAAGCGCTCAGCAGCGCGGTCAAGAGGTCGGGGGCCGCCATCGCTTGCGCATTGAAGCAGGCTGGCCTACCCTGAATGGAGATGACCTTCCCGACTCCGACCTGGTGGGCATGGCGTCATGAGCGGGGCGGGAGCCTGAGCGCGTAAGCGAACGCGCCGAACAGCCCGCACCGCTCGATCCGACGACCCTAGAGAGGGTCGTTTTTCATTTGAGGAGTTGCTCCAACAGCGTGACAACCACCGAACTCGACACCGACCTGCTGACGCCGCTCGCGGCCTACCTCCGCCTGCGCGGCGGCGCACGCGCGTCGTTCCTGCTCGAGTCCGTCGACCAGGGGCGCCTCGGCCGCTACTCGCTCGTCGGTTGCGGCGACCGCATCGTCACCTTCGAGGAAGCGGAGGAGCTCGGCGTGCCGGTGGTCGGGTATCTCGGGTACGACCACATCGCCAAGCTCGAGCGCACGGTGCCGCTCCCCGGCGACGGGCCTGACGTCCTGGAGAGCCGCTTCATCGTCGCGGATGTCTTTCTTCGCTTCGACCATGTCACGGGCACGGCCGAGGTACTCGTGGGCGATCCGGCGACCGTCGCCAGCGTGCTCGCCGAACCGGTGGACGCTCCCAACGAACCTGCGGTAGCCGGGACGACTGTTCGGTTCCCCGACCAGACGGAGCACGAGCGGCGCGTCCGCGTGGCCCAGGAGCACATCCGTCGCGGCGACATCTTCCAGGTGGTGCTCTCGCAGCGCGCCGTGCGCGAGACGACGGTCTCGCCGCTCGCGGTCTACCGCGCACTGCGGCGGATCAACCCGTCGCCGTATCTCTTCCTGCTCGAGCTCGACGGGATGGCGCTCGTCGGCTCCTCGCCGGAGACGCATGTGAAGGCCGAGGGCGCGCGCGCGAGCCTGAACCCCATCGCCGGTACGACCGCACGCGGCAACGGCGATGCCGAGCGGCTCCTCACCTCCGAGAAGGATCGCGCGGAGCACGTGATGCTCGTCGACCTCGGGCGCAACGATCTTTCCCGCGTCTGCGTGCCGGGGACCGTGAAGGTCGAGCGCTTCCTCGAGCCGGAGCGGTTCTCACACGTCACGCATCTCGTCTCCGAGGTCGCCGGCGAGCTCGCGGAGGGAGTGACGCCGTTCGAGCTCCTGCGCGCGACGTTCCCGGCGGGCACCGTCTCCGGGGCGCCGAAGATTCGCGCGATGCAGATCATCTCCGAGCTCGAGGGCTACCGCCGCGGCACCTATGCCGGGATCGTCGGCTACCACGTGCCGGGCGTCGCTCTCGATACGTGCATCGCGATTCGCACGGTGAGGCTGCAAGACGGGCGTGCTTACCTGCAGGCAGGCGGCGGGATCGTCGCCGACTCGAACCCCACGGACGAGCACCACGAATGCCTGAACAAGCTCGCGGCCCTCGAGGCCGCGATCGAGGTCGCAGAAAGCCAATGATCCTGCTGATCGACAACTACGACTCTTTCACCTACAACCTCGCTCACCTCTTCGGCGAGCTCGGAGCGGAGGTTGTCGTCCGACGCAACGACGAGATTTCTCCTGACGAGGCGGAGACCCTCTCCCCCTCCCACCTCGTCGTTTCACCGGGGCCCGGGCGACCTGAGGAGGCAGGGGCTACACCCGAACTGGTGCGGCGTCTGTCCGTCCGGGTCCCAACTCTCGGCGTTTGCCTGGGGCACCAGGCGATCGTGCAGGTGTTCGGCGGGGAGGTCGGTCAGGCTCGTGAGCTCGTGCATGGCAAAGCAACGCTCGTCGCCCACGACGGGCGCGGGATCTTCTACGGCCTGCCGCCGGATTTCCTCGCGGGCCGCTACCACTCGCTCGCCGCGACGTCGGTGCCCGACGTCTTCGAGGTCTCCGCGACCGCTGCCGACGGTGAGGTGATGGCGGTGCGCCACAACGAGCTGCCGATCGACGGCGTGCAGTTTCACCCAGAATCGGTGTTGACTCCCCATGGTCGCGACATCGCGAAGAACTTCCTCGAAGGGACGATGTGAGCTTAGTGAGCCTCCCGGCGACACATGCTGGCCTCTGCGCCGCCATCACGCGGCGCGATACTGCGTCCTCGGTCATGCCGATAGAACCCACTATCGACATTCCCTGCGTCCTTGTCTCGCTTGGTGCTGACGACGCAGAATCTCAGCGGCGTCACCGGAAGGCTCACAAGTGATCCAGGACGCGCTCGTGCAACTGCTGAACGGCAAGGACCTCTCACGGGAAGAGTCACGTCGCGTCATGGACACGATCATGTCGGGCGAGGCCACACCGGGACAAATCGGCGGCTTCCTCGTCGCGCTGCGCCTGAAAGGCGAGACCGCCGACGAGATCGCCGGCGCCGCGGAGGCAATGCGCGCGCATGTGATCCCGGTCGAGCCAAAGCGCCAGGATCTCGTCGACACCGCAGGGACGGGCGGCGACGGCGGCAAGACGTTCAACATCTCAACGGCGGCTGCGCTCCTCGCAGCCGCTGCGGGCGCGGGGGTCGCGAAGCACGGCAATCGCTCCGTCTCCTCCCTCTGCGGCAGCGCCGACGTGCTCGAGCAACTCGGCTTCAACCTTGACCAGACACCCGCGCGGATCGCGCAGTCGATCGACGACCTCGGCTTCGGGTTCATGTTCGCGCCGACCCATCATCCGGCGATGAAGCACGCAGGCCCGGTGCGCCGCGAGCTCGCAGCGCGCACGGTCTTCAACGTCCTCGGCCCGCTGACGAACCCGGCCGGGGCGCGCGCGCAGGTCGTGGGTGTCTACTCACCGTTGCTCGTGCCCGTGATCGCAGACGTCCTGGCGAAGCTCGGTGCGCGTCGCGCGTTCGTCGTGCACGGAGCCGGCGGGATCGACGAGCTCTCCCCCGCAGGCCCGAACCTCGTCTGCGAGGTGGTCGACGGTGACGTGCGCCGGCGCGAGATCGATCCGCTCGACCTCGGCGTGGAGCGCTGCGACCCGGACGAGCTGCGCGGTGGCTCGGCGGAGGAGAACGCCCAGAAGATCCGCGAGGTGTTCGAGGGCGCAACTGGCGGGCGACGCTCCGCGATCGTCCTCAACGCGGCCGGCGCGATCGCGGCAGGTGGCCACGCAGCCGACCTGAAGGAAGGCGTCGCGATCGCCTACGAGGCGCTCGACTCCGGAGCCGCGGCTGCGCGCCTCGACGAGCTCGTGGCCTTCTCGCGGCAGACGGTGCCTGCATGAAGTTCAAAGACGCGCTTGCCGCGCCCGGCTTCGGCGCGATCGCGGAGTTCAAGCGGCGCTCGCCGTCCGCAGGCGATTTGCGCGCCGACGGTGACGTCGAGCAGGTGGCGCGCGCCTACGACGTCGGCGGCGCTCGCGCGATGTCGGTGCTGGTCGACGCCCAGTTCGGCGGCTCGTGGGACGACCTGCGCGCCGCACGCGCCGTCACGCGCCTGCCGCTGCTCGCGAAGGGCTTCTTCTCCTCGCCGGCCGACTTCGAACAGGCGCGCGACGCCGGCGCCGATGCGGTCCTCATCCTGCTGCGCGACCTGACCGACGCCGCCGCAACCGCATTGCTCCGCGTCGCGGGCACGCTCGGTCTCGACACGCTGGTCGAAGCACACGATGCAGAAGAGCTCGCTCGCGCCGGCAAGCTGGACGCCCCGGTGATCGGCATCAACGCGCGCGACCTCTCGGACTTCTCGATCAATCGCCGCCGCCAGCTCGAGTTGGTTGCGAGCGCGCCGAGCGGTCGCATCGTGATCGCGGAGAGCGGCATCCATTCGCGCGCGCAGGCGGCAGCCGCCGAGCTCGCGGGCGCGAGCGCAATCCTCGTCGGCTCGACGCTGATGCGCGCCGCCGATCCTGGAGAGAAACTGCGCGAGCTCGTCTCGCGCCCGCTCGTCAAGGTGTGCGGCCTGACGCGCCAGGACGATGTCGACGCAGCCGTCGAGGCCGGTGCCGACATGGTCGGCTTCATCCTCGCCGCCGAGAGCCCGCGCCGGGCCGAGGCGCTGCTCGCTGCGCCAGACATCGTGCTCCGCGTCGCCGTCTTCGTCGGGGAGGTCGAAGAGACCGACGCCGACCTCGTGCAGTTCTACGGACGCGAGGACGGACACCGCTCGCGCGACGCGGTGCTGCTCAGGCGGGGCGAGCAGGTTGGTTCGGTGGTCGACCTGCCGTGGGGCGAGACCGACCCGTCACATCTGGAGCGGGCGAAGGCCGCGACCGGGCGGGTGATGCTCGCCGGCGGCCTCGGCCCGGAGAACGTGGCCGAGGCGATCGCCGCGGTGCGGCCGTGGGCAGTCGACTCGGCGCGCTCGACCGAGCAGTCACCGGGAATCAAGCACCATGACTCACTAAAGAAATGGGTGGAGGCGGCACGCGACGTAGGCTCGACGGAGTCGCGCGTGGCCGGAGGGGCCGGCTTGCCCGGCCCCGGAGGAGGAGCACAGTGAGCCAGACGTTCGGCGTGTACGGCGGGCGCTATGTGCCCGAGACCTTGATCCCGGCGCTCGACGAGCTCGAGACGGCGTGGGCGTCCCTGCGCGACGACGACTCGTTCCGCGCGGAGCTCCATCACCTGCTGACGACGTACGCGGGACGCCCGACGCCGCTGACGCGCGTCGAGCGCTTCGCGCCGGATCAGCGCATGTACCTGAAGCGCGAAGACCTGATGCACACGGGCGCGCACAAGATCAACAACGCCGTCGGCCAGGCGGTGATCGCGCAGCGGCTCGGGAAGAGGCGGATCATTGCGGAGACCGGGGCCGGCCAGCATGGCGTCGCGACGGCAACCGTCTGCGCGCGCTTCGGGCTCGAGTGCATCGTCTACATGGGCAGCGAGGACATGCGGCGGCAGGCGCCCAACGTGGAACGGATGAAGCTGCTCGGCGCCGTGGTTCGCCCGGTCGAATTCGGGACACGCACGCTCAAGGAAGCGACGAGCGAGGCGATCCGTGACTGGATCGCCAACGTCGACACGACCTACTACCTGATCGGCTCCTGCGTCGGCCCCGCCCCGTATCCCGAGATCGTGCGCGAGCTCCAGCGTGTGATCGGCCGGGAGGCGCGCGAGCAGATCCTTCAGATCGAGGGTTGCCTGCCCGAGACCGTGGTCGCGTGCGTCGGTGGCGGGTCGAACGCGATCGGGATGTTCTACGACTTGGTCCCGGACGAAGGCGTCCGCCTGATCGGCGTCGAGGCTGCAGGCGCCGCGTCGCTCGGCACCGGCCGCCCCGGCGTGCTGCATGGTGCGCGCTCGTCGCTCCTTGCAGACGAGGACGGCCAGATCATGGACGCCCATTCCATCTCCGCAGGGCTCGACTATCCGGGTGTCGGCCCCGAGCACGCGCACCTGCGCGACACCGGTCGCGCCGAGTACGTGCCGTGCACGGACGACGAGGCGCTCGTCGCCTTCCACCGTCTCTGCGAGACCGAGGGCATCGTTCCGGCACTCGAGTCGTCACACGCTCTCGCCCGTGCGCTCGACTGCGGCGACGAGCTCGTTCTCGTCTGTCTCTCGGGACGGGGCGACAAGGATCTCGCCGAGGTCCTCAACCACAAACCTGGTTCGCAGTTTGAACCAGATTTGGGAGTTTCGACGTGAGCGACTCGCCAGCCGAAACCCACGAACCTGGTTCAAAGAACGAACCAGGTTCGAAAGCGAAGACACTCGTCATCTACCTGATGGCGATGCCCGACACGCCCGAGCTGGCCCACGCAGCAGTCGAGGCAGGCGCGGACATCGTCGAGATCGGCTTCCCATTCTCCGACCCGCTTGCCGACGGGCCGGTGATCCGGCGCGCCGGTGAGCGCGCGCTGGCCGCGGGCATGCGCACGAAGCGATGCCTCGAAGTGCTCGCCGAGACGCGAGCGCGCGTGAGCGTACCGCTGATCCCGATGACGTACGCGTCGATCTACGACGCGTACGGCTGGGAGCGTCTCGCAACGGATGCGCGCGCAGCGGGCGCGACGTCGTTCATCGTCCCCGACCTTCCCGCCGACATTCACCCCGAGCTGAAGCGCGTACAGCTCGTCGCACCGACGTCGACCGACGCGCGCCTGAAGATCGCGGCGACCGCGACGGACGGCTGGCTGTATCTCGTCACCGTCACGGGCACGACCGGAGCCCGCGCGGAGCTCGCCCCTTCGCTCGCACCACTCGCAGAACGTGCGCGCACGTTCACCGACAGCCCGCTGTACGCGGGCTTCGGCATCTCGACGCCGGAGCACGCGCGCGCGGCCGCCGAGCTGGCCGATGGGATCGCGGTCGGCTCACGCGCGGTCGAGGCTGCCGAGGAAGGGCCTGCGGAGCTCGCACGGTTGGTCGGCTCGCTGCGCAGCGCGTTGGACAAGTAGAGGCTTGTAGCATCGGTCGATGGAGCACTTCCGGCTCGAGCAAGTCGCAGACGACGCCTGGGCCGCGGTCGCGCTGCCCGAGACCGGTTCGGTCGGTAACGCAGGATTCATCCGCGTCGCCGACTTCACCATCGTCTTCGACACGTTCGCGAGCACCGCTGCAGCGGACGAGCTGCGCAGCTCCGCCGAAGTGATCGCCCCGGTCGCCTACGCGATCAACAGCCACTGGCACGCCGACCACGTCAGCGGCAACAGGTCGTTCGACGACGTCGCGATCGTCGCGACCGAGCGCACCCGCGAGCTGATGGAGGAGCGCTCCGCCGGCGAGCGAGACATCGTCTTCCCCACCGACGTCTTCGAAGAGCGTCTCGAACGCGAAGGCGCGCTGGTCGAGACGCTGGGCGGAGGCCACACCGAGAGCGACGCGTTCCTCTGGTACGAGGACACGGTCTTCACCGGCGACCTCGTCGTCGTCGAGGGCCACCCATGGGTCGGTCACGGAGACATCGAGCACTGGCTGGAGATCCTCGACGCGTTCGAGGCGCGGCGGCCGCGGGTGATCGTCCCCGGTCACGGCCCGATCGGCTCGGTCGAGGACATTCCGCCGCTCCGCCGCTACCTCGAAGGGCTGCTCGACGGGACCGCGGCCGTCGTCGACGGCTGGGACTTCGCCGAGGGCCACGAGCGCAACATCGAGGCGCTTCGCTCGTAGCCCGATCAACTAGCCTCTCGTGGTGAGCAGCGCAATCGTGGTCGGTGCCGGCGTGTTCGGCGCAGCAACAGCGCGCGAGCTGGCGCTGCGCGGCTGGGACGTGACGCTCGTCGAGCAGTACGCGCCGGGGACGGTGCGCTCGGCGTCGGGCGGTGACACGCGGCTCCTACGCTTCGCCCACGGCGATGGCGATGGCGACTGGTACGCAGCGATGGCGCGCCAGGCGCGCCTGCAGTGGATTGAGCTCCAGGAAGCGACCGCCACGCGCATCTGGGAGCCGATCGGACTTGCGTGGTTCGCGCGAAGCGAGAACGGATTCGAGGCGCGCAGCCGTGCGTCGCTCGACCGGCTCGGCATCCCGTACGAGTGGCTCGACGCCGAGGCGGCCCACGGGTTGTATCCGTCGGTCAATGTCGACGATCTCGTCGGCGTGCTCTACGAGCCCGACGCGGGGGTACTCCACGCCCGGCGCGCGACACAGCTACTCGCCGAGGACGGCGAGCGGGCCGGCGTGCGCTTCGAGAACGCCCGGATGCTGCCGGCGGACGACCCGCGCGGAGACGTCGTGATCTGGGCGTGCGGCCCCTGGCTCGCCTCACTCTTCCCGGGGCACGTCGATCTGAAGGTGACGCGCCGGGACGTCTTCTTCTTCGGCGCCGACGGCGCGTGGCGCGGCACCCCCGGCTTCTGCGATTACGAGGCGGCGTTCTACGGCCACGGGGAGCTCGGCGGGCTCGGCGTGAAGGTCGCGCCGGACCTCCCCGGCGTCGAGGTCGACCCCGACACGCTCGAGCGGATCGCGCTTCCCGCCTGGGAGCAAAAGGCACGCGAGTACCTCGCCCACCGCTTCCCCCTGCTCGCCGACGCTCCGGTGGTCGGCACGCGGGTCTGCCAGTACGACCTGTCCGTCGACACGCACTTCATCGTCGACCGGCACCCGGAGCGCGACTCCTGGTGGTTGATCGGCGGCAGCTCGGGCCACGGCTTCAAGCACGGCCCCGCGTTCGCCCAGTACGTCGCCGACTGCGTCGAGGGGAAGCGCGAGCGCGAGCCGTTTCACGCGCTGGGTGCGCGAACCGGGGACGCAGGCCTGCGCACCGGGTCCTACGGTTAGATGATTCACCAGCCGTAAAAACACTGGTCGGCGGCCGGTTCGGAGCTCAGATCTCGGCTACAACGTCCAGGTGCCGAGGGGGATCGTCGTACTGCTGCTGCTCGTGGGCGCCTTGGGCGGCGCTTCGGCTGCGTTCGCCCGCGACACGGTCAAGCGCCCGAATGTGACCTGGGTTCGCGGCGACGGCAGCTATACCAAGGCGAGCCGGAATCCGAAGACGCACACGATCGACACGATCGTCATCCACGCGACCGACGGCGGCAGCCTGGTCGGCAACGTCTGGTGGCTCTCCGGCGGGCACTCTCACTCGTCCGCGCACTACGTCGTTTCGCGGGACGGATCGATCGTGCAGCTCGTCCATCTCTCCGATATCGCCTGGCAGGCCGGCAACTGGAAGGTGAACCGCCGCTCGATCGGGATCGAGCACGTCGGCGAGACCTACGACCCGGCCGGCTTCACCGTCGACGAATATCGCTCGTCGGCGCGCCTCGCCGCCTGGCTCGTGCGCCGCTACGACATCCCGGTCGATCGCAAGCACATCATCGGCCACGCCGAGGTGCCCACCCCGGGCCACCCCGGGGAGCTCGGGGGCAGCGACCACCACACCGATCCCGGGCCGCACTGGCGCTGGGGCTACTACCTCGACCTCGTGAAGCGCAATGCCTACCCGGAGCGCTACGCGATCCACGTCGACACGATGTCGATCACCCGCGGGGAGACATTGACCGGGATCGTGCCGTGGTCGGTGCACACGAAGGGCGGCCCCGCGCAACGAGTCGACTTCGCGATCGACGGCCGCATCGTCTGGACCGATCAACGGAAACCGTTTGCCTTCGCCGGGGGGCGCGGCTGGAACACGACGCAGATCGACAACGGCACTCACATCCTCACGGTGCGGGCGAGCGGCGCCGGCCGGGTCGCCATCGAGCGGTTCGTCGTGCGCGTCGTCAACCGCGACTTCGCGCTGACGACCTCTGCGCTTCGCGCCTGGCAGAAGGTGAAGGGAACCGTCCGGATCCGTGCCAACGTTCGCGGTGCGAAGACGAGCGGGATCGCACTCTACGTCGACGGTCGCGCCGTCAGCCGCGACCGCTCCACGCCGTACACCCTGCGCTGGAACTCACGGAAGCTGCGTGACGGCCGTCACTGGTTCACGCTGGCGGCGCTCGCCACGGACGGCCGCATCGTCAAGCGCCGGCTGCCGCTCGTCGTGGCGAACCACGTGACGGCCAAGCCGAAGCCCAAGCCGAAGCCGAAGCCCAAGCCGCTCCCTGCACCGCAGGTGACGGCCCAGAACCTCGCAGCCGGTCAGGCCGTGAGCGGCGCCGTCGATTGGCGCGCACACACGATCGGTCCGGTCGCGCGCGTCGAGTTCGCCGTCGACGGGACGGTGATCGCACGGGCCACCACCGAGCCCTGGGCAACGACGTGGGATTCCGCGACGGTCGCGCCCGGCGTGCACACGCTCGAGGTGCGGGCGTTCACGAAGGACGGACGACGGGGCGCCCTGACGATCACCGTCACCTCGACGGCGTAGATCTCCCTCAGCGGGCTTCGGTTCAAGACCCCCGAAAAGCGGTGCCTGGCACCGACGTGCCAGGCACCATCCTCCCCTCAGGCGGGCCAGAAGTCCTCGGCGCTCTTCTCCGTGTCGGCCCCTGGATCGTCGCTCCCCCGTGTGGAGACGATGATCAGCTCCGCGTCCTCGGGCTCGTCGTTCCAGACCCCCGCCAGGTCTGCGGCGGCACGCGAACCGCCTGCCGGGCCGAGACCTCGACGATCTCGTGGTCCAGCTTGAACAGGAGCTTGCCGCTGAGCACGAAGTAGATCTCCTCCTGCGTCTTGTGCCGGTGGCCGTAGGAGCCCTTGCTCCCCGTGTGCTGCGGCATCCGCCGGTGGGTCAGCGCCACCTGTTCCGCCCCGATCGCATACGTGATCCCTCGTATCTCGCCGGGATAGTCGCCGAGCCAATCGTCGACCTCCTCGAGCTGCACCAACTGGTACTCCGCCATCCACAACCCTCCTTTGGTCTGCGAGTATCGAACACCTGGAGCAGTCGCAACGCAACCGGTTCGTACTGATCGCCTGCATCCTGGGCTCGAGCATCGTGTTCGTCGACGGCAGCGTCGTCAACGTCGCGCTCCCCGCGATCCAGCGCGATCTCGGCGGTGGGCTCGCACTCCAGCAGTGGGTCGTCGACGCCTATCTGCTCACGCTCGGTTCGCTGCTCCTGGTCGGCGGTACGCTGGGCGATCTCTTCGGCGCGCGAAAGCTGTTCATCCTCGGGATCATCCTCTTCGGCGCCACCTCGGTTCTGTGCGCGGCCGCGCCGGACGGCACCACGCTGATTCTCGCGCGCGGCCTGCAAGGCGTGGCAGGCGCAATCCTCACGCCTGCTGGTCTCGCCGTGATCGCCACGACCTTCAGGGGCGAGGAACGCGGCGCCGCGATCGGCTCCTGGACGGCCTGGACCGGAGTCGCGTTCGTAATCGGGCCGCTGATCGGCGGCTGGCTCGTGACCCACGGCTCGTGGCGCTGGGTGTTCCTGATCAACATCCCGATCGCGGTCGCGACGGCCGCGCTCGTCCTCCACGCCGTACCGAAGCGAGCTACCGGGAACGAACGAGCGCGCGTCGACGTTCTCGGGGGAATGCTGTGCGTGCTGGGACTCGGGGGGCCCGTATTCGCGTTGATCGAAGAGCCACGACGTGGCTGGGGCGACGCGCTGATCCTCGGCACCTTCTTCGGGGGTCTCGCGCTGCTGGCGGTCTTCGTCTGGTGGGAGCGCCACCATCCGGCGCCGATGCTGCCGCTGCGCCTGTTCTCGAAGCGCAACTTCACCTTTGCAAACGTCGAGACGCTCACCGTGTACGCGGCGCTCTCCACGCTGACCTTCTTCCTCGTCCTCTTCCTGCAGCAGCTCGCCGGCTACTCGCCGCTGAAGAGCGGGCTCGTGCTCGTCCCGATCACGATCGTGATGTTCCTGCTGTCGCCGCGGGTCGGGCGGTTGTCGATGCGCCACGGCCCCCGCCTCTTCATGGGCGTCGGGCCGCTCGTCACCGCGGTGGCCGTGGTCCCGCTCGTGCGGCTGAAGCCGGGCTTCAACTACTGGTGGGAGTTGCTCCCGCCCCTGCTCCTCTTCGCGGCCGGCCTCTCGATGATCGTCGCACCGCTGACCTCGACGGTGCTCGCCGACGCAGGCGAGGACGATGCGGGGATCGCAAGCGGCGTCAACAACGCGGTTGCACGTGTGGCTGCGCTGCTCGGGATCGCAATCGTCGGGGCGGCGATCGCGGGGTCCGACAACAAGCTCGATCTCCCCGGCTACCGGATGGCGATGTGGATTACGGCGGCGCTCGCCGGTGCAGGAGGGGTCATCGGCCTCACAGGAATCAGGAACAGGCAATGAATCGCGCTGCGGAGATCACGTTCGACCACGTGACGAAGCGCTACGAGGGACGCGACGTCGCGGCGCTCGACGACCTGTCGCTCGAGATCCCGGCCGGATCGTTCTGCATCCTCGTCGGCCCGTCCGGCGGCGGGAAGACGACGGCGCTCAAGATGGTGAACCGCCTGATCCCCTTCGACTCGGGCGACATCCGCATCGACGGACGTAGCGTGCGCGACATCCCGGTCGTCGAGCTCCGACGCGAGATCGGGTATGTGATCCAGCAAGTCGGACTCTTCCCACACATGACGGTCGGGGACAACATCGGGACCGTGCCCCGGCTGCTTGGTTGGCCGAAGGCGAAGATCCGCGCGCGGTCGGAGGAGCTCCTCGAACTCGTGGGGCTCGAGGTCGCAGATGCACCTCGTTACCCGGCCGAGCTCTCCGGTGGCCAGCGCCAGCGCGTGGGGCTTGCGCGCGCGCTCGCAGCCGATCCCCCACTCCTCCTGATGGACGAGCCGTTCGGCGCCCTCGATCCGATCACGCGCTTCCGCCTCCAGACCGAGGTGCGCCGCCTGCACCGCGAAGTCGGCAAGACGATCATCTTCGTCACGCACGACATCGACGAGGCGATCCAGCTGGGAGACCGGATTGCGATCCTGCGTGAGGGTGGCGTGCTCGCGCAGTACGACACGCCCGACGCGATCCTCGCGCATCCGGCCGACGAGTTCGTGGCGAAGTTCATCGGTGAAGACCGGGCGCTCCGTCGCCTCGCGTTGAAACGGCTCACCGACGTCGAGCTGGCGCCGGCCGACGGCTCCGCGTCCGGTGTGCGCGTTTCGATCGACACCACCGTGCGCAACGCGGTCTCGCTGCTGCTCGACACGAAGACCGACCAACTGCTCGTCGAGAACGACAAGGGTGAGATCGTCGGCGCGTTCCGGTTCAGCGACGCCGGGGCGCTGCTGTGAGCGTTCTCGCAGCCGGGCCTGTCATCCCCAAGTTCGGCGAGGGAAGCTCGTGCGTGAAGGGCGACAACACGTTCTGCTGGGACTGGGTGCGAGGTCACTGGCACGACACTCTCGGCCCCGCGCTCGTGCAGCACATCGAGCTGACGGCGATCGCCGTCGTGATCGGCTTCGCGATCGCGTTCCCGCTCGCACTGGTCGCGCACCGCTACCGCCGGCTCGAGCAGCCGTTCGGCGTCTTCTCGGCGCTGCTCTACACGATCCCGAGCCTCGCGCTCTTCCAACTGCTCGTGCCCTTCACGGGGCTGACCGTGACGACCGTCGAGGTCGCACTCGTCGCCTACACGCTCGTGATCCTCTTCCCGAACATCACGGCAGGCCTGCACAGCCCGTCCGACGATGTGCTCGAAGCGGCCCGCGGCATGGGCTTCACCCGGCGCCAGGTGCTGATGCGCGTCGAGCTACCGCTCGCAGCGCCCGCGATCATCGGCGGCCTGCGCATCGCCGTCGTCTCGACCGTGGCGATCGGAACGATCGCGGCGTTCCTGCTGCCGAAGGGGCTCGGGTATCCGATCTTTCTCGCACTGAAGCAACCGACGCCGTTCAAGACCGAGATCTACTCGGCGGGTGCACTCGCCGTCGCGCTCGCGCTGAGCGCCGACGCGGCCCTCGTCGGCGTGCGGCGCCTCGTCGCGCCATGGGCTGCGAAGGGTGTCGCGTGACGCTGGCCGACGCAGCGAACCTGCACACGTTCGTCGACGCAGTGCAGTTCATCGGCAACAACCCCGGCTTGCTTGCCACCAAGGCGCTCGAGCAGCTGGCGCTGTCCGGCGCAGCGTTGGCGATCGCGCTTGGGATCGCGTTGCCCCTCGGTGTCGCGCTCGGCCATTTTCACCGCGGCTCGACCATCGCAATCGGCGTATCGATCATCGGCCGCGGACTGCCGAGCCTCGTTCTGATCGCTGCATTCCTGACGGTGCTCGGGATCGGTTTCGTGAACAACATGGTCGCGCTCGCGGTGCTCGGGAGCGGGCCGATCCTGACCAACAGCTTCGACGGAGTCGACCGTGTCGACCGCGATGCGGTGGAGGCCGCACGCGGCATGGGCATGACCGGTTCTCAGATCCTCCGTCGTGTCGAACTGCCGCTTGCGCTTCCCCTGCTCTTCACGGGGATTCGCGTGTCGGCTGTGACGATCGTCGCTACCGCGCCCATTGCCGCCATCGCAGGCGGCGGCGGGCTCGGCGACATTATCGTCGACCAGGCCAGCTACCGCCTCGCGGGCGTCCTTGGTGCATCGCTCTGCGTGATGCTGCTCTCCGCGGTCGTCTTCGCTGCGCTAACTGGATTCCAGATCGCCGTGACGCCCAGGGGCATACGCCGTACTAGTGTCATCGGTGATTCGCAACGAAGGGAGTGGAAGTGATTCGCAAGCACAGAAGCCGCGCTGCCAAGGCGGCGTACGCGATTTCCCTCGGGGTCGCGATTGTCATCGGGGTAATCGCGGCCGTCCTTGCACGGCCGACCCATTCGTCAAGCGCCACCGTGATCGTCGGCACGAAGAACTTCCCGGAGGAGTTCATCCTCGGCCAGCTCTACAAGCAGGCGCTCGAGGCCAAGGGCTTCAAGGTCTCCTACAAGGAGAACATCGGCTCGACGGAGCTCATCCACACGTCGTTGACGAGCGGGAAGATCAACTTCTACCCCGAGTACACGGGTGTGATCGTCCAGGTCGTCCATCACCGCGAGCAGTCTCCCGAGACGGCGCAGGCGACCTACCTGCTGGCCAAGGAGCTCGAAGCGAAGAACGGGCTCACGGTGCTCGAGCCGACGCCGTTCTCCGACGTGGACGGAGTCGCCGTCACGAACGCGACGGCGAAGAAGTACGGACTGAAGTCGATCGGCGACCTGAAGAAGGTCGGCCAGTTCAAGTTCGGCGGATTCCCCGAGTGCAAGCAGCGCACGACGTGCCTCCTCGGATACCAGAAGCAGTACGGGCTCACGAAGGTGACGTTCGTGCCGCTGGCAGGCATCTCGGCGTACGCGGCACTGGACAACGGAAGCGTCCAGGCTGCGGGGGTGTTCTCGACCGACCCGCCGCTGGGCGAGGGCTCGAAGTACACGCTGCTCACGGACCCGAAGCACGTGACGGGTTTCCAGAACGTGTCGCCGATCGTCAAGACGACGGTCGTGACGTCGCTCGGCGCGAAGTTCACGGACACCGTGAACGCCGTGTCGGCGAAGTTGACGCAGAACGCGATCGTCGCCATGAACAAGGCGGTCATCGTCGACAAGCAGTCGGCCGCGACGGTCGCCTCGGCATTTCTGAAGGCGAACGGTCTCAAGTAGATGAGGGTCATCGTTCTCGGTGGAGGGTCGTCGGGCGAGCACTTCGTCGGCGCCCTCCGCCGGCTCGACCACGAAGCGGAGATCACCGTCGTCGAGCGTAGGCTCGTCGGCGGTGAGTGCTCCTACTGGGCGTGCATGCCGACGAAGACGATGCTGCGCGCGACGGAGCTCGTCGCGGAATCGGAGCGTTCTTACGGCGCTGTGACGGGTGCGAAGATCGACCCTAAGCGTGTCTTCGCCTGGCGGGATCAGGTCGCCGAGCGCGACGACTCCTCTCAGGTCGAGTGGCTCGAGTCCCAGAACGCGAAGCTGATCCGCGGCGACGCCGTTGCAGTCGAGCCGGGCGTGCTGTCGGTCGACGACGAGGCGCTGCAGTACGACCGTCTCGTGATCGCCACAGGGTCGTCCCCGGCGATCCCGCCGATCGAGGGGATCGGCTCCGTGGACTACTGGACGAACATCGAGGCGACGGAGACCCTCGAGGTTCCCGAGCGGCTCGCCGTGCTCGGCGGTGGCCCGGTGGGCTGCGAGCTCGCGCAATTCTTCCAGCGCGTCGGCTCACAGGTGACGCTCGTCCAGAGCGACACACGCCTCCTCTCGCGCGTCGACGCGGACGCCGCCGTGCTCGTCGACGAGGCGCTGCGCGAGGACGGTGTGGAGATCCGCCTGGATGCGCATGCCGAACGCGCCACAAGTAACAGTCTGTTACTCGCCGGCGGAGACGAGGTGCCGTTCGACAGGCTGCTCGTCGCAACGGGCCGTAAGCCGAACGTCGACGGACTCGATGCGCTCGACCTGACGATCTCCAGGCGCGGGATCGAGGTCGACGAGCGCCTGCGCGCCGCGCCCGACGTGTGGGCGATCGGTGACGTGACCGGGATCGCGCCGTTCACGCACGTCGGGAAGTACCACGCGCGTGTCGCCGCCTACGACATGGACGGCCGCGACGCGCGCGCCGACCATCGCGCGATCCCGGCGACGATCTTCACCGACCCCCAGGTCGCGATGGTCGGTGACACCGAGGGAGGCGTCAGCTCGACCTGGGATCTCCAGTCGGTGCCGCGCCTCTCGACGTTCGAGCGTCCGAAGCGCAAAGGGTTCGTCAAGGTCGTGGCGGATCCGGAGCGGCGCGTGATCAAGGGCGCAGTCGCCGCCGGGCCGGAGTCCGGCGAGTGGCTGCAACAATTGACGCTCGCGATCCGAGCGGAGATCCCGATCGAGGTGCTGCTGGACGTGATCCAGCCGTACCCGACGTTCAGCGAAGGCGTCTTCTTGGCGCTGCGCGAGTTGAACCTCGACCTGTAGCGAGCGCTCGGGCGTAAGGACGGTCGTCCAGGCCAGTTCGTCAACGCCTGAAGAGGAGATTCCGGCCTGGCGAATGACCTTCGCACCCGAGTAGCATCGGCGGGTGGCAATCGCTATTTCGGGCTGGTTTGATCGATCTACCGAGTCGAGCGTGCGTGCCGTCTGGGAACAGATGGCGGAGTCCGGCGTCGACCAAACGCTTCACCACGGGCCTTACCGCCCCCACGTCACACTTGGGATTTGGAACGACCTCGCGGTGGACGATGCCGTCGCACTCACGGAGGTCGTGGCGTCGAGATGCGCCCCCGTTCGCGTCCAGTTTGAGGTCGTAGGAATGTTCCTAC
>JBKJQL010000229.1:0-16891 GCA_046594035.1 Gaiellaceae bacterium
GCGCGGCCATGCGGCGGCTTCCGACCTACGCGGGCATCGTCGTTGCCCTGCTCGCGCTCGCGCTCGTCGCCGCGGGGAACGGGCCTGCGCGCGCAACCGGGACGGCTGCGTGCGCGCCGCGCGTCGCGAGCGCCGCACACACCGCATCGGTGCAGCGAGCGGTCGCGTCCAAGCGCGACCTCTGGGGTGAGTCGCTGCTCCGCGCGCCCGAAGGCCCCACGTATCGGGCCGCACGGAGCTTCCTCCCGCCGCTCACCCAGGGGATGCAGTGGCAGGGACGTCCGCTGACCTCGACCGGCTCGTACTACGTGCCGCTGTCCTTCCCGTTCACGCCCTACGGCTCCGCGGTGTTCGCGCTCCACGTCGCCGACGGGAGTGAGATCATCACGCGCCGCATCGGCGGGCCGTCGCTTTCGGTCTACGTCGGCGCCGGCAGCGAGCTGTACGGATCCTGCACTGCGCGCCTGCAGGCGCCGAAGCTGGCCGAGGGATACCTCCCGGTGCTGCAGACCGCGTACACCGACGCCGGCGGCGCGAAGTACCGTCAGGAGTCCTTCGTCGGCCGGGCGTACGGTGCGTACGGCGCGCGTTCGGTGATCAGCTTCGTTCGCCTCGCCGTCGACGCGCGTACGTCGCGCCGCGGAGTCACCGTTCGGCTCGTGCCGTGGAGGCGGCTGACGCACTCGGCGCCCGACCGCTTCTCGGCCGCTGGGCAGACGCGACTGATCGCGAGCGAAGGCGCCGAGTTCGTCGACGGTGTCGTCCGCTACCGCGTTCCCGCGGGAACCAACCAGACGATCTATGTGCAATGGCTGAACGCGCCGTCGGATGCGCGCTACGTGCACGCCACCGCTCCGACGTACACCAACGCGCGCGCCGCAGTCGTCGGGTTCTGGCAGAAGCGCCTCGATGCCGGAGCGACGTTCGACGTTCCCGAGCCGGCCGTGCAGGACGCCGCGCGGGGGATCCTCACGCAGCTGATCTCGTTCGGTTGGCGCTACAGCATCGGCAATCCGTACGAGGAGCTCTCGTACGCCGAATCGCTCGACGCGGCGGAGGTGGCGGCGGAGTACGGCTACGCCGACGTCTCGAAGCAGATCATCGAGTTCTCACTCGAACGAATGAGGATCCGGCCCTGGCGCTTCACCGCGTTCCGCGGCGCGCGGATCCTCTCGGCAGCGTCGACCTATTACCGCCTCACACGGGATCGCGCCTTCCTGCGCGCCGAGACGCCCGCGCTCGACGGGCTCGTTCGGCGCCTCGCATCGCGGCAGATCCGCACCGGGCCTGCGCGCGGCCGGCTCGAAAAGGAGCCACTCTCCACCGACCTCGAAGACCGCCACGTCGACAGCGTCTCGGGCCAGATCGCGGCCGTGCAGGCGCTGCTCGCGATCAGCCGCGTCTGGAGCTCGACCGGGTCTTCCGCGCACGCGGAGCGCGCCCGCACGCTCGCGCAGGGAATCGACCACGCGCTGCGTCCCGCTGTTGCGCGCGCGTCGAAGCGCCTCCGCGACGGCTCGCTCTTCGTTCCCGCAACGCTCGACACGAAGAGCGGCCCGTTCGACCGGCTCACCGCCTCACGCGAAGGCTCCTACTGGAACCTCGTGATGCCGTACGCGTTCGCGTCCGGCTGGTTCCCTGCGCACTTGCCGGCCGCGCGCGGGATCGTGAGCTACCTGCTCGCCCACGGCGGCCGGATGCTCGGCGTCCCGCGCACGTACGCGCGGACCGTCTACGGATCCGCGCCGGGCGCCGGGCTCGCACAGGTCTACGGGCTGAGCCCCTCGCGGCTCTTCGCCGACAACGACCACCCCGACCAACTGGTGCTGAGCCTCTACGGGATGCGCGCGGCCGGGATGACCGACGGCACGTACGTCTCCGGTGAGGCGGTCTCCGTGCTGCCCGTGAAGGGCGCGCAGCAGCGGACGATGTTCATGCCCCCGAACTCCGGTGCGAACGCTTCCTACCTCGAGACGCTGCGCCTGCTGCTGATCCACGAACGTCGCGGGCCGCGCGGCGCGCCGGCCGGCCTCGACCTCTCGTTCTCGACGCCGCGGGCCTGGCTCGCAGACGGCCAGGCGATCGAGGTTCGGTCAGCGCCCACGAGTTTCGGCAAGGTCTCGTTCTCGCTCACGCGGAGCGGCCCAGCGATCGAGGCCGCCCTGGTGATCCCGCCGCACGCGCACGCACGCCTGCGCCTGCGCGTCCCGGCGGGCGAGCGCATCGCTCGCGTCGTGGTCGGCGGCGCCGTCCTCGCCGTCGATCGAGCGGGGACGGTCGACCTCGGCGACCGTCACGGCGCAGTCGAACTGCGCGCGACGATCGTGAAGGAAAGAAGCTCAAACTGAGTGCGGTTCGTCGATCCGGGTGTGATCGGCGAGTGCGAGGCAAGGACGCAGGGCGCCCCGGTAGCGGTGTTCTACCGGGGCAACCGAGGACACAGCATCGCGCCGCCGGGCGACATAACCTCATTCGGTTAGAGCTTCTAAGACCGCGGCACCGGTGAGGGATCCTTAGGGCTGCTTCCTCCCGGATCTGACCCGGTTCGGAATCTCACCGCGCCGCGGGCACCCGGATTGTACCGCGGCTACTTCGCCCTGGTCTTGTCGATGCAGCGCTTGATCGCGGCGAGCTCGACCGAGGAGATCTTCGCAGGCGGCGCGCCCTTGTAGATCGACGGGTTCCCTCGGAAGTCGATCACGCCGTTCTCGACGATCGCCGTCGTCTTCTTGCTGCTCTTCGAGGCCGCAGCCTGGGCAGCGGCGGCGTCTGTGTAGAAGGTGAGCGTGAAGCTCACGCCGGCCGGTGACTGGCCGTCGAGCACCTTCTGGCTCGGCTGGACGAGGAAGTTCTCGTCGCTGTTCAGGCAGTTGCCCACCGAGATCCCGTTCACTCCGCCGCCTCCGCTCGGGAGGCCGGACGACGTGCTTCCCCCGCCACCTCCGCAACCGGCGAGGACGACCACGAGCGCGGCCAGGACGAGAATCGGAGCGGTGAGCTTGGACATCGGGTTGGGGCCCTTTCGGAAGGAAATGTGAGGGTGCGAGGGTAGCTAATAGACAGACTTGCGCAAAGTGCGTTTTGGCCCCACAATGAACCTCAGTCCCGACGACGGAGAGAGGTGGTGCACCGATGAAACAGTTCGAGCTCGATCGCGTTTCCTGCGCCCCCGCCCGTCGCAGCCTTTCGTAGAGCTTCAAAAGAGCTGTGCTGCCGTGACGGGCCGGGTGCCACCCGTTCACTTCGTCACACGCGCAAAGGAGCTTTGCTTGACTCTTCCGGTTACGGAATCGTTGCTTCACCGGCTTGGCTGGGACGACGGCTGGGAAGCCGCGTTCGCCGACCACCGCGCCGCAGGGCTCGTGCCCGCCCGCGTCGCGATCCAGCACAGGGGCGCCTACGACCTGATGCACGCCGGTGGCGAGCAGCGCGCGAGCGCTTCGAACCGCCTTGTGCGCGAGGAGGGTCTGCCGGCCGTCGGCGACTGGATCGGCCTCGATCCGACCTCGAACCTGATCGAGGCGCTGCTGCCCCGCCGCACCTCGATTTCCCGCAAGGCGACGCTCAACGTCACCGAGGAGCAGATCCTCGCGGCGAACATCGACGTCTCGTTCCTCGTCCAGGCGCTGCCGCTCGACTTCAACGTTCGCCGCCTCGAGCGGTACCTCGCGATGGCGTGGGAGAGCGGGGCGCAGCCGGTCATCCTGCTGACGAAGACCGACCTCGTCGAGGACGTGCAGCCATACCTTGCCCAGGTCGAGGAGGTCTCGCTCGGGTCGGTCCCGGTGCACGCCGTTTCCGCGAGGACCGGCGACGGGATCGACGGTCTGCGCGCTTGGCTGCAGCCGAATCGCACCGCGGTGCTCCTCGGCTCTTCGGGCGTGGGCAAGTCCACGATCGTCAACTCCCTGGTCGGCGAGGAGCTGCTCCCCACGCAGGAGGTGCGCGAGGACGACCAGATGGGCCGGCACACGACGACCCACCGCGAGCTGATCCTCGTCGCCTCTGGCGGTGTGATCCTCGATACGCCGGGGATCCGCGAGCTCCAGCTCTGGGGCGCAGATCTCGAGCAGACCTTCGGCGACATCGAGGAAATCGCCCGGCGCTGCCGTTTCAGCGACTGCGCCCACGACCAGGAGCCCGGCTGCGCGATCCGTGAAGCGCTCGCCGGGGGCGTGCTGGCGCAGGACCGCTGGCAGAGCTACCAGAAGCTCCAGCGCGAAATGGAGGCGATCGAGGCCCGCCGCAACCACCTACTGCGACAGGAACGCGTCCGCGAATACAAGATTCGGGCACGCGCGAACCGGCCCAAGAAGAAACGCTGAGCCCGACCCGCGTCCGTGAGGACGCGGTCGACTTCGTACTGCCCGATCCCGAGCACCGCTACAGCGAGGTGGTGCTCGGGCAGGAGGTCTCGCGCCCACGGTCCGGTCCTCCCTTCGAGTGGAGCGACGGCGCGTGGCGGCTCACCTTCGCGCGCCCCGAGGTCGACCGGCTCGAGTACCTGATCGGCCTGGACGGGTCCTTCGTCCCCGACCCCGGAAACGAGCTGCGCGCGCCGGGCCCGTTCGGCGACAAGTCAGTGGTCGAATGGCCGGAGTACGAGCTGCCGGCGTGGCTCGACTCGATCGCGGACGCAGGGCCTGTCGAGGAGCTGGAGTTGCGTTGCCGCAGGCTCGTCGCGCGCGTGCGCGTGCTGATCTATTCGACGCCCGAGCCGCCGGGGTCGGACGCGCCGCTGATCGTCGCGCACGACGGGCCGGAGTACGCCGAGTACGCCGGGCTGACGCGGTTCCTCGACGCGATGAGCTGGGAAGAGCGAATCCCACCTTTGCGCGCCGCACTGATCCAGCCGGTCGACCGGAACGAGACGTACTCCGCATCCGCGCTCTACGCGGGAGCCCTCGTGCGTGAACTGCTGCCCGAAATCACGAAGCGCGCGCCGCACGGAAAGCGGATCGGGATGGGCGCGAGCCTCGGGGCGCTCGCGATGCTGCACGCACACATGCGTCATCCGAAGTCGTTCGACGGCCTGCTCCTGCAATCGGGCAGCTTCTTCCGCCAGCGCTACGACAAGCAGGAGTCGGAGTTCCCGCGCTACCGGCGGATCACGCGTTTCGTCGGCACGGCGCTCCGCGGTGACGAAGTCGAGCGGCCGATCCCCGTCGCAATCACGTGCGGCACCGGTGAGGAGAACCGCGCGAACAACGAAGCGCTCGCGGCGGCCTTGACCGAGCAGGGCTATCCGGCCTGGCTGAGCGAAGTGCGCGACGGGCACACCTGGACGGGCTGGCGCGACTCGTTCGACCCGCACCTGCCGGCGCTGATCGAAGCCGCTTCGTGACCCGTCCCGGGTCATCCTCCGGGCTGCTGACCCGCGATCACGCTGCGCGCTGCCGGCGTCCTCGGTCGTGTTGATAGCTACGGCTATCAACACGACCTGCGTCCTTGCATCGCTTGGTGCTCGCGACCCAGCAGCGCGGCAATGACCCAGGACGGATCACCTTGACCCGCCGCGCGATCGAGTTCGACGGCGGGACGGTTCTTGCCTACGGGCACTACGGGCGACCCGTGCTCGCATTCCCGTCCGAGAACGGCGAGGTGCACGACTGGGAGTCACGCGGGATGGTCGATGCGATCTCGGATCTGCTCGACGGCGGGAAGGTGAAGCTCTATTGCGTCCCGTCGTACGACAGCGAGAGCTGGACACGCGACGACCTGACGCTCGAGGAGCGCGCGCGCAGGCACGGCCACTACGAGTGGTGGGTGCTGACGCGGCTTGTCCCGTTCATCCAGGCGGATGCGCAGACGACGGAGCTGATCGCCACCGGGGCGTCCTTCGGCGCCTATCACGCCGCCAACTTCTGCCTCAAGCGCGCAGACCTCTTCCCAGTCGCGATCGGGATGAGCGGCGTCTACGACGTGACCGTGCAGGGCGGCGGCGAGCGCGGCGACGCCGTCTACTTCAACAACCCGATGGATTACGTCACGAACCTCGACGGCGACCATCTCGGCTGGCTCTCGCAGCGGGCGAACCTGGTGCTCGTCTGCGGGCAGGGCCAGTGGGAGGACACGACGGGCGCGCTGGAGTCGACCAGGCGGTTCGGTTCGCTTCTGGCCGAGAAGGGCATTCGGCACGAAGTGGATCTCTGGGGACACGACGTGCCGCACGACTGGCCGTCGTGGCAGCGCCAAATCGCTCATCATCTGCCCAGATTTGTGTGATGGCGTTTGACTGAGCGCGTGATCGGACTGCTCCTCGGCACCGAGGAGGACTGGCCCGCCGCGTTCGAGGCGCTGGTCTCGCGCCTCGGCCCGGTCGATGGCCACACGCTGCGGACGGAGCGGATCTTCAACGAGCCGTTCGACCTCCGGTCGAAGCCGAAGTACTCGGTCGTGATTGACCGCCTTTCGTGGTGGTACGACCTGCCGCGCGCGTGGCTGAAGAAGGTCTCGCTGATGGACGACGTCTATCTGCTGAACAACCCGTTCACGTTCCAGGCGATGGAGAAGCACTCCGCCTACTGCGCGCTGATGCGGCTCGGGATCCGCGTGCCCGAAACTCATCTGATCCCGCACAAGGTGCCGCCGTCGAACGAGCGCTTCGAGCCGACGGCCGAACGGTACAACACGCCGTTCGACCTCGAGGCGATCGGCGCGGAGATCGGGTACCCGATGTACATGAAGCCGTTCGACGGCGGCCAGTGGGTCGGCGTCTCGCGGGTCGGCTCGCCCGAGGAGCTTCGCGCGCGCTACGACGAATCGGGCGAACGGATGATGCACCTACAGACCGCGCTCGAAGGCTTCGACGTGTTCGTGAGATCCCTCTCGATCGGCGCCGAGACGATGTCGATGTGGTTCGACCCGTCGCAGCCGATGCACGCGCGTTACGAGGTGAAGCACGACTTCCTGACGCCCGAGCTCGGCGAGGAGATCATCTCGATCTCCCGGCTTGTGAACGCGTTCTTCCGCTGGGAGTTCAACTCGTGCGAGACGATCGTCAAGGACGGGATCGCCTATCCGATCGACTACGCGAACGCCTCGCCCGACGTCGCGCTGACCTCGCTCCACTACTACTTCCCGTGGGCGATCACGGCGCTCGTGCGTTGGAGCGCGTTCTGCGCGGTCACACGCCGCGAGATGCACCTCAACCAGAACTCGCGCGCGTACTTCGACTGGGGAGACCGCGAAGACCTGTCCTACGACCAGAAGCTCGCGCGGTATCGCGAGCTCGCAGACGAGTACTTCCAGGTCGACGCGTACAAGGAGTTCTGCGACACGCATCTCTCGCATCTGGACGAGATCGCGCACGAGTGGTTCAGCTCACCGGCGTTCGACGATGTCCTCGTTCAGACGGTGCGCTCGATGTTCCCGGCGCACGAGCAGGATCACTTCGTCGAGCACTACCGCGGGCTGCTCGGCGCGTGGGCGCGCGACAACGCGTAGGGACCTCCCCGCGTCCCCGGCGCGTATTGATGTTCGATGCGCCTCCTCGTCCTCGTCGCTGCAGCGATCGTCGCCCTTTCGGTCACCGCGACGGCGGCCGCGGACGGGCTTCCGGTGCTAGGAATCGACGTCGGCTCGCAGGGCGTGACCGTGAGCGGCAGCCAATACCGGTACGTGACGATCAACGACGCCGCAGTGACGATCGTCGAGCGAATCGCCCGGAACGGCGGCCGCGTGGACGGAATCACCCGCGTCGCCGGGAACTTCACGATCCCCGCCGTCGCCTACGACTCATCTGCGAGCGGCCTGTCCGCGAACGGCACGACGCTCGTGCTGATCGAGCCGCGCGCGACGTTCCCCCGATCGACCACGACCTTCGCGCTACTCGATGCTCGCACGCTCCGGATCCGGCGGATCATCTCGCTGCGCGGCGACTTCAGCTTCGATGCGATCTCGCCGCGCGGCCGGAAGATGTTCCTCATCAACTACACGTCCTCCTTCGACCCGACCCGCTACACGGTGCGCGCCTACGACCTCCAGGCGGACACCCTGCTCCCGAAGGCGATCATCGACCCGGCGGAGCGCTCGGACAAGATGCGCGGCGAACCGATGACGCGGCTGGTCAGTGCCGACGGCAGGTGGGCTTACACGCTCTACAACGGCGCCGGCGGCGAGCCGTTTGTCCACGCGCTCGATACGAGCACGAGCACCGCGCATTGCATCGATCTCCCGATGCTCATGCTCGCGAACCTCTCTTCGGTGCGACTCACCCTCGGGCCGGGCACGCAGGTCTCCGTCGGATCGACGGACAAGACGTTTGCCGTGATCGACACGAAGACGTTCGCGGCGACCGAGCCCATCGCACACGCTTCATCGAATCTCGTTCGCCGGCTGATCCTGGGCGCGGCGCTCGCCGGTCTCTCGTTGCTGGCGGTCGCGTCGCTCGCGATGCGCCGGCGCGTCCGCGGGCGCCCCGCAACCGCCTAGAGCCGGCCGCGCTGCTTGCGCAGACGGCGGACGCGGAGCAGGTAGCTCGGCAGCCCGGCGATCAGGAAGAGAAAGACGAAGCTGGCCCAGGCGGAGGGGTGCGGCACCTTGTGCTTCTCAGCGTGGAAGAAGACGCCGGTCCCCGCTGCGGCGGCGAGCAGGAACCCGAAAAGGAACTGGGCTGGCGTCACGTTGGCCATGGGCTTCAACGTACCGGCAGCGCTAGAGACCTTGACGCAGCTCGTACTCCCAGCCCTCCCGCCACTCCAACGGCGCCTCGATCAGCTGCTCGAGCGGAATCCCGACCACTGTGTGATCGAGCGCCCAGCGGGTTGCGACGTGCCCGATGATCAGCACGCGCTGCCTCTCGTATGAGTGCGCGATCTCGTCGAGGAAGCCGGAGACGCGCCCCACTGCCTGCCGCCAACTCTCCCCGTCCGGGAACGGCTCGTCCAAGTGGTGCCTCCCGCCGACGTGGACCTCGGCGCGCGGCTTACCGTTGAGTGCGCCGTAGTTGCACTCACGGAGCCGCCGGTCGTAGTGGATCTGCAGGCCGGAACCCGCGAACGCGATCTCCGCCGTTTGAACGGCGCGGCGCAGGTCGGAGCTGAAAACGGCGGCCAGACCGTCGCCACGCCGGCGCTCGCCGAGTCGACGAGCCTGCTCCTTGCCTGCTTCGGAGAGCGCGCCCTCGTTCCAGCCGGTCGCCACGCCGTTCTCGTTGTCGATGCTGGTCGAGTGCGTCTCGTAGACGACGGACACGCTCATGCCCTGGTTCTACCCGTTGACCCGGCAGCGATGCAGGCGTACGGTTCATCTGTCACTGCGGCGCCCTTTCGACGAGGAGGCCTCGGATGGCAACCACTCAGATCGCGGCGCAGATGCTCGGGAAGCTGCCCGTCCGCACCGACGTACGGACGCTCTCGCTCGGTCGGTACGTCGACGGCGCACGGCTGCCGTCGCCGCCCGACTCGTTCGACGAGACGGCCGGGATCGACTCCTGGCCGATGTACCTCAACGACCGGATCGGCGATTGCACGACCGCCGCCGCTGCGCACATGATCGAAGCGTGGACCTCAGCCGGCCGCGGTGACGCGGTCGAGCTACCCGAGAGCGCGGTACTCGACGCGTTCGACCACGTGAAGCTCAAGGACCCGCTCAATGGCGAAGAGGGCGCGATCGAGCTCGACGTGCTGCGCTACTGGCGCGCGACCGGAATCGGCGGCCACCGCATCGGCGCCTACGCGCGGGTCGCCGTCCACGACCAACAGCTCGTCGAGACCGCGGCCTGGCTGTTCGGCGGTCTCTACATCGGACTGCAGATGCCGCTGACCGCAAACGCGCAGGCGGTCTGGGACTGGACGGGCTCGCTCTCCGGCCCAGCACGCCCGGGATCGTGGGGCGGCCACGCCGTCGACGTCGTCCGTTACGGCAGGACCGGCCTGACCGTCGTCACGTGGGGACGGCTGCAGGAGCTGACCTGGAGCTTCTGGAACCGGTACTGCGACGAGGCGTACTGCATCCTCTCGGACGACTTCCTCGAGAAAGGAAACGCGCCGAACGGCTTCGACCTAGCCGCGCTGGAAGCCGATCTCGCGCTCGTGACGGCATGATGGGCGGATGCCCGAGGCTGCGATCCTCGTCGTGGACGACGACGCGCCGATCAGGCGCATGCTCGACCGCACGCTCTCGGCCGAGGGCTATGCAGTGGAGACGGCGGCCGACGGCGGGGAAGCGTTAGCGGCAGTCGAGCGCTCGACACCTGATCTCGTCGTGCTCGACGTCGGGCTGCCGGGCGTGGACGGCCTCGCCGTCTCACGACGGTTGCGCGCGAAAGGGCTCGCCGTTCCGGTGCTCCTGCTCACTGCGCGCGACTCGGTGCCCGACCGCGTCGCCGGTCTCGACGCGGGCGCCGACGACTACCTCGTCAAGCCGTTCGCGACCGAGGAGCTACTCGCGCGGGTGCGCGCACTGCTGCGACGCGGCAAGTCGCCGGAGGAGCTGCTCGCGTTCGCGGACCTGACGCTCGACCCCGCGACGCGCGCGGCACAGCGCGGCGGAGCCTCGCTCACGTTGAGCGAGCGCGAGGCTGACCTGCTCGCGCTGCTGCTGCGCAACGCGCGTCGCGTCGTACCGCGGGAACAGGCGATCTCCGAGATCTGGCAGGGCGACGCGACCGCGAACGTCGTCGACCGCTACGTGTCCAACCTGCGCCGCAAGCTCGGCGATCCGCCGTTGATCGACACGGTGCGCGGCGTCGGATTCATCATCGGCCGATGAGCCTGCGCCTCCGTACGATCCTCGCCGCTGCGGTCGCGACGATGCTCGCGGTGATCGTGCTCGGCGCCGCGGTCGACGTTCTCGTGGCGCGCCATCTCACGCATCAGCTCGATCAGTCGCTGCGGGAGCGCGCGATCGGCGTCGCGCAGCTCGCGTTCTCTGCGCCGGCGCTGGTCACGACGCCGGGTGCACTCGATGCGCCCGCCGGCGGAACGGGGGCTCTGGTCGAGGTTGTCGACCGGAAGGGGCGGATCGTCGCGCGCTCGCTTTCGCTCGGTGGGCGCGTCCTGCCGGGATCGCTCGCGCAGGCGGCGATCACCGGCGATGCCGCCCGCTACCGCACGGTGCGCTTCGGCGGTGACGAGCTGCGCGTGTACGCCGCGCCGCTCGCGAACGTGTCGGGTGGAGGCGCGGTGCTCGTCGCTGCGTCGCGTGGCGACCTCTCGAACACGATCTCGACAATCCAAGGGCTGACGATCATCGCGGCGCTGCTCGCGGCCGGTGTCGGTGCTGCAGCTGCGGCTCTGCTGATGCGCGGCGCCCTGCAGCCGCTCGCGCGCCTCGACCGCGCCGCGGGGGAGATCGCCAGCGCCGGTGATGCAAGCCGGCGCCTTCCCGATCCGCATCGAGGAGACGAGGTGGGACGCCTTGCGACGACGCTCAACACGATGCTCGACAGTCTCGAGCGCGCGCGAGAATCCGAGCGCCGCTTCCTCGCGGACGCATCCCACGAGTTGCGCACGCCGCTGACCGCGCTGCGCGGCAACGTGGAGCACCTCTCGCGGCACGGTTCGACTCCGGCGCTCGTCGCCGACCTCGAGGCAGACGCGGCACGTCTTGCGCGGCTGGCCGACGACTTGCTCACGCTCTCGCGCGAAGAGGCGTCAGCGGCGCCCGCGGATGATGTGCGTCTCGACGAGCTCGCCCGCGCCGCGGGCGCAGACCGGGTCGACGCAGAAGGCGTGACCGTCGCGGGCGATCGAGCGGCGCTCGAGCGCGCACTCGGCAACCTCGTCGAGAACGCGCGGCGTCACGGTCGTGGCGTCGTGACAGTTCGCGTGCGCGCGGACTCCGAGCGCGCACTGCTCAGCGTGGAAGACGAGGGCGAAGGCGTCCACCTGCTCGATCGCGAGCGGGTCTTCGAACGGTTCTACGGCGACGGGTCGGGGCTCGGCCTCGCGATCGTGCGCGCATCCGCCGAGCGACACGGGGGCAATGCATACGTCGAAGGGGCTCGCTTCACGATCGAGCTCGTCAGGAAAGCTTCAGAGTCGGGCAGGCACTCTGCGGGCGAGGAAACCGAGAAAGGACGCCCGTGAAGATCTTCCGCACGCTCTCAACTGCCCGTCTGATCGCACTTGCAGCCATCGTGGTGGTCGTCGCCGCAGGCGGAGCCTTCGCCGTTGCCGCCACCGGCGGCAGCGGCTCGACGCCCGCGCCGAAGCCCCTCGCGCAGGCGATCCACGATGCCCTGGCCGGGCCGAAGCCCGCAGGCATCACCGCCGACATCGGCTTCACCAACAAGCTCTTCCCGTCGGGTGCGCTCGCCGGTCAGGCCGGCTCCGCGTTGATGTCGAGCGCCACCGGGCGGCTGTGGGTCAACGGCAAGGGCGGTCGTCTCGAGCTGCAATCCGCAGCGGGCGACGCGCAGATCGTGTGGAGCGAGACCAAGGTGACGGTCTACGACGCGACGTCGAACACGGCGTACACCGCAGACATTCCGCAGGACGCGGGCACGACGCCGACCGACGCCGGCTTCACGGCTCCGTCGGTGGACGAGATCACGAAGTTCCTCGCCGAGCTCGGCAAGCAATGGTCGGTCTCCGGGGCCGACCCGTCGAACACCGGCGGTCAGGAGTCGTACACGGTGAAGGTCTCACCGAGTCACGACGGTGGCCTGCTCGGCTCGGCCGAGACGGCATTCGACGCGTTGCGCGGCGTGCCGCTCAAGTTCGCAATCTATGCGCAGGGGTCTTCGTCACCGGTGCTTGCGCTCGAGGCGACCAACGTCTCATACGGTGACGTGCCGAACTCCGACATCCAGGTTGCGCCGCCCGCAGGCGCCAAGGTCGTCGATCTCTCGTCGCAGGCGCAGGGCGCAGGCACGAAGGAAGGGTCCACGCCGCCGGTGACCGGGCTCGACGCCGTCACAAACGCTGCGCCGTTCACAGCGGTCGTCCCCGACACCCTCGTCGGCCTGCCGCGCCACGACGTGCGACTCGTCGGCGGCAAGACCGTGATCGCCGTCTACGGCAAGGGACTCGGCGCGATCATTCTCGTCGAGCGTGCCAAGGACGCCGGCGCCGCACAGTCGAGCCCGCTCGGCGCGCTTCCTGCGGTGACGATCGACGGCGCGACCGGGCACGAGCTCGCGACGCAGCTCGGCACCGTCCTGATCTGGGATCGCAACGGCGTCTCGTACGTCCTCGCCGGATCGCTCCCCTCGGCCGCAGCCGAGGCGGCGGCGCGCTCGCTCAAGTGAGCGGCGCGCCGCCCGTAGTCGCACGCGGGCTCGTCAAGCGCTACGGCGAGATCACTGCGGTCGCAGGCGTCGATCTGACCGTCGAGCGCGGTGATGTCTTCGGCTACCTCGGCCCGAACGGTGCGGGGAAGACCACGTCGCTGCGCATGCTGCTCGGACTGATCCGGCCCACCGAGGGAAGCGCGCAGCTGTTCGGACGCGATCCGCTCGAGGTGGGCGCGCGGGCGCTCGACGGGGTTGCCGGTTTCGTCGAAGGTCCGCGGTTTTATCCGTACCTCTCCGGCCGCAAGAACCTCCGCCTGCTCGCCGACCTCGACGGCGGCGCGCCCGCCGCCCGGATCGAGGAGGTGCTCGACGTCGTGGATCTTCGCGATCGCGGGAAGGATCGCGTCGGCGGTTACTCGCACGGCATGCGCCAGCGGCTTGGCATCGCCGCCTCGCTGTTGCGCGAGCCGCAGCTGCTGTTGCTCGACGAGCCGACCACGGGTCTCGACCCCGCGGGAATGCGCGACATGCGCGAGCTCGTAAAGCGGCTCGCGTCGGAGGGAATCACGATCCTGCTCTCCAGCCACATCCTCGCCGAGGTGGAGGAGCTCTGTAACCGCGTCGCGATCATCCGCAGCGGCCAGATCATCTACGAGGGGCTGCTCCAAGAGCTCCTGCAGAGCGCGGCCGGCGGCTTTCGTCTGCGCGCCTCCGATCCTGAGCGCGCGCGTGCCGTTCTGCTCGCGCGCGGCCTGGACGGTGTGAAGCTCCTCGACGGTGAGCTGCTCTTCCAGGCGGACGCCGCGGCGATCGAGGCGGCAACCGTTGCGCTCGGGCAGGCGGGCATCGGGATCTCTGCGCTCGTCCCGCTCAACGCGACGCTCGAAGAGCTCTTCCTCGGCATGACGGAAGAGGAGGCGGCGTGACGCGCGTCTACAAGTGGGAGATCCTGAAGCTGCTGGCGCAGAAGCGCACGTATCTCGGCCTTTTCGTCGCGATGATCGTGCCGCTGATCTTCACCTTCGTGCTGATCATCAAGCCCGGTGGCCCGAACGACATCCCGCTCGGCCGCAACATCCGCGAGACGGGGCTCGCGCTGCCGTTCGTCGTGTTGTTCTTCATGTCGATCTGGGCGTTCCCGCTGATCACCGCGCTCGTCGCGGGCGACATCGTTGCGTCGGAGAGTCACAACGGGACGCTGAAGACGATCCTCACTCGCTCGCGCAACCGCGGCCAGATCTTCGTGGCGAAGGTGCTCGCGACGTTCACCTACACCGTCGCGGTGATCCTCGCGATGGGGGTCGTCGGCTTTGCTGCCGCGAGCATCGAGTGGGGGTTCAACCCGCTGACGTCACTGTCGGGCACGACGGTAAGCGCGTCGCATGGCCTTGGCCTGCTCGCGGCGAGCCTCGCGATCTATGCCTGGCCGATGGCCGGGATCGCGGCGTTCGGCCTCTTTCTCTCCACCGTGACACGCAACAGCGCCGCGGCCGTCGTCGGGACGCTGATGTGGGCGCTCCTGATGCAGCTTCTCGGCGTGCTTCCGGGCACCGAGTCGATCCGCCCGTACCTGCTCGGCGAGCAGTTCCAGGCGTGGCACGGCTTCCTGCGCACGCCTGCCGACTTCACGCCGGTCGTCCGCGCGCTCTGGGTGTGCGCGATCTACGTCACGGTCCCGATCGCCGCCGGCTATCTGGTCTTCCTGCGCCGCGACGTCGCGGGCGAGTAACCCCTTCGGACGTGCCGTTTCGAGACCAGTCCTGTGGTCAGACCAGGGTCACGGAACTGCAACAAACGATCCACAGGTCCGCGGGTTGCGTGCGGGTGCCCCGTTTCGGTCGAGCGGATCCAGACCTGCCTCGTGGTCAGACCACGATGGTTGGTGGGTACGCTCGCAAGGTGAGCATCGTTTCCGAGATCAAGGCGCGCGGGCTCGAGGCTGTGCGCGAATGGGCTGTCAAGCTCGACGGGGCGGAGCCGGTGCGCGCGGTTGCGGATCCCGAAGGGCTCCCACGCGAGGAGCTACTCCAGCTCGCCGACCGGGTGCGCCGCTGGCACGAGGCGCAGCGGCCCGCGGACATCACGCTCGAGGTCGAGCCGGGCGTTACGCTCGAGCGGCGGTGGGTCGCGCTCGACACCGTCGGCATCTACGTGCCGCGCGGGCTGCTCTCGACGCTCGTCATGTGTGTAGTCCCCGCGCAGGCTGCAGGCGTGCGGCGCATCGTCGTGTGCACGCCGCCCTCCGGCGCGGGGCTGATCGCCGCGGCCGCCGAGGCACTTGGGATCGAAGAAACCTGGGCGATCGGTGGCCCGCAGGCGATCGGCTGGCTCGCCTACGTCGAGCGCGTCGACAAGATCGTCGGTCCGGGCAACGACTACGTGAACGAGGCGAAACTGGAAGTCTCGCGCGACGTTCCGATCGACCTGCCCGGAGGCCCGTCCGAAGTGGTGGTGCTCGGCGACGGCGACCCGGAGCTGATCGAGCTCGAGCTCGCCGCGCAGCGCGAGCACGGGCACGAAGCGGTCTGCCGCACGGTCGACACGCTCGCAGAAGCAGAGGCGATCGCACCCGAGCACCTCGTGCTGCTCGGCGATGCGGAGGCGTACGCCGACCAGGTGCGCAACGCCGGCTCCGTCTTCGTCGGGCCGTGGTCCGCGGTCCCCGCGGGGGACTATGCGACAGGCGGCAACCACGTCCTCCCGACGAACGGCTGGGCCCGCTCGGTCGGTGGCCTCGGGCTCGAGACGTTCCTGAAGCCGTTGACCGTCCAGCGACTGACGAAAGAAGGGCTGGCACTGATCGCCCCGACCGTCGAGGCGCTCGCCGCCGCCGAAGGTATGCCCGCCCACGCGGAGGCCGTTCGCCGAAGAATGTGAGCGCGCCGCGGCATGGCCGAACGGTGCCGAACCACCCGAAGCTGCTGGGCGGCTAGCAGCGAGACGCAACAGGCCCGCCCGTGCGGAGCACCTTCACGTGCTCCGCACGGGCGAGCGCCGCGAGACGTGCGCGGTAGACCTGCATGTCTGTGCGATTCCAGTCGCCGTGTGTCTGGCAGCGCCACGGCGTGTAGCGCTCACGGTGGTAGCGGCTCGTCAGGCTCTCGTTGTGCCCGATCACGTTCGGCAACGAGATGCCGAAGCGGTGCATCAACCAGAGCGTCAGCTTCAAAGACGCAGCGATCTGCTGCGCGTTCTGCAGGACCGACCCGTCGCTCGTGCCGACGTGTTCGATGCCGATCGCGGTCCAGTTGAGGCCGACGGTGTGCCGGCACATCGTGCTCAGCGGGACGAGCTGGTAGATCGTCCCGCCGCGGTCGATCACGAAATGCGCGCACGTGCCAGGGCGCTCGTGCAACTCCGCGTCGGGAGCGTCACTCGCGAAGGTGTTCCATGCCGACGAGAACGAGTTGCTCGCGGTGTAGTGCTCGACAATCACCTTTGGACGCTCGAGACGCCACGTGTGCAGTCCGTAATGGCGCGCTGCGTACTGCGCCATCTCTGCGCGCCGGGATGCGCTGAAGGGGATGGGCTTCGAGACGATCGCCGGTCTGGCCGGCGCGACCACTGCGGCGAGGAGGAGAGCGAGGAGAATCCGCACGCGCCGAACCTAGATGGTTGATGCCACGGGGGCGTGGGTGTGGGGGCGGATCCAGACCAAGCAGGACGTTCGACTCGCCCGCAGGACAGCCGGGAGGCTGTTCAAGGGCGAGG
>JBKJQL010000232.1:0-9289 GCA_046594035.1 Gaiellaceae bacterium
ATCAGCCCTGACCGCTGCGGCGCGGACACCAGTAAGCGACGAGCGAAGCCGTACTCGAAGTCCCGCGCGATCCCGAAGCCGGCAAACACACCGCCGAACGCAGCCGACTGCAGGAGAACGAAGACGAAGGTGAACGCCGTGTAGCCGCTCTGAAAGTCGAAGCCCGGCACGTGACGCAGCCGGGAGAGCCCGCCCGCGAAGGACATGAAATTCATCAATGGGAAGAGCATGGGCGGGAGGAAGAGCGACGGGTTCTTGAACAGCACCGTCATCTGCCGGTAGGCGAGGCCGAGCCCAACGCTGATCATGTGCGGGCCATCCTCACCTTGAGCTGGCGCGCAGCGAGGAGCAGCGATCCGGCGATCAGCGCGAACGCGAAGCCGAAGCCGAGCACGAGCGCCTGCGTGTCCCACCCGGAGAGCACGAGCGAACGCATCGCCTCGATCATGTAGCTGACGGGATTGATCGTCGCGAGGTCGCGGAACCACGCGACCTCGATCAGGTTGCGCGGCAGGTTCATGCTCGAGATCAGCAGCAGGAAGAAGAGCAGGGGGAAGGTCGATTGCACGCCTTCTCCCGAGCCGGTACGCAGCGCGATCCAGAGACCGAGCGTCCCGAAGCCCGTGGCGACGAGGATCGCCAGCAGGAGGATGAGGAGCGCGCCGCCGACGCCGGCGGCGATGTGCACTCCCGCGAGCAAGGCAATCGCGAGGTAGATCACCGCCTGGATCGTGCCGAGCCCCACGGCGCCTCCGATCTGGCCGATCAGCAACGCTGCGCCGCGCACGGGTGTCAGCGCGAGGCGGTTGAGAAACCCGGTGTCGACGTCGCGCGCCAGATCGGTGCCTGCGATCCCCGACGCGAAGAGCGCGCCTTGCATGAACGAGAACGGGACGAAGAACGCGAGGAACGAGTTGGTCGGGAAGCCGGGGAGGTGCGTCGCCGCTTTCAGGCCGTTCGAGTTCACCGCCATCAGGATCAGCGGAAAGGTCAGGGGCGGGATCCACACACCCGGCTGGCGCATCGTGCGCACCAGTGAGCGCTGCGCGATCAGCGCGACCTGGTGTGCGATGAGATTCACGGTGTCCGCTCCCGGCGCCGGCAAGCCGGCGCCTTCGCTCCTTTCGGCTCCGTCAAGTCGACGCCTGTTCCTCTGCGCCCTCGAGGGTGCGGCCGGTCTTCGCGAGGAACACGTCGTCGAGCGTCGGCTGGTGGAGATTGATCTCCGCCGCGCGCATGTTCTCGCTGTCGAGCGCGCGGATCACCGACGGCAGTTCACCCTTGCCATTCAGCTGCACGGCGAACGCGCCGGGGCGCGCAGCCGTCTCCTCTCCGAAGCGCGAGAGGAGCTCGCGTAACCGGCCAAGCTCGTCGTGGTTCTCGGGCACGACCTCGACCGTCGACTTGCCGATCTGTGCTTTTAGATCACTCGGAGTGCCCTCGGCGACGATGCGGCCGTGGTCGATGATCCCGACACGGTCCGCCAACACGTCGGCTTCCTCGAGGTACTGCGTCGTCAGGAAGACAGTCACGCCCTCGTCGCGCGCGAGGCGCGCAACCTCCGTCCAGAGCGCGGAGCGGCTCTGTGGGTCGAGTCCCGTCGTCGGCTCGTCGAGGAAGAGGATCGCCGGGTCGTGGATCAGGGCGAGCGCGAGGTCGAGCCTGCGCTTCATTCCGCCGGAGTACGTGCGCACCTTGCGGTCGCCGGCGGTGGTCAGTCCCACGCGGTCGAGCAGGCGCTCGATCAGGCCTTTGCGCTCCGCGCCGCGAATGCCGTGGAGTGAGGCGCCGAGGCGCAGGTGCTCCCGGCCGGTCAGGAACGGGTCCAGTGCCGCCTCCTGCAGTGCTGCGCCGATCGAGGCGCGCACCCTGGCGCCCTGCTTGACGATGTCGAAGCCCGCGACGGTTGCCCGGCCGGCCGAAGGGGGCAGCAGGGTCGTGAGCATGTGGACCGTGGTCGACTTGCCCGCGCCGTTCGGCCCCAGGAACCCGTAGATCTCGCCGGGGCTGATCGTCAGGTCGATTCCGGCCACCGCCTCGATGTTCTTGAAGCGGCGGACGAGTCCCTCGACCTCGATTCCGGCGTCCCGTACCTGCTGGTCAGACCGTCCCATATAGGAGAATCTATCGACGGCCCACCGCCTGGCAATTCCGCTACACTTGAGGGCGCAACTATGACGCAGACAGCACCCAAACAGCAACTCGAATCCTGGATCTCGTTCCTCCGGTCGCACTCGGCGATCACGCGTGAGCTCTCGGTGCAACTGCAGCGCGAGCACGGCCTGACGTTGAACGACTACGAGGTGCTGCTCGTCCTCTCCCATGCCGAGGGCGGGAAGATGCGGCGCGTCGACCTCGCGGAGACGATCCTTCTCACGGCGTCCGGGATCACCCGGCTGCTCGAGGGGCTCGAGCGCGCGGGGTATGTCCGCAAGGAGACCTGTGCTTCGGATGCACGCGTGTCGTACGCGAAGCTGACGGACGACGGCAGGCAGAAGCTGAGCGACGCCGCCGTCACGCACCTGCGCGGCATCGACGAGTTGTTCCTCGGGCGCTACTCCGGCCCGGAGCTCGCGACGCTTGCCGAGTTGCTCTCGCGGCTGCCGGTCACGGGCGTCTCGTCCGCCTGTAGCTGAGGCTCGGCTCCCTTCAGTTCCTTGGCGAGTCGCCGGAACGGCCCGTCGATCGCGAGCAGCCCGTCGAACGTGCCCCGCTGCACGATGCGCCCGTGCTCCATGACGAGGATCTCGTCGGCGCGGCGAACGGTCGCAAGGCGGTGGGCGATGATGATCGACGTGCGGCCACGCAGCAGCCGGTCGAGCGCCTGTTCGATCAGGATCTCCGTCGGGCGGTCGATGTTCGACGTCGCTTCGTCGAGGATGAGGATGCGGGGATCGGCGAGCAGTGCGCGTGCGATCGAGATTAGCTGACGCTCGCCTGCCGAGAGCCCTGCGCCGCCTTCGCGCACCTCGTGCGCGAGGCCCGATTCGAAGCGCCGCGCGATCCGTTCGACCCCGACTGCGTGCGCGACATCCTCGACCTGCTCGTCGGTCGCATCGGGGTTGGCGAAGCGGATGTTGTCGGCGATCGTCCCCGCGAACAGGAACGGGTCCTGGAGGCCGACGCCGAGCTGCCGGCGGTACGAGCGCAGCTCGAGCTCGCGCAGGTCGTGACCGTCGACGCGGATCGCACCGCCGTCGGGGTCGTAGAAGCGGCCGACGAGCTTCGCGGTCGTCGACTTCCCGCCGCCGGACTCGCCGACGAGGGCGAGGCACCCCCCGGCGGGAACGTGGATGTCGATCGCGTGCAGCACCGGATCGCGTCCGTATGCGAACGTGACGTGGTCGATCGTGAGGTCGCCGTCGATGCGCGGCGCCCGGATCGCGCTCGGCCCGTCGTGGATCTCCGGCTCGGTGTCGAGCACCGTCGTGATCTTTTCCATCGCGGCGCCCGCCGACTGCACCTGTCCGTAGAGGTCGGAGAGCTCCTGGAGCGGCTGGAAGACGAGGTTGAGGACGAAGACCGAGGAGACGAGCGTGCCGATCGTGAGCGCGCCGTTGCCAAGCATCCGTCCGCCGACCCACAGGACCGAGACCATTGCGATGACACCGAGCAGTTCGATCGCCGGGAAGAAGATCGAGTTGAGGTACTGCGCGTAGGTGTTGGTCTGGCGGTTCGCATCGTTCGCCTTGTCGAACTCGTTGAGGAACGCGCGCTCGCGGTTGAACGCCTGGATAACCGCCATGCCGGAGACCGACTCGGCGATCTGCGCCGTCAGCGACGAGATCGTCTCGCGGACGCGCAGGAACGCGGCGTGCGACTTCACCTGAAACCAGCGGGTGAGCACGAGCGTAGGCGGCAGGATCACGAGCGCGACGAGCCCGAGCCGCCAGTCGAGAACGAAGAGACCGACGATCGCTGCGAGCAACGTGAGCGTGTTGACGACCAGTGTGGTCAGCCCCTGGGAAAGGACGTCGGACAGCGCGTCCACGTCGGAGGTGAGGCGCGAGATGATCCAGCCCGCCTTCTGCTGGGAGAAATAACGGAGCGAGAGCGTCGTCAGGTGATCGAAGAGATCCTGGCGCAGACCGAGCACGACGTCCTGGCCGACGCGCGCGAGCCCGCGCACGAGCGTCGTCTGCATGATCCATCCGAGGCCGTTCAGCGCGAGGTAGACGAGCACGTCGATCCCGAGCCGCCCCTTGTCGTTGGCGCGCATGCCGTGGTCGATCGCGTCCTTGACGATCAGCAGGCCGATCACCGGCGCGGCCGCGGAGCAGATGCCGAGCAGCGCGAGCGCAGCGACGCGCTTACGACGGCCGACGAGATAGCGGCCGAGGCGGGTCAGTCCGGTGCGTTGCTTACGCGGCAGCGCTGACCTCCTCGCCGAAGAGCTTCGCGAAGAGACCGCCGAGCGCGAGCAGTTCGGCCGGCGTGCCCGTCTCGACGATCACGCCGCCGTCGACGACGACGGCGCGATCTGCGACCTCGACCGTCGAGAGACGCTGGGTTGCGATCAGCACCGTGCGGCCGGCGAGCGCGGGGCGGAGGTTCTCGACGAGGTGTCGCCCGGTCTGCGTGTCGACGGCCGACATCGGGTCGTCGAGGACGACGACGCGAGCGTCTGCGACGAGCGCGCGAGCGAGGGCAACTCGCTGGCGCTGCCCGCCGGAAAGGTTGACGCCGCGCTCGCCGATCAGCGTGTCGTAGCCCTCCGGTAGCTCGGAGGCGAACTGCGCGACGCCTGCGGCCTCGCACGCTGCGACGACCTCGTCCCACGGTGCGTCGGGCCGCGCCGCGGTCAGGTTGTCGCGCAACGGGATCGAGAAGAGGATCGGCTTCTGGGTGACGATCGCCACCGCGGTCCGCAGTTCCTCGAGCGGCAGGTCGCGGATGTCGACCCCGCCGACGAGCACGCGGCCGTCGGTCGGGTCGTAGAAGCGCGGCAGCAGGTTGAGCAGTGACGTCTTCCCTCCGCCGGTCGGCCCGCAGATCGCGACGACCTCACCGGCCCCGATCTCGAGCTGGATGCCGGAGAGCACCTCGGTGCCGCTGCCGTAGGAGAAGTGCGCATCCTCGAAGCGGACGCCGAGTGGCCCGGCGGGCAGCGAGGTTGGCTGGCTCGGCTCGGGGATCGCCTCGATTCCCTGCAGCCAGGCGAAGCTGCGCGACGCGGACGCGGTCGCGCGCTGTCCGAGCGAGAGGATCCAGCCGAGCGCTTCGAGCGGCCAGACGAGTTGCAGGAGCAGTTGGTAGAAAAGGAAGAACTGGCCGTAGGTGAGCGCGCCGTGGATCACGTCGACGCCGCCGAAGTAGACGACCGCGGCGATCGAGAGCGTCGGCAGGAAGAGCAGCCCCGGGAGGAACGCGGCCTCGATCCGCGCCTGGCGGAGGACGCCGTCACGCACGGCCTCGGCCTTTTCGCCGAAGCGCGCCTGCACGTCGTCTTCGCGGCCGAATGCCTGCACCATCTCGATCCCGACGACTGCCTCGTCGCCCGCCTCGGTCACGTTCGCCTTCAGCTGCTGCACCTCGCGCGAGACCGGCATCACCTTGCGGCCGAAGGCGAACGCGAGCACCGCGACGAACGGCATCGCGATCAGCGCGAGGGCGGCGAGCTTGATGTCGACCAGGAAGAGGACGATCGCGATCCCGACGATCATCATCACCGACTGGATGCCCTGGGTCATGCCCCACCCGATGAAGTAGCGGATGGGATAGAGGTCGTTCGTTGCGCGTGAGACGACCTGGCCGGTCGCGTGCCGGTCATAGAACGCCCGCGGGTAGCGCAGGTAGGCCTGATAGAGCAGCTCGCGCATCCGCGCTTCGACGCGCACGCCGGTGCGCGCGGTCGCATAGCGCCGCGTGAAGTTGATGAAGAAGCGGACGATCGCCAACACGACGACAACTGCGAGATAGGGCCAGAGCGAGGCGCGCTGGCCGCTTGTCGGCGCGATCGAATGGTCGATCGCGCGCTGGATGGTCAGCGGGATCGCCAGGGAGAGCCCGGTCATCACGAACGCGCAGACGAGGCCGAGCGTCACGAGCTTCCATTGCTCGCGCCACAGGCCGGCAAGGCCCTTGACCGTCGGCCAGAGACTCAGATCCGGAGGATCAACAGAGAGAAATCGTCTACTCACCTAGTCAAGCTAGCAGCAGGGTCGGCGCCGATCGTTAACCAGATTAAGCAGCCTGCGGGACTGTCGTTCTTGCGGATGAGACGCGACAATGAGCGCGATGGACGTCATCCCGATCCCGGGCCTCGAGCGGCTCCCATACGCCGAGGTGTGGTTCCACGAGGTCGACGAGGACCGCTGGGCCGCAGCGTCGGTGCGCGCGCGCGAACTCGGGAAGAACGGGCTCGAGATCTGGACGACCGACCGCACGCCCGAGGTGGTCGCGTTCCTCGAGCCGCGCGGCTACGCGGAGGTGCGTCGCTACGTGATCTCGGAGCTCGATGTCGCTGCAGCCCCCTACCCGGAGCCGCCCGCGTTTGAGCTCGTCACCTTCGCGGAACGCCCCGATCTTGCTCCCGCGCTTTACGAGCTCGCGCAGCTTGCGTACGCCGACCAGCCCGGGCGTAGTGAGTCGCAGATCAGCGTCGCCTGGCACTACTGGGGGCTCGCGGCGCATCCTCCGGAGGCGTACTTCATCGCGCTCGACGGCGCGCAAGTCCTCGGCTACGGCTACCTCGAGCATGAGGACGAGCAGTGGAAGAACGGGTTCATGGCCGTCGCGCGCGCGGCGCGCGGCCGCGGCGTCGCCGGCGCGATCAAGCGCGCGCAGATCGCCTGGGCGAAGGCGAACGGCGTCCCGACCCTGCGCACCGCGAACGAGGTGCGACTCGAGGGGATGCTCGCGCTGAACCGGCGCTTCGGCTACCGCACGCTCTACGACGAGATCGTGCTGCGCGGTCCTGCCGCCTGAACGAGCTACTGGAAGCGCTGGAGGAACGTCCAACCCCAGGCCGGAATCGCGTCGGGCGCGCCGGTCTGCTCCCGCAGCGCCGGATCGCTGGCGCGTCCTGCGTAGGCAGCGCGGCCGAGCTTCCACTCGACCCAGTGCCACGCCCACGCCGGGACCGGGTGAGGGACCTGGTCGCCGGCTGCGGCTGAGGCCACCTGGCGTTCAGCGACGGCCGGCTGCCCATCGCCGTAGTCGCCTGTCATGTAGAGGTGCGCCTCTTTGCCTCGCCGTTCCACGAGGCCCGGGAGGAGCGTCTTGCCGGAGTGAACCCACTTCCCGAGCGCTGCGGTCGGGTCCTGGCCGGCGTTGACGGCTTTGCCGACTGAGCCGTCGAGTGCTCCGCCGCCGCAGTTGAACGCGAACGAGATCAACGCGTCGCGTTGTGCCTGCGTCAGCGTGTGGGTGATGTAGTGGTCGACCGCGTTCGCCGCCAACGTCGCGTCTCGCTGCAGCAGCTGGATCCCGTCGCTTTGGCTGAGCTTTCCCCATTCGGCTTTGTCGTGGGCCGTAACAGGCCCCATGTGGATCAGGTGGCCGAAACCGATGGTCGCGTTGTTCGTCGGGTCGTTGTACGGTGCGTCCCGCCAGCCTTCGAAGTGGCCGATGAACTGCGCGCCGCGCTCGCTGAGTTGAGGCATCTTCTGCTCCCTGTGCTGATGGACATCGTCCCGCCGCAGGGGGCCGTATGCCGAGTGTCCCACCCGGTCCGCGCGAGGTCAACCGGCTGAATGTGCTGCGCGTCGCGGTCGCTAGCGCTGCCTGAAGCGGTGCAGCGTCACCGATTTCTTCACGGACTTGGGCACCTTGGGCGCCGGTGGCGGATCGTGCTCGGTGAGCCACTCGGCGGCGGCATCATCGGGCTCGAGGCCGACCGAAGCCTCTCGCTTGCGCATCCGCGCAACACCCTGCGGGGTCAGGCGCTTCTTGCCCGTCATCGAGGTCGAGGGTACCGACCCCTAACCAGCTAGTGCGACGTCTTCCCCTTCACGTTGCCGACCTTGAGCAGGCCGACCTGGCCCTGGTCGACTGCAGCGAACGCGTGCGAGACGAAGGGGTAGAGGCCCGGCTCGTCGATCTTGACGTCGAAGACACCGCCCCCGCCGGCCGGGACCGTGACGGTCTGCACGTTGTGCAGCGCATCGGCGGGATTCATGTCGCCGAACAGGTAAGCCGTGTCGAGGATCGTGCCGACGATGTGGAAGTCGGTGTCGAGCGACGGGCCTGCATCCACCACCCAGAACCGAACGAGGTCACCGGGATCCGCGGTCAGTGGATGCTTGACGTACTGGCCCGAGTAGCCATTGAAGGTCATCCAGTCGGGCTGCCGTGCGTGCGCCTTCGTCATGTTGAACTGCGCCGGCTTCGACAATCCGTCCGAGTCGAGGTACCACTCGCTCGCGATGAGCACGTATTCCTTGTCGGCCTTCGGCAGCACGCCGGCCGGCGGGTCGACGACGATCGCCCCGTACATCCCGTTGGCGATGTGCATCAGTACCGGCTTAGTGCCGCAGTGGTACATGAACACGCCTGCATCGTTCGCGCGGAAGGTGTAGCTCACGGACTTGCCCGGCATGACGTCGGTGAACGCCTTGTCCGGCGCGATGCGCGCCGCGTGGAAGTCGACGGAGTGCGGGATCGCGCCGTTGTTGGTGAGTGTGATCTTCACGAGTTGCCCCTGGCGGACGTGGATCACGGGTCCGGGAGCGCCCTTCGCCCACGCCCAGGCCGCGTACCTCACGCCCGGGGCGATCTGCACGGTGATGTCGGTCAGCTTCAGGTGGACGTTCGCGACGGGGCCGGCAGGTGCCGGCAGAAGTGCCGCGGGAAAGGGCTTGTGCGCCGTTGCGAGCTCGTCGGCATTCGGAGGCGCGGCACCCGCGAAACTTTGCAGGGCCCCCGTCGCGCCACTCGTGACGCCGTCCATCGAGGAGAGGGTCGTCGCGGCGCGCGAGCTGTTCGAATCGCGCGCGTCGGCCCACATCATCACGGCGAAGAAGCCGATCACGGAGATACCGAGGCCTAGCAGCAGCGCGGCGACCATCCAGAAGATTCCGGAGTCGGCTGCGGACGTTGCGGGGCGGTTCGAGAAGTTACGGGCCATGGGCGTCTCCTTTTGGGCTCGGTGGTCGAAACCACGCTAGGCCGGAGCGGCCCGGAGAGCATCCAGGGCAGGCCGTACGTCGACATCAGAGAAACCGCATCCCACGTGCGGTTTTCCCGCAGAGGGTCGGACGGTGATGGAGCTGTTTTTATATCTCGCTAGGCCGCTCTGAGAGCGGGCTCACGGCTTACCGTTGAACACCCGTAGCTGAGTGTTCAACGG
>JBKJQL010000160.1:0-2643 GCA_046594035.1 Gaiellaceae bacterium
GACAGCGACTCCACGTAGCGGCGCTGGCCCTCGGCGTAGATCGTGTCGAAGGCAAGGCTCGACTTCCCGGAGCCGGAGAGCCCCGTGATGCAGATGAGTGCGTTCCGCGGGAGCCGGACGGTGATGTCCTTGAGGTTGTGCTCCCGGGCGCCGTGGACTACAAGCTCTTCGGCCGCCATCGAGAAGGCCATTGTAGCGCCCGAACACCTGTTCGTACAGGGGGTAGGACCGGCATGAAACAACGATCTGTGGGAACCTCGCCACCGTGAAAGAGACCGCCAAGCGCGCCGCCATCGCCACCCTCGTCACCGGCCTGATCATCGTCGTCGCCCTCGCGCTGTGGAAGCTCAAGCTCGTCTTGGCGCTGCTCTTCTTCGCGTTGATCATCGCCGCGGCAATTCGCCCGAGCATCGAATGGCTTCGGCGGCACGGTGTCCCGAGGCCGGCCGGTCTCGCCCTGCACTACCTCGTGTTTCTCGGCGTGCTCGTGGCAGCGATCTCGTTCGCAGTGCCGAGCGCGCTGAATCAGGTCAACCACGCGCTGAGCCCGACCGGGAAGGCAGAGATCGCCCAGGCGGCCAAGAAGTCGACCGGGTTGAAGCACCAGGTGCTGCTCGCACTGCAGAAGCGCCTCAAGCACCTTCCGAGCAAATCGGCGCTGCTGAAGCCGGCCGCCGCGGTGGGCGTGAAGGCGTTCGAGGCGATCCTCGCGATCTTCTTCACCTTCGCGGCCGCGGCGTACTGGATCTTCGAGCGCGACAAGACGGTCGATGTCGTCGCCTCGCTGCTTCCCCGACCGAAGCGCAAGCTGATGCGCGACACCTGGGATTTGATCGACGCGAAGCTCGGCGCGTTCGTGCGCGGCCAGGTACTCCTGATCGCCCTCGTCGGCACCACGCTCTCGCTGCTCTTCTGGGCGGTCGGTGAGCCGTACTGGCTCCTCGTCGGCGCGTTCGCCGGGCTCGTCGAGATCGTCCCCGTGATCGGGCCGCTCGCGGCCGGCGCGCTCGCCGTCGGAGTCGGTTTCACGGCGTCGCTCCACGTCGCGTTGTTCGCCTTGGCGTGCGTGATCGGCGTGCGCCTCCTCGAGGACTACTTGATCATGCCGAAGGTGCTCGGCGATGCTGTCGGCCTGTCACCGCTGCTCGTGCTCGTCTCGGTGACCACGGTCGGGATCCTCTTCAGCGGTTGGGCCGTGCTCTTCGCCGTGCCGCTCGCCGCGATCTTCGTGACGCTGTTCGACGTGATCCTCCGCGACGTCGATCCGGCGGAGGAAGAGGTGCCCGTGGTGATTTTCTCCGCACGCGACCAAGAGGCGTAGGTTCACGGGCGGGTGACCGTTCGGGACCGCATGCCCGCCGCGGGCGCGGTGCGCGGGGGACGCTGTGGATCGCCGGCGGGGCGTCGCCGCTCGCGGCCCTCGTAGGCGTCGGGCTTCTGTCAGGACGCGGAGTATCTAAGCCTTGCGCCAGCGGCCGAACACGAGGCCGCCGAGGGTGAAGCCGAGCCCGAAGGTGCCGACGGCGAACCCGCTGATCGCGATGCCCTTGCGCCACGCGGAGAGCCGGTTCCAGCGACCGAGCGCGTCGCGCTCCTCATCCGTCAGCTCTTCACCGCGCCGCTGCTTCCGCAGCGCGCCCCCGGCCCGGAGCCCGAGGTAGAGGTCATCGAAGATCTCGGTCGACTGCTCGTCAGCCATCGCACCCACTGTATAGCCTGCTTCGGCGGTGATTACTCGCATCCTGCACGTCTCCGACCTCCATTTCGGCGCGCGGGACGACCCGATCCTGGAGGGCGGCCTCGCCTCGCTGATCGAGCGCGTCGACCCGGAGCTCGTGATCGCAAGCGGCGACCTGACGAACCGCGGTCGCCGCGACCAGCACGAGCGCGCCGCCGGCTTCCTGAACCGGCTCGAGCGGCCTGTGCTCGCGGTCCCCGGCAATCACGACATCCCCTACACCTTTCCCGCGCGCTTCACGAGCACCTGGGCCGAGTTCGAGCGTCAGTGGCAGACGACCGAGCCGGAGTACGTCGGCGCGGGCGCTCACGTCGTCGGCCTGAACTCGGTCCGGCCGTGGCGTCATCAATCCGGTGGAATCACCGACGCGCAACTCACGCGCGCAACCGCCAAGCTGACGGAAGCGTCCCCGGAGAAGCTGCGCGTGGTCGCCCTGCACCACCAGATGGTGGGCGCCCCATGGCGAACCAAGAAGAAGCCGGTCGCCCGGCGGACGCACGTGCTCGGGACGCTCGTCGACTGCGGCGCCGAGCTGATCATCGGCGGGCACATCCATCAGGGGGCGGTTTCCGAGCGGCACGAGTTCGAGGTGATCACCGGCGACGCGCGCGGCGTGGTCGTCTCGATCGCCCCCGGGCTCGGACAGCCGCGCCCCAAGCGGCGCGGCGAAGCGCGCGGCTGCGTCGTCTACCGCGCGGACGACCGCACGCTGAACGTCGACACGTACATCTGGCGTGACGACGACTGGGGGCTGACCGCCGTGCGGACCTTCCCGCGCGGCAGGCAGCCCCTCGCCGTCGATCCTGCCTAAATGGTCCGGCCGCGGTACATGCCGCCGACGACGGCGACGAGCACCGCTGCGATCACGACCGCCAGGATGAAGCCGAGCAGGCCGCCGATCAGCA
>JBKJQL010000045.1:0-6475 GCA_046594035.1 Gaiellaceae bacterium
GACGCTCGAGCAGCCCGCGCGTGTGGCGCGTGTCCTCCGCGAGGACCAGATCCGCTTCGCGTAACTCGGTGAGCACGCGCAACGTGACGTCCTCGAGGTTCCCGATCGGCGTCGCGCAGATCGCGAGCGGCACTACAACGCCTCGAGCGCGACGAGGCCGGCGCCGATCAGGCCGGCTTCCTTGCCGAGCTGCGCCGGTTCGAGCTCCAGATCCTGCCCCGACGGCTCGAGCGCCTCTCGCAGGATCGCGAGCCGCGCCGACGGCACGAGGAGATCGAAAGCCGCGATGCCGAAGCCGCCGCCGATCACGACGCGTGTCGCTCCGAAGATGTTGACCAGCGAGCCGATCGCGACGCCGAGCTGGTGGCCGACGTCGTCCAGGACGGGGTGTTTGTCGCGCACGAGGTCGTACGAGGTCGCATCGGGACCGACAAGCTCCTTCGCGAGCTTGTCGGCAGCGCGGCCAGAGCAATACCCCTCGAGGTGACCGCGGCCGGAGCACGCGCCCTGGCAGGGCACCCCGTCGGTGACGATCACGATGTGACCGAGCTCCGTGTAGGCACGGAAGAGCCGGCCGCCGGAGATCACCCCGCCGCCGACGCCGGTCCCAAGCGTCAGCAACAGCAGATCGCGGACTCCGCGACCGGCGCCGAGGCGGAACTCCGCCAGCGCGGCGCAGCTTGCGTCGTTCTCGATCTCGACGGGCAGACCGGTGCGCTCGTGCATCCAGTCGCGGAACGGAACGTCGCGCAGCGGGATGTTCACCGAGCCGAGCACGACACCCCGCGCGTGATCGATCCGGGTCGGAATGCCGAATCCGACCGCCTCGATCCCGTCCTGCGGCAGCGAGAGCACCTGATCGGCGAGCGCCTCGAGCAGGGTGGCCTGCGAGGTGGTGACCGTGGGGCGCTCGATCGTCTCGTGCACCTCGCCGTGCTCGTCGACGATTCCCGCCAGAACCTTCGTTCCGCCGATGTCGACGCCGATCACGCGCTTGACGCTCATACCCGGTGGGTAACCTAACCCGCCGAATGGCCGGGGAAGAAAAGCCGTATCGCACCTACCGTGGCGGACGTGCCAAGGGAAAGGTGCCTCCGGCCACTGCGCGGCCTTCCGGGCGCACGGGCGACGGCAAGGCGGCGCGTCGTGACAAGCAGGGTGGATCACGTACCGACTACCGCGGTCCAGGCGCGCGCCCGGACCGGCAGAAGAACATCCGCTGGGGCCGGCGCATCGGCCTGGGCGCGATCGTTCTGCTCCTCCTGATCCTCGTCTGGGCCGTCGCGAGCTGGTTCGCGTTCGCCGGCGGTGTCTCTGACGCGAACAAGCGGCTGACGCCGGACGCACGGACCGCGCTCGCGCCGGAAAGCGGGCTCCTGCTCTCCCACTCGACGACCGTGCTGCTACTCGGCACGGACAACTCGCAGATCGGCGGCCGCATGGGGGATCGCCACTCGGACTCGATCCTCCTGCTGCGCACAGACCCCGAGCACCATCGCCTGTACTACCTCTCGGTCCCGCGCGACCTCGTCGCGCCGATCCCCGGATACAGCACGCAGAAGATCAACGCCGCGTTCCAGATCGGCGGCCCCGCGCTCGCGATCAAGACGCTGCGCCAGTTCACCGGCACCGACATCAATCACCTCGTCGTCGTCAACTTCGCCGACTTCAAAGACCTGATCGACGCCCTCGGGGGCATCGACGTGAACGTGCCGGCCCCGATCCGCTCGAACCGCTTCGACTGCCCGTACGCGACGCAGGCGCGCTGCTCGAAGTGGCAGGGCTGGCGCTTCCCGAAGGGCACACAGCACATGAGCGGCCAGCGCGCGCTGATCTATTCGCGAATCCGGGAGAACATGCTCAACCCGGCGGAGACCGACGTAACGCGCGGTTCGCGGCAGCAGATCGTGATGGACGCGCTCGCGTCGAAGTTCACCTCACCGGGCACGCTGATCGGGCTGCCGTTCGACGGCGGGACGCTGGCGAAGCCGCTGACGACCGACCTCACCGCGGGTCAACTGGTGCAGCTCGGGTGGGTGAAGTTCCGCGCCTCCGCGTCGAGCTCGGTGCACTGCAGGCTCGGCGGTGACCTCGGCGGGAGCGGCACCGGAAGCCCGAGCGAGGACAACCCTGCGACGATCGCGATGTTCCTCGGCAAGTCCGCGCCGCAGCCTCCGACAGGCCCGTTCAACCCGGGCTGCGTCACCGGGCACACGCTCAAGTAGGTCTAGCTCTCCGCGGCCTTCTTCTTCGTCTCGCCGCTGCCGCCGGAGCTGTCCGACGACGACGAAGACGAAGACGAGCTAGCTGAGTCCGAGCCGGACGAGGAGTCCGACGACGACGAGTCGGACGACGAGCCTTCCTTGACCGGCTTCTTGCCCTTGCGCCCGTAGTCGGTGCTGTAGAAGCCGGAGCCCTTGTAGTGGACGGCGACCGGGTGCAGGACGGTCTGCAGCGGCGAGGCGCCACACACTTCGCACGTGCCCGGCGACGGCTCGGTCATCCCGTGGAAGACCTCGAACAGATGACCGTTCGGGCACTTGTACTCGTAGATCGGCATCGAGGCGGCAAGGCTAGCAGCGAGGCCCCGGAAAACTCGGCGGCGCTACCCTCGCCCACGTGAGGCGCACCGTCATCGTTTTCGCCGTGGCCGCGCTGATCGTGCCGGTGGGCGCCGCGGCTCACGCGACCTTGATCGGGACGTCGCCCGTTAACGGAGCGGTCCTCGATCGTGCGCCGGAGTCGGTCCGCGTGATGTTCGACGACCGAATTCGTGTGGCGCCCGGCAATGCGGCGGTGAGCAACTCATCGAGCGCCTCGGTTGTCGCCGGCCGACCGCGCGTGAGCGGCCACGAGCTGATCATCCCCCTGCGGGCCGGGCTCGCGGACGGCGTCTACAGCGTCCGCTGGAGCGTCGCCTCGGACGATGGCCACCGCGAGCAGGGCGTGCTCGCCTTTGGTGTCGGCGCCGGCAGTGCGGTCCCGCAGTCCGTGCTCGGCGCTTCCGCAGCGCTCAGCTGGAACAACCTCGTGCTGCGCGCGCTCTTCTTCCTCGGCGTGCTCGCGGCCGCGGGAGCCACCGTCTTCGGGCTCATGACGCATGGCGTACTGGGGAATCGCCTCCGAGTTCCGCTCGCGCATCTGCTCTTCTTCGCGCTGCTCGCCGCGTTCCTCGGCGGCAGCGGGATGCTGCACTCGTCCCCGCCCGGCACGCGCTTCGCGCTCGTCCTGCAGGTGGCGATCACGATCTCGCTCGTCGGAGGGGCGGCGGCCGCGCTCGCTCCGACGGTTCCGCTGCTGCTGTTCGTCGCCGGGCTGTGCTCGCTCGCGCTGCTCGTCGCGCCGACGCTCGCCGGGCACGCACTCGACCGAGACCAGCCGCGCGTCCTCGCAGCGCTCGTCGACCTGGGGCACATCGGCGCGGCGGCGATCTGGCTCGGCGGGTTGCTGGCGCTCGTCTACGTGATCCCGCGCGCGAGCGACGACGGCCCTGCGCGGGCGGCCGCCATACGACGGTTCTCGACCTCTGCGTTCGTTGCGGTGATCGTGCTCGGTGTCTCCGGCCTCGGTCGCGCGCTGACCGAGCTCTCGGCAGTGAGTCAGCTCTGGACGACCTCGTACGGTCAGACGCTGCTCGTCAAGACGGCGCTGTTCGTGCCGCTGCTCGGGCTGGGATGGCTCAACCGCTCGCTGCTCATCGGCGTGTTCGCACGCCTGCGGCGCTCGGCGCTCTTCGAGATCACGTTGTTGCTCGGGATCGTCGTCGCGGTCGCGATCCTGACGGAGCTCCGTCCCGGCACCGCGCAGCGCGCCGTCGCCGCGCCCGTCGTTGCGCAACCGCCTACGCTTCCACCGCGCGACGCCGTCGTCGACGCGCGCGAGCTCGGCTCACTCGCCGTAGCTGTCGCTCGGACACCCGAGGCGGTCACGGTCACGCTGCTCGGCCCGGACGGAACGGGCGTCGACGGGCGCAACGTGACCGTGAGCGGAGCACCGACGTCGCGATGCGGATCGGGTTGCTACCGCGCTGCTGGGGTACCGGGCGAGCTCAGGATCGGCGTCGATGCCAGCGTCATTCCGTTCGGGCTTCCCGCACGCGCCTCCGATGCGACCAATGCGCTGCGCCGTGTGACGAGTACGATTCGTAACGCGAAGACCATCGTTTTTGACGAGCGCCTCTCTTCGTCGCCCAGGAATGCGTCGATCTCTCGATTCAAGGTCGTCGCGCCCGACCGGCTCTCGTACGTCACCAAGGGCGGCCCGGCCGGGATCGTGATCGGCGCGCGCCGGTGGGACCGCGAGCGCCCCGGAGCACCCTGGGTCGAGTCGTCGCAGACACCGCTCGAGGTGACGGAGCCCTACTGGGGGACGCCGAGCAACGTGCACTTCGTCGCGCCGAATGTCCTGACGTTTCTCGACCGCCGGATCCCCGCCTGGTTCCGCGTCATCCTCGTCCGCGGGCTTCCTGTGAGCGGCGAGATGACCGCCGCGGCGCACTTCATGGTCGACCGTTACGTCGGGTTCGACGTTCCGGTGGACATCTCGCCGCCACCCTCGCGATAGCGAGCGGCCTCCTCGCCCACGATCTCCAGGAAGCACGGTGCGTCCTCGAACGCGGCGAGGCCGCCGGGAGCGCTCCGTGGGCGTCGAGAGCGGTGCGGAGACCGGCGCACGGTTGCGATCGCGCCGGCGGCGCCCACCAGGCCGCCGATGGCGAACGAACGAAGCTTGCTGCCGCGCCCGGTGCCTTCCATGCGACGATCCTACGCATGCGGCTGACCACACTCGGCGACCTGCTCCTCGACGTGATCGTCCGGCTCGACGGGCCGCTCGTCCCCGGCGACGACCAGACGGCGATCACGCGCACCGGCCCGGGCGGGCAGGCGGCGAATGTGGCGGCCTGGGCCGCAGCTCTCGGCGCCGAGGCGCGGTTCGTCGGCCGCCGCGGCGACGACCCGGCAGCGGAGATCGTGGCCCAGGCGCTGACGGGATACGGCGTCGACGTCGTCGGTCCCTCGGGGGGGCGAACCGGCGTCGTGGTCTCGATCGCCTCGGCCGGGGACCGCACGATGGCGTCGGACCGCGGTGTCTCCCCCACACTCGAGCCGCAGGACCTCAAGGCGGCGTGGTTCGATTGCGACGTGCTCCACCTCGCCGGCTACTCCCTGCACCGCGATCCGATCGCGTCGGCGTCGGTCGCCGCAGCTGCATTTGCGCGCGCGCACGGTGCGCGAGTGTCGGTGGACGTCTCGACGTGGACGCTCGTCGACGACACGTTCAAACGGCGCGTGCGCGCGATCGCGCCGGACGTCGTGTTCGCGACCGAAGCTGAACGCGACGCGGTCGGCGACCTCGACACGCGTTGGGTGGTGAAGCTCGGTTCGCGCGGTCTCGACGTCGACGGCGCGATTCATCCATCCGTCGCAACGGACGTCCTCGACACGACAGGCGCGGGCGATGCATTGGCCGCCGGCTTCCTGATCGGCGGCGCGCAGCTCGGCCTCGAAGCTGCCGCGCGTTGCTGCGCGCAGATGGGAGCCATGCCGTGATCCGCCTCAGCGACGAGGTGCAGGAGGCGCTACGCGACGGGCGTGGCGTCGTGGCGCTCGAAACGACGCTCGTCGCGCACGGCTTCCCGCCCGGCGAGGGCGTTGCGGTCGGTCTCGGCTCCGAAGCTGCAGTGCGCGCGGGCGGCTCCGTTCCGGCGACGATCGGGGTGCTCGACGGAACGGTGATCGTCGGGCTCACCGAAGCGGAGCTCGAGCGCTTCGACGCCGCCGCGCGCAAGCTCGGGCCGCGCGACCTCGCGGCTGCCGTCGTGCAGGCCGCGCCGGGCGCGACGACGGTCGGCGGCACGCTCGCCGTCTGCAAGGCGGTCGGGATCAGGTTCATGGCCATCGGCGGCCTCGGCGGCGTGCACCGCGGCTGGCCGACCCCACCCGACGTCTCGGCGGATCTCGGTGTGCTCGCGCGAACACGAGCGCTCGTGGTCTCGTCCGGCGTCAAGTCACTGCTCGACGTTCCGGCGACCGCAGAGCTCCTGGAGACGCTCGGCGTTCCGGTGCTCGGCTGGCGCACCGACACGCTGCCGCTCTTCTACGCGGCGCAAGGCGGCCCGCCGGTCTCGGCGCGCGTCGAGTCCGCGGAAGAGGCAGCGCGGATCGCGGGCGCGCACTGGGAGCTGCAGGGCGGCGGGCTCGTCGTCGGCCGCCCCCCGGACGAGAGCCTCGACGACATCGAGCCGCTGATCGAGGAGGCACTCGCCGCAGCGCGCGCCGAGAACGTGCACGGCCAGGGCGTGACGCCGTTCGTGCTTGCCTATCTCCACCGCGAGAGCGGCGGCCGCACCCTCGCAGCGAACCGCGACCTGATCGTCGGCAACGCGCGGTTGGCGGGTGAGATCGCGGCCGCGCTCTAAGGGTGCGTGGGACCGCGGCCGACGACGAGCGCCACCGCGAAACTTCGCACCCGCTTC
>JBKJQL010000117.1:0-8110 GCA_046594035.1 Gaiellaceae bacterium
GTGCGGCTCGTCGAACTCGCCGTACCAAACCGCCAGGTCGCCGCCGACGATGATCGGACGCCGGCCAGTCTCGATGACGACCACCTGCATGCCGCGGGTGTGGCCCGGCGCCGGGACGAGTCGGAGCCCGGAAAGCAGCTCGAGATCGCCGTCGACCGGCGCGTGCCGCACGCCGGGCGCCTCGACCCACTTGCGAATGGTGTATTCGTCCTCGCAGCGCGCGTCGTCGAGTTCCCGATACTGGACGTAGATCGGCTTGCCGGCGAAGAGGTGGTTGCCGCCGCAGTGGTCGAAGTGCAGGTGGGTGTTGACGACAAGGTCGACGCCAGCGAGGTCGAAGCCCTGCTCGCTCAGCGAGACCAGCCGGGGGTCCATGTCGAGCACCTCCGGGCGCAGCTCCGTCATGCCGGTGTCGACCAGCACGCGGGCGTCGGGATGGTCGATGACGTGGACGCAGACCGGCCACCGTTCGCCCTCGACGAGCAAGTCGGCCACCAGCAGCGGCGTGATCGTGGGCGGCGGCGGCACTCGCCCATCTTGCCACCGCCCGCGACGAGCGACCCTTCTCCGTCGGTTCGTACTCGCGTACTTACCGCTGAGTCGCTAGTTCCCAGACAGACACGTGCTTGCGGCTGGTGCCTGTGAATGGCGAGCGGTCCCAGTCCTCCCAGCGCTCGCGCAACTGCATTCCTCCGAGACGCGCCATCAGATCGAGCTCCGCCGGCCAAACGTAGCGAAAGGGTGTTGAGGATCTCTGCCACGCGCCGTCCTCCGGCCAGAAGTGGTGGGAGACGAGGCCCTGGTTCGCTACGTCGTATTCGTCGAAGCCGAGATGTTCTTCGCTCACGTCGAACGGGTGGAAGCGTTCCCCGGGCACGAGACGTTGCAGCTCGGGCGTACCGACCTCGATCACGAAGCAACCGCCGGCCTCGAGATGCTCCGCGGCGTTCTTGAAGCACGCCACCTGATCGTCCTGCGTCGTCAGGTTGCCGATTGTGTTGAAGACGAGGTAGACGAGCGAAAACGTCCCTTCGACGCGAGTCGTCGCGAAGTCGCCGATCGTTGCCGAGATCCGCTCTGCGCCAGACTTCTCGCGCAGCTTTGCGATCATCGCCGCCGACAAGTCGATTCCGTGCACGCGCACGCCTCGCTGCGCAAGCGGCAGCGCTACCCGACCGGTGCCGATGCCGAACTCGAGTGCTGCTCCCTCGCCCGCGAGTGCCGCAAGGAAATCGACCGTCGGGTCGAGGACCTCCGCGCTAAACATCGGGCCGCCGTCGTAGCGCGCCGCGACCTCTTCACCAAAATAGTTCTTCCTCACGAATCAAAGTGTATGACGACGACGGTTAATAGTCAGAGTGCGTTGCGCATCACTGGCGCCGCCGACCATCATCGCGGAGGGTCGTAGAAGACCTCTACGCGACGTCGTCCAAGACCTTTACGCAACGGATTCGATGTCCGGACGCAGTGACCTCGCCCTCCCGCAGGCCGGTGATCACAACGTCAACTGGATGTGCTTCAGCAGGGCGGCCCGTCGGCAGCCAGCCCCGCCCCTCGGCGGCAACAATGAACGTCCGTCCACGCTCACCGAAGAAGGCGAGCCGTCCAGGCAAGAGCACGCCATCCCACAGCCGAAGGCCGAGCCGTTCTAGACCGATCGCGATCTCGCTTGGGTCTCCGATCAGACCGACCTCCGAGATTCCGAGCAGTTCGGAAGCGTCGAATGCCCCACTCTTGCCTGTCTCGCCAAGTGCGCGATGCGCAATCAGTTCGACGATGTTGCCCGCTGGATCGTGGAAATAGAACGCGTCGGCGTTCCAGTTGTCGAAGCCGAAGACAACCTCATCGATGTCGCCGCCGAGAAGAAGATCGATTCGTTCACGCGCCCAGACCAAAGCCTCGGCGAAGCGATCACCGGGGGCAAGGAGTGCGTAATGGTAGAACGGCTCTCCCTCAGCGGCTCGAAAGACCAGTTCCGAAGCCCCGACTCGAAAGCCGCCGGCGATCTTCTCCAGGCCGAGTTGATCCGCGTAGAAGTCGTCAAGATCCGCTTGTCGACCGCGAGGGGCCTGAAACTCGACCCGTAGGAAGTCCATGGCGAGACGGTAACTCGCCAAGGTGCATCCGCGACCGCGGGGCTCAGGCGAGCCCACTGGCGAACACCTGCTCAAGCGAGCGCACGACACCTTCCGACCTGCCGCAGCGTTCTACACGGTGCCATCTACACGGTGCCATCTACACGGTGCCAGGCACCGTTACAAGGCACCGTTACAGCCTGAAGCAACGTCACAAGTGTGTGACAACTTGTCCAGGGGCCTTGCGCCCTCGGCCGGCCTTCGGTTCACTGGCTTTCATCGGGAACGCGGGCGGGAGGCCCGTCGCGCTTCAACACCGGTGCCAGGCACCGGAGGTGGGGCGCGCCGAGAGGCGCCAGTTCAGCCTCGAACGACACATAGCTAGCCGAAGAGCAAGGCCTCCTCGAGTGCCTGGCGCTGGGCCAGCGCACGATTGACCGCGTTCACGACCGCGCGCAACGACGCAGTGACGATGCTCGGGTGGAGGCCGACGCCCCACACGAGGTCGCCGTCGATGTCCGCCTCGATGTAGGCGGCCGCGGTCGCGTCGGCGGCGGCCGCCATCGCGTGCTCGTGGTAGTTGTGAATCGCGACCGTGATCCCGAAGGTCTGCTCGAACGCGTCGACCAGAGAAGCGATCGGCCCGTTGCCCGTGCCGGTGACCTCGTGCGCTTCTCCGTCTCGCGTGCGCTGCGCCACGATCCGATCTGTCTCGCTGCTCGAGTGCGTGTACGCGCCGAGCTCGTAGGGCGCGACATGCGCGAGGTAGTGCTCGTGGAACGCGGCGAGCAGCTCGTCGGCCGTCAGTTCGTCGCCGCGCGCGTCGGTGATCGCCTGCACTTTCTGCGCGAAGTCGACCTGCAGGCCACGCGGCAGCTCGAGGCTGTGCTCGGTCTCCATCAGGTAGGCGACGCCGCCCTTGCCCGACTGCGAGTTGACGCGGATGATCGCCTCGTAGCTTCGGCCGAGGTCCGCCGGGTCGATCGGCAGGTACGGGACGTCCCACACCTCCGAGCTCTCGCGTTGCTGCGCGTACATCCCCTTCTTGATCGCGTCCTGGTGCGATCCGGAGAACGCGGTGTAGACGAGCTCGCCCACCCACGGATGCCGCGGATGGATCGGCAGCTCGTTGCACTCCTCGACGATCGCCTTCGCTTCGTCGAGTTGCGACAGGTCGAGCTTTGGATCGACGCCCTGCGTCAGCAGGTTCAGCGCGATCGTGATCAGGTCGACGTTGCCGGTGCGCTCGCCGTTTCCGAACAGCGTTCCTTCGACGCGCTCGGCGCCGGCCATCAGGCCGAGCTCCGCCGTCGCGACCGCCGTCCCGCGGTCGTTGTGCGGGTGCACGCTGACGATGATGCTGTCGCGTGCCGAGACGTTCCGCTGGAACCATTCGATGCGGTCCGCATAGACGTTCGGCGGGAACGCCTCGACCGTCGTCGGGAGGTTCACGATCATCGGCGCCGCCGACGTGGGCTGCCAGACGTCCATGACCGCCTCGCAGATCTCGAGCGCGAAGTCGAGCTCCGTCCCGTGGAAGCTCTCGGGGGAGTACTCGAAGACGACCTCGGTCTCGGTCTGCTGCGCGAGCTCCTTGCAGAGCGCGGTCGCACGGACGGCGAGATCGACGATGCCGGCTTTGTCGAGCCGGAACACGACGCGCCGCTGCGTCTCCGACGTCGAGTTGTAGAGGTGCACGATCGCCCGCCGCGCGCCCTCGATCGCCTCGTAGGTCCGCTCGATCAGCCCGGGACGCGCCTGCGTCAGCACGGCGATCGTCGTGTCCCCTGGGATGCGGTCCTCGTCGATCAGCCGGCGCACGAACTCGAAGTCCGTCTGCGACGCCGACGGGAAGCCGACCTCGATCTCCTTCATGCCGAGTTGCACGAGCAGGTCGAACATGCGCTGCTTGCGCGCGGAGTCCATCGGCTTGACCAGGGACTGGTTGCCGTCACGGAGGTCGGTCGAGCACCAGATCGGCGCGTGGTCGATCACCTGGTTCGGCCAGGTGCGGTCGGGCAGATCGACGGTCGGATACGGGCGGTACTTCCAGTAGGGCATCGTCATGGCTTGGCTCCTCAAAAGTGGCGGACTGCTCCCGGAGTGCGGGGAACGCGAAGACGGCTATGTCGCAAGGTCGGCTCCCCTAGGGGAGGAGGAGGGCAAGCGCGCGCAGGCCAAGCATGTCGGTGCCGGCCGAGGAGAGGTGTGAGCGCGTTCCAACCATTGCTTCCAAAAGCATAGTCGGGTCGCTATACCTTGTAAAGCTTGACAACCTCAATGGTTGTGGGCACACTCAAATCACGATGATCCGCTCAGCCCTTGCACTCGAGTCCCGCACGCCCCTCCGGGCGGGTACGTCGCTTGCGACGCGGTTGCTCGTGCCCGGGCTCGTGATTCTTACGGTCATCGTCATTCTCCCCCTCTAGGGGGAGAATTCGCTCACGCAGCCTTTTGACGCTGCATACGCCGACTTCGACAGAAGAAGTGCGCCCGCAATGGGCCAGACGGAGGAGCGAAACGATCGATGACCCTTTCAGGAGGTACGGAGTGAATGTCAAGACTGTTGCCTGTCTCGCCGGAGACGGGGTGGGGCCCGAGCTGATGGCTGCCGCGACGCGCGCGCTCGAGCGCGTGTCGAAGCTGCACCAGCTCGAGCTCGACGATCGCCACCTCCCCTTCGGGGGCGAGGCGGTCACCCGCTCCGGCCATCCCTTGCCGCCCGCCACGCGGACCGGCTATCGCGACGTCGACGCGATCCTTGTCGCTTCCCCGCACGAGCCGGCGCTCGACGGTGTGAAGGCCGACCTGCATCTCGCCTGGCGCGTTGCGCGCATCCAGCTGCCGTCGCAGGGCGACATCGTCGTCGCCGGACCGCTCGGCGACTGGGCGAACGAGATCGCGATCTCGCGCGCCTTCTCCTGCGCCGCGTCGCGGCACGGCCGCATCGTGTGTGTCGGAGGTTCCGACGAGTGGCGCGCCGCTGTTGCCGCGCAGACCACGCGCTGGGGCGGCCTGGAAGTGGATGAGACCAGCCTCGCCGACCTGCTCGTGCGCTTCCGTGACGAGCCCGACTCGCTCGACGTGATCGTCACCGAGTCGCATCTGGTCTCCGCCGTCGTCGATGCAGCTGCGCATTACGCCGGTTCACCGTCGTCGGTTGCCCACGCCTGGCTTCCCGATCACGGCCCCGGTGTGTTCGCGCCCGGCACTTCCGGGCCCGACGACGACGCAGGGTTCGGCGTCGTCGATCCGGAGGGAATGCTGCTCACGGCGTCGTTGATGCTCGCCGAAGGGTTGAAGCGCCGCTCCGCCTCGCGCACGCTCGAGCGGGCCGTCGGCGAGGTCGCGCGGCGCTCCGCGTCACGCTCGCACGACACTCGTTCCTTCACCGATGCCGTGATCGACCTGCTGCCGCAGTCGCGCACGGACGTCGAGCACTTCGACGGGGTGGCTGGATGAGCCGCGGCAAACGCATGCTCGGTTCGGACGCGATCCTGCGTAGTCTCGAGGCCGAGGGCGTCGACGTGGCGTTCGGGATTCCCGGCGGCGCGATCCTGCCGACCTACGACGCGATCGCGCGCGGCACGACGGTGCGGCACGTGCTCGCACGCCATGAGCAGGGCGCCGGCCACATGGCAGAGGGTTACGCGCGCGCCTCGGGCAGGGTCGGAGTCGCCATCGCAACCTCGGGCCCGGGCGCAACGAACCTCGTCACGCCGATCGCCGATGCGTGGATGGACTCCACACCGCTCGTCGCGATCACCGGTCAGGTGAAGTCGAGCCTGATCGGCACCGACGCATTTCAGGAGATCGACGCGACCGGCATCACGATGCCGATCGTCAAGCATTCATGGCTCGTCCAGGATGTCGAGGAGCTGCCCGGTGTGATGAAGGCAGCGTTCCACGTCGCGCGCACCGGCCGTCAAGGGCCCGTGCTTGTCGACATCGCGAAGGACGTGCAAGAAGCCGAATTCGACTTCGTCTACCCCGACGACGTCGACCTGCCCGGGTGGAGGCCGCCGCACAAGGTGCACCCCAGGCAGCTTCGGGAAGCGGCCAAAGCGATCGCCGTGGCGCAGCGGCCGATCGTCTATGCCGGCGGCGGCGTGCTGAATGCCGACGCCTGTGCTGAGTTGCTCGAGCTCGTTGACTCGGCACAGCTTCCCGCAGTCGTGACGCTGATGGGCAAGGGAGCCTTGCCGGATTCGCACCCGCTGAACTACGGCCACCCTGGCATGCACGGCTCGAAGTACGCGAACTTCGCGTTGAACAAGGCTGACCTCGTGATCGCGGTCGGCGCGCGCTTCGACGATCGCGTCACCGGCAAGGTGTCCGCGTTCGCGCCCGGCGCGAAGGTGATCCATTTCGACATCGATGCGGCCGAGGTCGGGAAGATTCGTCACGCGGACATCCCTGTCGTCGGACCGCTCAAGCTCGCGCTGGCGCACCTGGCCACGGAGGTGAGAGCCGCCGCCGCAGACGGAGCTCCCGACCGTTCGCCATGGTTGCGCCAGCTCGAGGATTGGCGTGCGCAGTTCCCCTTCCGCTACGCGAAGGCGGACGGGGTGCTGAAGCCGCAGACGGCGATCGAAGCCCTGCGCGACCTCGCCGCCACACGCGAGGAGGACGTGATCTGGACGACCGGCGTCGGTCAGCACCAGATGTGGGCGATGCAGTACATCCAGTGCGACAAGCCGCGTTCGTTCATCACGTCGGGTGGGCTGGGGACGATGGGCTACGGCCTCCCGGCCGCGGTCGGGGCGAAGGCGGCGCGGCCCGATGCGACGGTGATCTGCATCGACGGCGACGGCTGCTTCCAGATGACGTGCCAGGAGCTCGCGACCGCAGCGCTCGAACGGCTTCCGATCGTGACCGTGATCATCAACAACGGCTGGCTCGGGATGGTGCGCCAGTGGCAGGAGATGTTCTACGACGAGCGCTACGCGCAGACCCACCTCACGCAGGTCGCGCCCGACTACGCGAAGCTCGCAGAGGCCTATGGCTGCGCGGGCTTCACGGTCGAGAACGAGGATCAGCTCGAGGACGCACTGGCGGACGCGGTCAACGCGGGCCGCAGCGCGGTCGTCGACGTTCGCTGCGACGCCGAGGAGAAGTGCTTCCCGATGATCCCGGCCGGTGCAGCGGCGATCGACATCCTCGAGGCGCCCGGTGGAGAGGTCGTGACCGCATGATGGTGCACTCTCGTAACGTCGTTTGGCGCCAACCGGGTTGCCGGAAACCGCTGCACCTAGAGGTTTTGTGGACAGTTTGTGACGCTTCCGTCACGTCGTTTGACGTCGCGGTGGGGGCGGCATGAGCACGCACACCATCTCCGTCCGACTCGAGAATCGCCCCGGCGCGCTCGCACGCGTCTCGCAGCTCTTCTCGCGGCGGGGCTACAACATCCAGAGCCTTGCCGTCGGTCCGACCGAGAGCGCAGACATCTCGCGCCTGACGCTGCGGGTGGACTGCAGCGAGCACTCGCTCGAGCAGATCGAGAAGCAGATGCACAAGCTCGTCAACGTGCTGCGTGTCACCGAGCTGGCGCCGGAGGAGGCTGTCGAACGCGAGCTCGCGCTGATCACGGTCAACGTCTCCACCGACCGCCGCGCGGAGCTGGTCGCGCTCAGCCAGGTTGCGGGCGCGCAGGTCGCGGACATCGGCCGCGATGCAATCACCTTCGAGTTCGTCGGACGCCCCGATCAGCTGGAAGCGTTCGAAGAGCTCGTTCGTCCCTACGGCGTGCGCGAGCTCGTCCGCACCGGGCGAGTCGGCCTCCGCCGCCCGAGCGCGGCGAGCCGCGACGCACAACCCTCCGTCAACACCTGATTCGAAAGGACCACCAACACATGGCCGAGATCATCAAGGCGGGCAACGTCGACCTCCTCAGCGGGAAGGTCGCGGTGCTCGGATACGGGAGCCAGGGTCACGCCCACGCGCTCAACCTCCATGAATCCGGTGTCGACGTCGTCGTCGGCCTGCGTGAAGGAAGCGCGTCCGCAGCGGCCGCCGAAGAGGCCGGGCTGACGGTG
>JBKJQL010000239.1:0-8956 GCA_046594035.1 Gaiellaceae bacterium
TAGAACTCGAGCGAGCGGTCGAGGTCTGACACGGTGATCCCCGCGTGGCGAGGCCCGGTGATCGTCCACTCGTTCATCTGGTTAACGTACTTCGGAGGAGGGTCGGATGCTGGAGAACCGAGTTGTGCTCGTTACGGGTGCTGCGGGCGGGATCGGCCGTGAGATCGCCGAGCGCTTCGCACGCGAGGGTGCGCGCGTGACGGGGTTCGACCTCGCGGGCGATGCCGCGATTCACGGCGATGTTCGCTCTCCCGCCGATGTCGAGCGCGCCGTCGAGCAGGTCGTGGCGGCCGAGGGGCGCATCGACGTCCTCGTCAACAGCGCCGGTGTGCGCGAGATCGGCGATGTGTACACGATGGCGACCGACGAGTGGGACAACGTGATCGCCGTCAACCTGAGCGGCACCTTCTACTGCTGCCAGGCTGCCGCCCGGCGGATGCGCGAGACCGGCGGCGGTGCGATCGTGAACATTTCGTCGGTGGGCGGCCTGATCGGCCTCGCGCGAAGGCCGGCCTACACGGCCGCAAAGCACGGCATCGTCGGACTGACGAAGAGCCTGGCCCGCGACCTCGGCCCGGCCGGGATCCGGGTGAACGCAATCTGCCCGGGGCTGATCCGCACGCCGCTGACCGAGCAGTACTTCGCCGAAGCCGCGTTCGAGGACGGCCTGCAGACCGTGGTGCCCCAGGGCCGCGTCGGCGTCGCGTCTGACGTCGCCGACGCCGCGCTCTACCTCGCGAGCGATCAGTCTGCGTACGTGAACGGCATCGCGCTGACCGTCGACGGCGGCTGGCTCGCGGAGAAGAGCTTCGCCGCAGGCGAAGCAGCGGAAACCACGTTTCTCGGCGGCCACACGACGAACGACACCGAGGACACGGAAGCCCCGGGCTGAACCTCAGGCTGCGACGCTGCTCCAGCGCTCGCGCAGGAACGCGGCGCCTTCACACGCCAACTGCTCCTCGCTCTCGAACATCCGCCGCCAGATCTTCGTTGCCGCAGCAAGGTCGGGCAGCGCGTCCCCGAAGGCCTCGATCACGATCCAGCCGTCGTAGCCGATGTCCTTGAGGGCTGCGAACGTGTCGTCCCACGCCACCTGCCCGGTGCCCGGCGTGCCGCGGTCGTTCTCCGACGCATGGAAATGCACGAGCACGTCCTTGCACTCCTCGAGCGCCGCGCGCGGATCCTTCTCTTCGATGTGGGCGTGGAAGGTGTCGTACATCATGCGGCAGTTCGGATGGTCGACCTCGCGCACGAGCGCCGCCGTGTCGGCGGCGGTGTTGATGAGGTACATCTCGAAGCGGTTCAGGTACTCGACGACGATCGTGACGTCGCGCGTTGCTGCGTGTTCTGCGGCGGCGCGGAGGCTCTCGACCGCGAGCCGCTTCTCCTCTGCGGTGGGGCCGGTGCCGGTGAAGTAGCCGAGCGGCGCGCCGAGCGGACCGCAGATCGTCTTCGCGCCGAGCACGGCGCAGATGTCGACGGCCGCGTTCGTCGCCTGGAGCCCCCGCTCGCGGACCGCCGGGTCGAGGCTGATCGGGCTGTCGTCGCCCGATCGCGCGCCCACGCCGAGGGTCTCGAAGCCCAGGCCTGCGAGCTGCTCGCCGAGGCGCTCGTAGCCCGCGACGCTCTCGGGAGACGTGTCGAAGATCGGGATTTCGATGCCGTCGTAGCCTGCATCGCGGAGCATCTCGAACACGGGCACGTACTCCGGCCCGGTCACGTCGGTCGACCAGAGCAGCATGTTCATACCGAGCTTCATCGGTGACGATCCTATGGGTAGCCTCGGGCGCATGAGCTTCCACCCGCTGCAGGGGATGCGCGTCGTCGACCTGACCTCGTCGCTCGCAGGCCCGACGTGCACGGAGATCCTCGCCGGGCTCGGAGCCGAGGTGATCAAGGTCGAGCACCCCGTGCGCGGAGACGAGGCGCGCGCGTGGGGCCCGCGCTTCTTCGAGGGCGGCAGCGTGATGTTCTTCGCCGCCAACAGGTCGAAGCGCTCCGTCGCGCTCGATTTCACGGACGAGAGCGGCAAGGACGTGCTGCTTCGCCTGATCGACGGCGCCGACGTGTTCGTCCAGTCGATGCGCGCGGGATCAGCCGAGCGCCACGGCCTCGGAAGCGAAGCGCTGCGCGAGCGCAACCCGAAGCTCGTCTATTGCTCGGTCGAGGCGTTCGGCCGCTCGGGCCCGCTGGCCGGCAGCCCGGGGTACGACCCGCTGATGCAGGCCTTTGCGGGCCTCGTGAGCATCACCGGCGAGGAGGACCGCCCCGGCGTTCGGGTCGGCACGTCGGTGATCGACATCGGCACCGGTGTCTGGGCGGCACTCGGCATCGTGGCCGCGCTGTTCGAGCGAGCGTCCACGGGACACGGCCGCGAGGTCAGCGTCGCGCTGTTCGACACCGCGCTCTCGCTCGTCGGGTACCAGCTCGCCGCCGCGCTGCAATCCGGCGTTGCGCCCGGCAGGCACGGCACAGCGTTCCCGCTGATCGCGCCGTACGAGGTCTTCGCGACGGCGGACGGCGAGCTGATGATCGCTGCAGCCAACGACAAGCTTTTCCGCGTCCTCTGCGAACGGATCGGGATGCCCCAACTCGCAGAGGATCCGCGGTTCGGGTCGAACCCCGACCGGCTCGCTCATCGCGACGAGCTCTTGCCGCAGATTCGCGACCGGCTCGCCGGCGAGACCTCTGCGCACTGGCTGACCGCGCTGGACGGCATCCCCGTCGCGCCGGTCCAGGATCTCGTCGAGGTGGGCGCACATCCCCAGACCCGAGCGAGCGGAATGCTGCAGGAGGCGGCAGGCCTCGACGTCATCGCGGCGCCGGTGCAGATCGATGGGGAACGGCTCGCGCACGACAACCCTCCGCCCCAGCTCGGGGAGCACACGCGAGACGTCCTCACGGAGCTCGGCCTGGGCGACGACGAGATCGCGGCGCTCGCGCTCGCCGGCGTAGTAGGGTCACCGTCTTGATCGAGACGCCGCAAAAGATCATTTGCGTGGGCCTGAACTACCGCGACCACGCCGAGGAGCAGGGGACAGCGCTTCCCGAGCGCCCGCTGCTCTTTGCCAAATGGCCGAACACGCTGATCGCAGACGGCGAGGCGATCCGCATCCCGTCGATCTCGCAGAATGTCGATTACGAGGCCGAGCTCGGCGTCGTGATCGGAACACGCGCAAGCGGCGTGTCGGCGGCCGACGCGCTCGACTACGTGAAGGGCTACGTCGTCGCGAACGACGTCTCGGGCCGGGACCTGCAGTTCGCCGACGGCCAGTGGGTGCGCGGAAAGTCGCTCGACACCTTTCTGCCGGTCGGCGACCTCGTTCCCGTGAGCGACGTCCCGGACCCGCAGGCGCTCGCGATCCGCGCGGTGCTGAACGGCGAGGTGATGCAGGACTCGAACACCTCCAACATGATCTTCGGTGTTGCCGACGTGATCGCGTTCATCTCGCAGGCGATCACGCTCGAGCCCGGCGACCTGATCATCACCGGCACTCCTGCCGGCGTGGGCGCGTTCCGCGACCCGCCGGTCTGGATGAAGCCGGGCGACGAGATCACGATCGAGATCGACGGAATCGGCTCGATCACGAACCCTGTCACCGCCGCCTAACGGCGCCACAACTCCTGAGGAGACGCGAATGTCTTTCGTTCTTGTCGTGCGGATGAAGGTCAACGAAGGCAACGAGGAGCGGGCGGTGGAAATCGCGCGCGAGCTTGCGGAGGCGTCCCGCGCAGAGCCTGGCTGCAAGGTGTACAAGCCGTGCGTGGACGCCGAGGATCCGAGCTCGATCCTGATCTTCGAGGAGTACGACGACAAGGCCGCCTTCGAGGCGCACGGCGCGACCGAGCACTTCCAGCGGCTGGCGCTCGGCGAGCTCTTCCCGCTGATGGAGTCGCGGGAGCGCACCTTCTACGAGACGCTCTAGACGTTCTTGAGGCGGGCGCCGTTCCTCGTCGCGCTGTTCCTCGCGGCACTGGCGCTGCGCCCGCAGCTCGTGGGGATCGGCCCGCTGCTGCCCCTCGTCCAGCACGACCTCGACGTCACACACGCCGTCGCGGGCCTGCTCGGCACGATCCCGGTTTTGTGCATGGGCCTTTTTGCGCCGCCCGCGCCGTTCCTCTCCGGCCGCGTCGGAACGCGGCTCGCGATCGGCGCTGCGCTCGCGCTGATCGGCGTGTTCGGCGTCGTCCGCGCGGTCGCACCGGGCGCGATCGCTGTCGTCCTACTCACGTTCCCCGTCGGCGTCGGGATGGGTCTCGCGGGGGCGATGCTGCCCGTCGCGGTCAAGCAACGGTTTGCCGACCGGCCGGGGTTCGCGACCGCCGTCTACACGTCGGGCATCACGATCGGCTCGGCGCTCGCGGCGTCGGTCGCGGTGCCGGTCGCGCACGCCGCCGGCGGGTGGCGGTCCCCCCTGCTCGCCTTCTCCGTCGTCTCGACGGGGCTCGCCGCCGTCTGGCTCTGGCTCACCCGCTCCGAGCTACCGCACGAGCGCGTGGACGTGCGCCCGCTGAAGCTCCCGTTCTCCCGACCGCTCGCCTGGCGTCTCGTGGCCGCGTTCTTCTTCATGTCGTCGGTCTTCTACGGCCTCAACGCCTGGCTGCCCGATGCCTACGTCGAGCGCGGCTGGAGCGAGAGCGCTGCCGGGAACCTGCTCGCGGTGCTGAACACGCTGACGATCCCCGTCGGATTCGCCGTTGCGTGGGCGGCCGACCACTGGGGCACACGCCGGATGTGGCTCGGCGGAGCTGCGTCGTTGCAACTCGTCGCCCTGCTCGGCGTCGTGCTCGTCCCGGACGCAGGCTGGGTGTGGGCCGCGCTGCTCGGCATTGCGATCGGGCCGCTCTTCCCGCTGACGATGACGCTGCCGCTCGACGCCGCCGATCGCCCGGCCGAGGTCGCGGCGCTCGCGGGGATGATGCTCGGGGTCGGTTACACCCTCTCCGCGCTGTCTCCACTCCTGCTCGGTGCGGTGCGCGACCTGAGCGGCGGGTTCGACGCGGTGCTCTGGACGATTGCAGGCCTCGGCGCTGCCCTCGTCGTCGTCGACTACTCGTTCAGCCCTGCTCGGCTCGCGGCGGGGCGAGCTCAGGGGTCGACGTAGACGGTGACCAGCTCGGTGTAGAACTCGATCGCGGCGCGGCCCTGTTCGTGCGGGCCGAACCCACTCGACTTGATCCCGCCGAAGGGCACATGGACTTCGGCGCCGGCCGTCTGCGAGTTGACATGAATCAGGCCCGCCTGTGCTTCGTTCTGGAAGCGCGTCGCCGTTCCGAGATTGGACGTGAACACCGCCGTGGACAGTCCGAACTCGACGGCGTTCGCGCGCTGCAGCGCCTCGTCGAAGTCGTCGAAGCGGTAGAGCGACGTCACGGGGCCGAACACCTCTTCGCACGAGAGAAACGCGTCGTCGGCGACTCCCTCGAACACGGTGGGCGGGATCAGGAAGCCGTCGGGATCGGCGCGCTCGCCGCCGGCCAGCACCGTGCCACCGTCGCGCTTGCCGCGCTCGATCGCCTCGACGATCTCGTCGAACTGCGACTCGTTGACGAGCGGGCCGACTTCGACATCGGGATCGAGCGGGTCGCCGACGCGGCCGCGGTCGATGCGCGCCAGCAGCCCGTCGCGAAACGCGTCGTACACCGGCGCCTGCACGTAGATGCGGCGCGTCGCGGTGCACTTCTGGCCCGCTGACCAGAACGCGCCCGCGTACGCGGCCTCGACCGCGCGACCGAGCTCGGCGTCGGCCATCACGATCATCGGATTGTGGCCGCCGAGCTCGAGCTGCACGCGCTTGCCGGTCTTCGTCGCCTCGTCACGTACACCGTGACCGGTCGCGACCGAGCCGGTGAACGAGATCGCCCGCACACGCGGGTCGCGCACGAGCGCGGCGCCCACCGTCGAACCGCGGCCGGTCAGGATGTTCAGCACTCCCGCCGGCAGCTCGGCCTCGGCGAACGCCTCCGCGATGTGCAGACCGGTCTGCGGCGCCTCGTAGGCGAGCTTCAGCACGACGGTGTTTCCGTAGATCAGCGCCGGCGCGAGCTTCCAGACCGGGATCGCGATCGGGAAGTTCCAGGGTGTGATCAGGGCAACGACGCCGACAGGGCGGCGACGCGTCGAGACCTGGGCGCCGGTGGCGGACTGCTCGAAGTGCTCGCCCACCGGGCGGAATGCCTCGCTCGCGGCATACCGCAGGATCTGCGACGCGCGTGCGGTCTCACCGCGCGCCTCGCGCAGCGGTTTGCCCATCTCGATCGACATGTCGCGCGCGATCTCTTCGCCGCGCGCCTCGAGCGCAGCGGCGGCGGCGTTCAGATAGCGGCCGCGCACGGCGAGCGGCGAGGCCGCCCAACTCGCGAAAGCCGCGGTTGCGGCGGCGACCGCAGCGTCGGCGTCGGCTTCGCCCGAGGACGAGAACTCTCCGACGGTCTCCGACGGCCGCATCGGGTTCACCCGCGTGTACGTCTCGCCGGAAGCGGACGGCACCCACGCTCCGCCGACGTAATTCAGCCCGGCAGACCGTGTCGGGGCGTCGAGGACGTCACTCATTGCGGCACCGTACCGCGTCAGCCCACGGTGTTGACGAGGACGCCGATGCCCTCGATCTCGATCGTGACGATGTGGCCCTGCTCGAGCGTGTACTCGTCCGGCGGCACGAGGCCGGTCCCGGTCAGCAGGACCGATCCCGGCGGGACGGGGTTGTCGCGCACGACCCACTCGACGAGCTCGCGCGGCGTGCGCTTCATCTTCGCCGTCGAGGTCTCGCCTGCGAAGAGTTCCGTACCGGCCTCGTCCGTGATGCGCAGCCGGATCGGATAGGCGGCGTCCCAGTCATCCGGCACGAGCAGTGCGGGGCCGATCGCGCAGGCGCCCGCGAAGATCTTCGCCTGCGGGATGTAGAGCGGGTTCGCGCCTTCGATGTCGCGGCTCGAGACATCGTTGCCGATCGTCAACGCAACCGGCGCACCACCTTCGCCGATGACGACGCCGAGCTCCGGCTCGGGCACCGTCCACCGTGCATCGCTGCGTACTCGGATCGTTCCGCCTGGCCCGACGGTACGACGCATGCCGGCGTCCTTCATGAAGAGCTCCGGGCGGTCCGCCTCGTAGACGAGCGCGTAGATGTCGCGCGCGTCGGTCTCCGCCTCCTCGAGGCGAGCGTCGCGGCTGCGTTCGTACGTCACACCGGCGCACCAGATCTCGGGGGCTTCGACCGGCACGAGCAACTCGATGGACGACAGCGGGACGCTCGACTCGACGGTCCCGTCGCCCCGCAGCGCCGCAAGGACGTCGTCGTGGTCGAGCAGGTCGACGTTCTCGCCGTCGAGCCGCCCCACCCGCGGCCCATCGCCGATGCGCGCTCGGACGAAGCGGCTCAATACGTTGCCCGGCCGCCGGAGATGTCGAAGCAGGCGGCGGTCGAGAACGACATCTCTTCGCTCGCGAGCCAGCAGATCAACGCGGCGACCTCGTTCGCCTCGCCGACGCGCCCGAGCGGGATGCGCGCGGTCATGTAGCCGATGTGCTCCTCCGAGATCTGCGCCAGGATCGGCGTGTTGATCACGGCGGGGGCGATGCAGTTGACGAGGATTCCTGTGTCGGCGACGTCCTTGCCGATCGCCTTCGTCAGCGCGATCACCGCGCCCTTCGACGACGAGTAGGCGCCCGCCATCGGGTTGCCCTCCTTGCCGGCGATCGACGCGATGTTGACGATGCGGCCGTATCCGTTCTCCTTCATTTTCCGAATCGCCGCCCGGTTGGCGTAGAAGACGCCGTTCAGGTTGATCGCGTGAACACGCTCCCATTCCTCGTCGGAGACCTCGACCGTGTGGAGCGAATCGCCGCCCACACCCGCGGCGCAGACGAGCACGTCGAGGCGCGGGAGCTTCGAGATCGCCGCGTCAAGCTGGCTCGAATCGCGGACGTCGTCGCCGTTTGCCATGTCGAACACGTGAACTTCGGCACCGCTTTCGCGGAGCCGTTCGGCCGTGGCCGCGCCGATGCCGCTGGCGCCGCCGGTGATGAGCGCAACGCGCCCTGCGAAGTCGTAGTGGTTGGGCATGGTGCAGTTCTATACCGTCTGGAGATGGCCTTCGACCCGCAGCGGCACTACCCGCTCGGCACCGAGCGCCCCGATCTCGTCAGGACGCCGGGTGGGCTGACGCTCGACCAGCTGTCGCTGCACGGTGACGAGGTGACCTCGTCGGAGCTGCGCGCGACGCCGGAGACACTCCGCCTGCAGGCCGAGGTGGCCCAAGGCGCGGGCCGCGTCGAGCTCGCCGCGAACCTTCGCCGCGCCGCCGAGCTCGCTCCCCTCCCGGACGCGACCGTCCTCGCGGTGTACACCGCCCTGCGGCCGCGGCGCTCGACGGCCGAGGAGCTCGAGGAATGGGCGCGGCAGCTCGACGAGTGGAACGCGCCGCTGACGGCTGCCTTCGTGCGCGACGCACTCACCGTCTACGAGCAGCGAGGCCTCCTTGCCGCCTGAGCGCAGCTCTGCGCGGTTCTCCGCGCGCGCCGAGCGCGAGGTTCGGCGCGAGGTCCTGATCGAGCCGCTCGCCGAGCTCGGCCTCGTGGCGTTCGACGGACCGAACGATCCGGCGCCGTCGCTCGTCGTCGAGGAGGACGTCGTCGTCGAGCTGGACGGGCGGCGCCGTGAGGGCTGGGACGCGCTCGACCACTTCATCGTCAGCGCCGGGCTCGACCTCGACGTAGCCGCGGAAGCTGCGGGTATCGACGACGCGGAGATCGCCCGCAGACTCGTCGACGTCGCCGTGCCGCGCTCGGAGCTCGTGCGGCTCTCACGCGGCCTGACGCCGGCGAGGCTCGCCCGGGTGATCACGATGCTCGACCCGGTCGAGTTGATGTTCGCGATGAAGAAGCTGCGCGCACGCCGTGCGCCGGCGAACCAGGCGCACGTCACGAACCTGAAGGAGAACCCTGCGCTGCTCA
>JBKJQL010000258.1:0-3040 GCA_046594035.1 Gaiellaceae bacterium
GGCGGCGACCCGCCGCCGGCGCGCGAGCCACCTGCGCTCGACCCGCGGCTCGAACGCATTCGCGTCGCAGTAGCCGACATCGCGACGACGGCGGACGAGCTTGCCCAGTCGACCGGCCAGAGCGCGCGTGTGGTCGCGGCTGCCCTGGCCGAGCTGGAGCTCCTAGGCGTGGTGGAGGAGGTGGACGGTGTCTATCGCGCCAGTGGATAGCCCCTCCGCGCGCGGACCGTAGGATCGAGGCCGTGAGCGCGACATCGATCTGGCTGCAGGAGCCCGCTGACGAGCTGCCCCGCACGCGTTTCGCCGGGCGTGCGGAGGTTGCCGTGATCGGCGGCGGCGTTACCGGCTGCTCCTGTGCACTGACCCTCGCGGAGCGCGGCGTGCGCGTTCGTCTGTACGAGGCCCGCGAGATCGCCGGCGGAGCGAGCGGCCGCAACGGCGGCTTCGCACTCCGCGGTGCGACCGCTCCCTACGACGAGGCGCGGCGCGAGCTGGGTGACGAGCGCGCACGGCTCTTGATGGAGCTGACGGAACGGTCGCTCGATCGCATGGAGGAGCTCGCCGGCGATGCACTCCGACGTGTCGGAAGCCTCCGGCTCGCTTTTGACGACGACGAGCGCGAGGCGCTGCGCCGAGAGCACGACGCGCTCAGCGATCACGGTTTCGAAGTCGAATGGGTCGATGAGCTCGAGCCGCCGCTCGACCGGCTGTATCGCGGTGCGATCCTGCACCCGCGCGACGGTGCGCTCCAACCGGCGCGCTGGGTTCGCCGGCTCGCAGCGCACGCGGCCCGCGCGGGAGCGGAGATTCAGGAAGGTGTGCGCGTCACGGTCGACGAGCTCGACGCGGACGCCGTCGTCGTCGCCGGCGACGGGTTCATCCCGCAGCTTCTCCCCGAGCTTCCCGTGCGTTCGACGCGCGGCCAGGTGCTCGCAACGGAGCCGTTGCGCGACCAGCTCTACGACCGGCCGCATTACGCGCGCGGCGGCTACGACTATTGGCACCAGCTCCCCGACGGCCGCCTCGTGATCGGAGGTAACCGCGACGTCTCGCCCGAGACGGAGGACTCGGATGTCGAGGAGACGACGGCGATCGTCCAGGAGCGGCTGGAGGCCCTCGTCGAACGACTCGTCGGCTACCCGCCTGCGGTCACCGATCGCTGGGCAGGCATCTGGGGCACGACGCCCGACCTGCTGCCACTGGTCGGCGAGGTTCGGGACAAGGTGTGGGTCGCCGGCGGGTACTCGGGCCACGGCAATGCGCTCGGCCTCGCGTGTGGCGATCTCGTTGCGCGCGCGCTCCTCGGAGAGCGTGCTCCCGAACTCGAGCTGTTCGATCCGACTAGGCTCGCGGCCAATGGTTCCTGAGTCGCCCCTCGACAAGACCGAGCACGGGCTCGTCCCGACCGGCCAAGGCTGGTTCGTCCTCAACGCGCGCGAAGCGCCCTGGATCACCCGCGAGGGCCGCGGTGCCTACAGCGAGTTCGAAGGGTTCGAAGGGGCCGCCGACTTTTCGCAACTCGGGATCAACATCCAGATCCTCGGGCCGGGCGAGCCGATGTCGATGTACCACTGGGAGGCCGACCAGGAGGACTTCCTCGTGCTCTCGGGCGAGGGGCTGCTGATCGTCGAAGGTGAAGAGCGCCCGATCCGCCAATGGGATCTCGTGCATTGCCCCGCCGGCACGAAGCACGTGATCGTCGGGGCCGGAGACGCGCCGTGCGTGGTGCTCGCGGTCGGCGCCCGCGACAAGTCCCTCGGCGAGGGCTGGGGCGGCTACCCGGTGGACGAGGCGGCGCTGCGCCACGGTGCCGGTGTCGAGGAGGAGACGACCGACGCGAAGCAGGCGTACGCGCGGTTCGCCAAGGGCGAACGAACGAGCTACGGCCCGGGCTGGCTTCCCGACTGACCGACGAGATTCCGCAGCGGCTCCTGCAGCGGCTCGACGACCTCGGTGTCGTGCTCGCGCAGCGTGGTGACGCGATCGCGCTGCTCGGGCTGGGGTCGGTCGGGCGTGACCTCGAGCGGCTGGACGAGCACTCCGACCTGGACTTCTTCGTCGTCGTCGAGGACGGCGCGAAGCAGCGTTACCTCGACGCGATCGACTGGCTCGAGCAGCTCGCGCCGCTCGTCTTCAGCTTCCAGAACACTGTCGACGGCCGCAAAGCGCTGTTCACGGACGGCATCTTCGCGGAGTACGCAGTCTTCACGCTCGGCGAACTGCAGCGCGCGTCATATCCGCCGGGCCGCGTCGTGTGGCAGCGAGACGACGCCCCCGTCGGACTCGAGAACGCGGGGCGGATCCCCGGCGCGTCACCGCGCGAGACCGCGGACTGGCAGGTGAACGAAGCGTTGACGAACCTGTACGTCGGGCTACAGCGTGAAGCACGCGGTGAACGGCTCGGCGCGATGCGCCTGATCCAGTCGCACGCGGTCGACCGGCTGCTCACGTTCCTCGAGCTCACCGAGCACGGCGCACCACCGCGACAAGATCCGTTCGTCGTCGAGCGCGGAGCGGAGAAGCGCTTCGGCGCTGAGCTGCTGCCGCTGGCGTCGTTCGTTCCGGGGTATCAGCGCAACCGCGAGGCGGCGACAGCGATGCTGGTTTGGCTCGAGGCCCGCGCCGATGTCGACCCGGCGCTGGCCGCTGCGATCCGCGACCTTGCGTAGAGGCTTGAGCCTCTAAGAGCTGTGCTCGACGTCCGTGGTGAGGAACTCGCTCGTCCCACCGGACGCGAACTGAACGACGACGGACTCCTGTTCGCGGCAGTAGAAGCCGATCACTTCGCCGACCCGGCCGTCGGGAACGCGTACGCGGTCGTGGGCAACGATTGCTTCTGGAGTGATGTCTCGATGTGTAGCGAACCTCAAGGCCGCCTCCCTCTTCCTGGCGAGGTACGTGCGATTGACCGAAGCGCGGGTGACCCGTCTACACCGCCTACAGATGCAACTCCTGACAGCACCCGGCGGTACGGGTGCTGATGTAAGGCTGCGGTAACGCGGCCCGCAATCGAGCGTGGCGCCCAAAAGTCGGAAGGATC
>JBKJQL010000285.1:0-3444 GCA_046594035.1 Gaiellaceae bacterium
ACAGCGGCAACGAATCCGGCGACGGTCTCGTCTGGGCCTCACCCGTTGACCACGTCATGCACCACCGCACCGGCACCCCCTTGGAGGAACTCAATGTCGAAGCATGATCTTCTCGTCGGGATGTCGACGATCTGGGTCGTCATTGCCGCAGTCCTCGTGATGTTCATGCAGGCCGGCTTTGCGTTCCTCGAGGCCGGACTGACACGGATGAAGAACGCCGGTCACATCGCCGGCAAGAACGTCCTGATCTTCTCGCTCTGCTCGCTCGTCTACTGGGCGGTCGGCTTCGGCATCGCCTTCGGCGACGGCAACGCGATCATCGGCACGGCGGGCTTCTTCCCCTCCGTCGTCGAACTGACCTCGGTCGGCAAGGCGCCGTTCGACTGGTTCTCGGAGATCCCCGGTGGCGCTGCGTACCTGTTCGAGGTCGTGTTCGCCGGAGTCAGCCTCGCGATCGTCTGGGGCGCGATGGCGGAGCGCGCGAAGCTCTGGGTCTATTTCGCGTTCGGGATCTGGTTCACGATCACCTACTCCATCGTCTCGCACTGGATCTGGAGCCCACACGGCTGGCTCTTCGCCAAGGGCATGCAGGACTTCGCCGGCTCGACCGTCGTGCACTATCAGGGCGCGCTCGCGGCGCTGGCCGGCGCATTGATCCTCGGCCCGCGTATCGGAAAATTCGGCACCGACGGACGGGCGAACCCGATCCCGGGTCACAACATCCCGTTCGCCGTCCTGGGCACGCTGATCCTCTGGTTCGGCTGGTTCGGGTTCAACCCCGGTTCGACCTTGTCGGTCGACTTCGGCGGCTTCGGCTTCTTCGCCTACGTCGCGACCACGACGAACATCGCGGCTGCCGCAGGTGCGCTGACCGGCGTGAGTGTGGCGTGGATCAAGCTCGGCAAGCCCGACATCTCGATGATGTTGAACGGCACGCTCGGTGCGTTGGTCGCGATCACTGCCGCGTCGGGCTTCGTCGCTCCGTGGGCGGCCGTCGTGATCGGGATCGGCTCGGGCTTCATCGCCGTCTTCGGCGTGATCTTCGTCGAGAAGATCGGGATCGACGATCCGATCGGCGCCGTCGCGGTGCACGGCATGTCCGGTGTCTGGGGCACGCTCGCGACCGGCATCTTCGCGGTACCGCTGCTCGCGGACAAGCTCGCGACGGGCACCGGCGGCCTTGTGTACACCGGCTCGTTCCACCAGCTCAAGATCCAGGCGATCGGCCTGATCGCCGTCGGCGCGTTCGCGTTCTCGACGTCATTCGGCGCGCTCTTCGTGATGCACAAGATCTGGGGCATCCGCGTCGAGGATCACGTCGAGACTGCAGGCCTCGACGTCTCCGAGCACGGCATGTGGGGCTATCCCGAGTTCTACATCCCGGTCCCCGGCGGCTACGGAACGGATTCTCACGGCCACCTCGGCAACCACCATCGGCAACCACCATCGCCGGTCCCGGCCCCGGTGGCAGCACCGGTCTCGGGAACCGCCTGACCCCGCTGGCGAGTGTCGCGATGACCAATACGGAACCGACACAACTGTGGTGCACGTGCGAGACACCGCTGCCCGTGCACATCGCGGAACGCAAGGGGGCCGCCCGTAGCGTTTGTGCACGCTGCGAACGGCCCCTGCGTCTGCAACTCCGCGTTAGCGGATCCTGAACGTCACCGATACGTCGCCGGTGATGTCCGCTGTCCCGGGCTCGATCGGCGTCGACGCGTCCTTGGCGACCGCGCCTGCCTGGAAGACCGGAACCGATCCACCGCCGGACTGCTCGGTCACCGAGGAGATGGGGCCGACTCCGAACCCGCCCGCCTTTGCGAGAGCCTCGGCCTTCAGACGGGCATCCTGCACCGCCTTGCCGAGCGCGTCGCGGTAGCGCGCATCGCGATCCGACACGCTGAGCGTGGGGCCGCTCACGGTGTTGGCGCCCGCTGCGACGGCGGCGTCGATCAACGCACCGGCCCCGGCGATCTTCGTCTTCGCAGACACCGCGTTGTCGGCGACGTATGCGGTCACCTGGCCTTCGGGGCTCGTCTGCGGATAGAGGGAGACCTGCTGCGTCTGCAGGTCCGTGCCGCCAGCCGCCTTGAGTGCGGCGATCGCCTTGTTCATCAGCTTGGCGTTCTCGGCAAGCGCGGCGGAAGCCGACGCGGCTTGCGTGTGCACACCGGCGGTGACCGTCGCCTCGTCGGGGGCGACGGTGATGACGCCGTGCCCGAGCGTCGTGACGGTGTCGGGCGTCGCGACCTCGCCGTGGGCCGCCTCGGGCCGGCCGATGCCGGCGAAGGCCGCGGCGGCGAGCACTGCGGCCGCGAGGATTACGGGTGGAAGTAGGCGTCTCATGCCCCTATTACGTCACCATCGTGGTTACCTGTCACACATGAACTACCGCTTCGTGGATTGCCGGTGGGCTCTGAACGACACCGGCTTCGGCCGGCAGGCCTACCGGGAGGGGCACATCCCCGGCGCGGCCTTCCTCGACCTCGAGCAGGATCTCGCCGCTCCGGCGGGCGATGCGGGCCGCCATCCTCTGCCCTCGGCCGCGCAATTCGCCGCTGCGATCTCCCGCGCAGGCATCGGGCCCGAGACGTTCGTGATCGCCTACGGCTCCCTCGGCGGGGCCGAGCGGCTCTGGTGGCTGCTGCGGCACTTCGGGCACGGCGACTGCGCGGTGCTCGACCTCGAGTCGTGGCACGGCCCGCTCGCCGCCGGCGAGGAGCAGATCGAACCGGCAGTGTTCGAGGCCCGCGAACGCGACGACGACACCGTCGAACGGGATGAGCTCGCGCGACGCCGACACGAATTGGTCGTGGTGGACGCGCGGCTCGGGCCGCGCTGGCGTGGCGAGGCGAACCCGGTCGACCGCGTCCCGGGCCGGATCCCCGGCGCGCTGAACGCCCCGTGGAACGCACCCGCGCCCGACCTGCCCCCGGGCGAGCTCGTCGCGTACTGCGGTTCGGGGGTCACCGCGTGCGTCGTTCTGCACCGAATGCACCTGGCCGGACGCGACGGACGGCTCTACCCCGGCTCGTGGTCGGAATGGGAGCAGTATCCGGAGCTGCCGATCGAACGTTCGGACTGACGTGATCCGCCTCGCACCACTCGCCGTGCTCGTCCTGGTGACGATGCTGCTGCTGGGCTACGGCTCCTACACGTGGTCCTGGCTCGCGGGACCGGTCGCGGGCCTGATCGTGTGGAGTCTCGATCGCTCGGCGCGCGCGTCCGCCGAGCCTGCGCCTTCCCGCGCGGGCCGCCGCGAGCCTGCGCCTGTCGACTAGATGGTTGATGCCACGGGGGCGTGGGTGTGGGGGCGGATCCAGACCAAGCAGGACGTTCGACTCGCCCGCTGGACAGCCGGGATGGCTGTTCAGCGGGCGAGTCGAACGTCCTGCTTGGTCTGGATCCGCCCCCACACCCACGCCCCCGTGGCATCAACCATCT
>JBKJQL010000224.1:0-5603 GCA_046594035.1 Gaiellaceae bacterium
GCGTGTAGAGCGAGTAGTTGCTACGCGGGAAGCCCGGCGAGTCGACCTGCGAGTGCAGGTTGGCCGGCGCCGCGGCATCCTCGGGAGCACGCGCGGCGATCAGGTACTGGTGGTTCAGGAACGAGCCGCCGAATGCTGCCTGGAAGAAGTTGTCCGCGATCGCGTAGCTCGGGTGCTTCGTGGAATGCAGCCACTTGTAGATCGGGAGCTGCTTCGTGTCGTACGCGCCCATCGAGAGCCCGATGGCGTCGCTGCCGACCATGTAGCGGTTCTGGGCGCCGCCATTCAGCTGGTACTGCTCCTGGTAAAACTTGTGCACGAGGTCGCGGGTGCAGCCGCCCGCCAGCCCTTGGCCCTTCAGCACCCCGTTCGGGAACGAGAACGCCTTCAGCGGCGGCGGGCAGGTGGTCGCCGTGGCGGGGATGAAGGTGTCGATCGGGAACCACATGTTCTTGAACGCGCTCCCGAAGTTGTGAGCGGCGTCACTGCACGTCGCGGAGACGGTCGCCAGGTTGACGTCGTTCTGCTTCAGGCAGGTGTAGGGCGCTCCCGCCTGGTCGACCTGGGTGGTGTGGGCGGCATCGGCGTTGCTCCGGCCGTTGACGCCTTCCCAGCCGCCGTACAGGTTGTCGAAGCTGTGGTTCTCCTCGTAGATGACGACGACGTGGTTGATCTTCGAAAGCGGGGACGTCGCCCCTGTGGAAGCCGAGGCCGAGACCACCGCGAGGCCGAGCGCACACAGCGCTACGAACGCTGCGAGGCGTGGCCGTGTGATTTGACGCATGTTCCCCCCTTGGAATGGACTGACCGTCGAAGTCTGGCAATTTCCCTCACGGCTACGCTTCGGTTCAATGCGGGTCTGCCTGGTGACGCCTTTTGCCTGGTCGCAGCCTCACGACGTGAACGAGCACGTCGCGGGAGTTGCCGGGGGATTGCGCGCGCTCGGGCACGACGTGACGGTGATCGCGCCCTCGACCCGGGCCGCCGACCTGCTGGCCGGCCGGCGCGCGCTGCTGCGTGGCGAGCAGGCCGACGTGATCGCCGTCGGCGCCGCGATCCCGGTCTCCCGCCGCTCGCAGCTCGGCGTTCCGGTGGGCGTCCAGGCGAACCTCCGGCTGGCGCTCGCGCAGGGGTCGTTCGACGTCGTGCACGGCTTCGAGCCGGGCCTCCCGTCCCTCTCGTACCTCGCGCTCCGCGATACCGACGCGCTCGGGGTGGCAACCTTCGTTTCTCCCGCGCGGCTCGGCTACCCGCCCGCGCGTTCGCAACGGGAGAAGCTGCTCGGCCGGCTCGACGCGCTGATCGCGCTCTCCGAGACCACGCGAGCAGCGGCGGCAGAGCGCTTCCCGGGTGACTACCGGGTGCTCTCGCCTGGTGTCGACATCGAGGTCTTCTCGCCGGCGACGAAACGAAAGCGGATCGTCGTCGAGCTGCGGCCGAACGAGCGCGAGGTCGCCCGCGGCGTGCTGCTTGCCGTACGTGAGCTAGCTGAGTGGGAGGTCGTGCTGTTGCGAACACGCGCGTTGATCGGCCGGCCGGCGATCCCGCGCGACCTGGCCGCGCGTGTCCATCTCCGCACCGCCAAGGATGCCTCGTCGCGCGCCGCGATCCTGAACGAAGCCGCGATCTTCGTCCCCGGCGTCGAGGGCCTCCGTCGCGTCACGCTCGAAGCGGCTGCCGCGGGCTGCGCGATCGCACGGCCGCGCGGCGTGGAGACCCAGCCCGAGCTTGCCGCCGCGGCAGCCGGACGACTAGCGGAGGACGACGAGCTGCGCGAGCGCGAAGCCTCCGCCGCCCGGACCGACGCGGAAGGACAGACCTTCGAGCAGGTCGCGCGCGAGCTGGAGGGCATCTACACGGGGCTCGGGACCCGACGCCGCAAGCGCCGCCAGGCCGAGCCGCTCGCGGATCGTCCGTGGATGGTCGTCGACCTCCACATGCACACGTCGTGGTCGCACGACTGCAGCATCGACGCGGCAGAGCTCGTCGACCATGCGGAGGCAGAGGGCCTCGGTGCGATCGCAGTCACCGACCACAACGTCTTCGGGGGCGCGCTCGAGACGGTCGATTACGCCCGTGACCGCGACCTGATCGTCATCCCGGGCGAAGAGGTGAAGACCGACAACCAGGGCGAGGTGATCGGCCTCTTCCTGGAGCGCGAGATCCCGCGGGGGCTGACCTTCGCCGACACGATCGCGGCGATCCGGGAGCAGGGCGGCCTCGTCTACGTCCCGCACCCCTTCGACCGTCTTCATGCGATCCCCGACCCTCAGACGCTCCATCGCCACCTGGCGGACATCGACGTGCTCGAGGTGTACAACGCGCGACTCCTCTTCGAGGCCTACAACGACGAGGCGCTGCGCTTCGCGCGGAAGTACAACCTGACGATGGGTGCGGGCTCGGACGCGCACGTCCTCCAGGGCGTCGGCACCGGAGCGCTCCGGATGCGGGCTTTCCGGGACCCCGAGGAGTTCCTGATCTCGCTGCGGACCGCGGAAGTCCTGCGCCGCCCGAAATCGCTCGCCTATCTCCAGTCGCTCAAGTGGGTTGCCCAGGTCAAGGAGAAGGTCCGCTAGAGGCTGGATGTGGAATGGCCTGCTTTTGGGGATGCTCCAGACCAAGCAGGTCGGTCACGGCGGTCGCAGTTCATAGCCGTAGCTACGGGCCAGACCGACGGGGCCGACCTGCGCTGCGTCGGGTGCACCATCCGGAAGTAGGTGAATTTCGCATCCAGCCTCTAGGAGAAGGCCTCCGGGTCCCGAAAGGTCCCCGTGCCGCGTGGGCTCCACCGTGACCAAAGACGAGATCTACGAGCGCTATCTCCGCAAGGCGATCAACGAGATCAATCGCCTTTCGAATGAGATCGCGCAAGCCGCGGATGGGGCTCCTATCGCGCTGCCCACAGGGCACCCGCTCGCGAACATCTTTCTCCTGAAGTACGGCCCCCAGGCCCAGGAGTTGCAGGAGGGCGTCGCGTTCCACGGCCGGGCCGGGAACGCGCTGATCAAGTCGCTCCAGCGCCTGCACGTCGATCCGATGGAGGTCTACGGCACGAACGCGGTCAAGTTCGCAGAGTGCGACCTAGAGCTCTCCGCGGAGTGGCTGCGCCGCGAGCTGAGGATCGTCGAGCCGAAGCTCGTCGTCGTGATGGGCGACGACGCACTCGGGTTCCTGAACGACATCGGCTTTCAGCTCTCGCAGCCGGTCGAGGATAAGGTGGGCGAGCTGCAGCGCTTCACGCCGACGATCGAAGCGCTCGCCGTCCCCGACATCGACTCATCCCTCGACGAGGCTCCTGCGAAGACTGCGTTTTGGAACGCGTTCAAGACCGTGGGCCCCTGGTGGGCCGCTTTGCCGCCCTACTAGGGTCGCGGCGCAGCGTGAGAGTGCCCGTGGGGATGGTTCAGACCAAGCAGCTCGTCGCGAGCGGGAGCAACTCGTAGTGGTTCCTACGAGAAAGCCCGATCGTGGCGAGCTGCGCCGTGTCTGGGCCACCATCCACGGGGGCTCAGCACGCTGGGCCGTGACCCTGGGGTCGTGGCTTCTCCTCGTCCTGTACTACGAGGTTGCGCCGCAACTCTGGTCGGCCTCCGTCTGGTGGGACGTGGCGTGGCTTGCCCTCGTCGTCATTCCGGCCGCGTTCGGGCTCGTGCTGCTGGCGCTGCCGCTCTGGGAGGCAAACGGGCTGTTCCCGGTGGGAGTCGCCTTCGCGGTGCTCGCGGCGGTCCTGACGTACGCGGACATCGACGTCTTCGCGAACTTCTCCCGGCTCGCGGCGTGCACGCTCCTCGGCTGGTGGTTCCTGAGCTACTTCGAGACGGTCAGCTGGGTCGTGCTCGTCGCGTCGATCATTCCGTGGGTCGACGCGTACTCGGTCTGGCGCGGGCCGACGAAGCAGATCGTCGAGAACCACGCGAACGTCTTCAACGTCCTTTCGTTCGCGTTCCCCGTCCCCGGTGAGCACGCCGCCGCGAACCTCGGCGTCCCGGACCTCCTCTTCTTCGCGCTCTTCCTCGCCGCAGCGGCGCGCTTCGGGCTGCGGGTCTATGCCACGTGGGTGTGCCTCGTCGCCGCGCTCGGCCTGACGATCGCCGCAACCGTGTGGTTCGACCTCAGCGGCCTCCCCGCGCTCCCCGCGATCGCGCTCGGCTTCCTCGTCCCGAACGCCGACCTCCTCTGGAGCCGGTTGCGCCGGGTGTCTGACACCACGGCGCGCGAAGAAGCCTAGGCGCGAACCTCAGAGGTGTCAGACACCTTTTCGTGCTGGGACGCGAACGCGATCCCAGACCACGGTGTCGGACACCACCCTAGGAGGTCGGGGCCGGTTCGGGAAGTGCGGTCGGGTCACGTTCGAGCAGAGCGACGCACTCGACGTGCGGGGTGTGCGGGAACATGTCGACGGGCCGCGCGCGCACGAGGCGGTAGCCGTAGTCGTCCGCGAGCCGCTTCAGATCGCCCGCGAGGGTCGTCGGGTTGCACGAGACGTAGACGATGCGCGGCGCCGCGATCTCGCCGAGGCGCTTCAGCGCCTTCCCGGCGAGGCCCGCGCGCGGCGGGTCGACGACGACCACGTCGGGATCGCCTGCCCGCGTGCGCAGGTCGGTGAGCACCTCGCCGACGTTGCCGGCGAAGAATGCGGTGTTGCCGATCCCGTTCAATTCCTGGTTCTCGATCGCGCACGCGACCGACTCCTCGCTGATCTCGATCCCCCAGACCGTCATCGCGTCCTTCGCCATCGAGATACCGATCGTGCCGATGCCGCAGTAGAGGTCGTACACCGTCTCGTTGCCCGTCAGGCCCGCGAACTCGCGTGCGATCGCATAGAGCTGCTCCGCCATCTCCGTGTTCGTCTGGAGGAACGCGTTCGGGCGGACGCGGAAGCGCAGACCGCCGATCTCCTCCTCGATCGCGTCCTCGCCCCAGAGCAGCTCGGTCGGGAGCTCGGTCGTCTCGTTGACGCCTTCGTTCACCGACCAATGGATCGACTTCACCTCGGGAATCGCCGTCAGCACCTCGATCAAGCGCTCGCGGTCGAAGCGCTCGCCGCGATTCGTCACGAGCTGGACGAGTGCTTGGCCGGTGTTGCGGCCGACGCGCACCATCACGTGACGGAGGTAGCCCTCGTGCGTCTCTTGGTCGTACGCGGTGAGCTTCTCTTCGCGCGCCCACTCACGCATCGTGTTGCGAATCGCGTTGTCGACGTCACTCGTGATCCAGCACTTGTCGATCTGCAGAACCTCGTCCCACCGGCCCGCACGGTGTAGTCCAAGCGTGGGACCTTCCTCGGTCTGCGTGAACGAGTACTCCATCTTGTTGCGGTAGTGGAACTGCGATGCGGCCGGGACGATCGGCTCGAGCGGCGCATCCACGAGACCTGCGATCCGCTGCAGCGAGTCAGCGACCCACTGATGCTTCGTCTGCACCTGCGTCTCGTAGGCGAGATCCTGGAAGCGGCAGCCGCCGCAGGCCGGATAGTGGGCGCAGGGCGCCTCGACGCGGTGGGTCGAAGGCTCGAGCACCTCTGTCGCGAGCGCTTCGGCGAAGCCGCGCTTCACCTTCGTCACGCGGGCGCGGACGCGGTCGCCGGGCAGCCCGCCGCGGAC
>JBKJQL010000025.1:0-19667 GCA_046594035.1 Gaiellaceae bacterium
CGAGACCTTCGGCGTCTCACTCCTGAAGGTGAACGTCGCCAAGGTCTCGAACTACCCGCATCTGGTGGCCGTCGTGCTCGCGGGCAAGCGCGTCATTTCACACGGCGCCGTTGTGCCGAAGAAGGGCCCGAACACGATCCGCCTCGCGAACTACGTGCAGTACCTCCCGAAGGGCACCCGGTTGACCGTGCAGTTCGGTCCTGACGGGGGAACCACCGACTTCGCCTACGGAGCAGGAACCGGCGGCTCGATCAAGCTCGGCGCGGCGTTCCTCTCGCTCCAGACACTCGCGAAGCCGGTGAGCGGATGAAGCGACTCGTGCTGCTTCTCCTCCTCGTCGTTGCCGTTCCCACGGCGCTGGCAGCAAGCACGCCCGGCGTCACCGCGACGACGATCGTGCTGGGAGGCACGGTTCCGATCACCGGGCCTGCCGCGCTGTTCGGTTCGGTCGGGCGCGGCGCGGATGCCTACTTCAAGTACGTCAACGCGCACGGCGGCGTGAACGGGCGGAAGATCAAGTACGTCTATCGCGACGACGCGTACGACCCGTCGAAGACGGTGCAGCTGACGCGCGAGCTCGTCGAGAAGGACAAGGTCTTCGCGGTCTTCAGCACGATCGGTACCGACAACACGATCGCGACCACCGATTACCTGAACGCCGCGAAGGTGCCGCAGCTCTTCGCCGGGACCGGGGCCGCCAAGGTCGGCGATGCGTACAAGTCGCATCCATGGACGATGGGCTACCTCCCGAGCTTCCGCGCGGAGGGCGCGATCTACGGTCGCGCGATCGCCAAGACCGCGGGCGCGAAAGTCGCCGTGCTCTACGAGGCGTCCGACTTCGGCAAGGATCTGACGGACGGGCTGAAGAAGGGCCTCGGCGCGAAAGCATCCACGGTCGTCTCGGAGCAGGCGTATCAGCCGACCGACACGTCGATCGACTCGCAGATGTCGACGCTGCATGCCTCGGGGGCGAACGTCCTCGTGCTCAACGTCACGCCGCAGTACGCGATCCTCGCCTACCTCGCCGCCCATAAGTTCGGGTGGCATCCGAAGATCTACGTCAGCTCGGTCTGCATCTCGCCGAACGTGATGGACATCGTCCGCGCGAGTGTCGGGCAGGAGGTGAACGGGTCTCTGTCGATCGCGTTCGTCAAGGACCCGACGGACACCGTGTGGGCGAAGGATCCGGTCGTCAAGCTCTACAAATCGGTTCTCAAGCGCTACGCCCCTGGGGCCAAGTCGGAGGACGTCTACAACTTCTACGGTATGGGCGTCGCCTACACGATGGTCGACGCCCTCAAGCACGCCGGAAAGAACCCGACCCGCGCCTCTCTCCTCAAGGCTGCCCAGCATCTGGACGAGATCAACCCGTTCATGCGCCCCGGGATCAAGATCGCGACCAGCCCGACGGACTACTACCCGATCTCCAAAGCCCAGCTCGTGCGCTACGACAAGGTGCACTGGGTGGCGGTCGGTCCCCTGCAGCCTGCCGTCGGCTAACGGTACTTTTAAGGACGAACGGCGTTTGCCATAGCAGTACATCGGTGACATACCCTCCGAGCCCCCCGGCTTGCCCGATGTCGTTCAGCTGACACATTCAGAAGAAGGGGACAACATGAGAAGGTTCAACCGCTTTGCGCTTCTCGCGCTGGCAGCGTTTGCTTCGCTCGCATTCGCGAGTGGTGCATTCGCCTCGTTCGCACCGAAACTCGTCGTCTCGACCGCCTCACCGCAGGCTGCAGGCGGCGGCGGCCCGACGCGGCTGGGAGTCCTCGTCGCCAACACCGACGATCCCACCGCCAAGGTGTCCATCTACATCCCGACGGGCTATCAGCTCGGCAGCCCGGCCGCCGGGACCAAGCTCGGCGACGTCACGGCGACCGCGGCCGCGGCCGACCTGGGCGGAGCAGTGCTACCGCTGACCGGCGAGCTCGACGCGATCGCTCCGACCGCGACCACCAACGGCGCTGCCGCCCAGTGCGGCGTGTCGCCGTCTCAGACGTGGGTCATGCATCTGACGGCCGCGGGCCAGACCCTCGACATCCCGATGTTCGTCGTCGCGGGCGCACCCGCCGAGGTCACGGCCGGTTATCAGACGAAGCTCGTCGTCTGCCTGCCTCCGCCGGACGTGCCTGCCGGCACGCCGGGCCGCGCCACCTTCGGCGCCAAGCTGCTCTCCGCGACGTTCACGTCGTCTGCGATCACGCAGCCCGTGGCGACCGGCGATTTCCGCTGGACGTCGCTCTGGACGCCGTACAACCCCGGCAAGGGCACGCCGAACGCGGCGGCCTCGGTCGAGGCGCAGTCGATCCGGCACATTCCGACGCAGGTCACGCTCAAGGTCAACAAGAGGAAGGTCACGACCTACGTCAAGCGCAAGATCAAGGGCAACATCCGGAAGGTCAAGCGCGTGACGACCCGCGTCACGTTCAGCAGCAGAGCGCTGGACAACGGCACGGTCCCGTCCTCCGCGGTGATCACGACCACGGCAAACGGCAAGAAGGTCGGAGGTGCGCTCGGGTCGTTCACCCTCGCCTCCGGCAAGTCAGCGATCGTGACCGCGACGGCTGTCATCGACAGCGACTCGGGCTCGGTCCCGACAGGTCAGCCGGCGAATGCCGCGGCCGACCTGTTCTTCCACGACCTCGGCGCGACGCAGTGCACGAAGACCGCCATCTTCGGCGGGCTTCCCTGCATCGACGCAACGGTCGGCGGCGTGCGGGTCATCGCGACCGCGAAAGTGAAGGGCTACAGGTAGCCCGAGCCGAATCCGCGTTCGAAGAGGGGCCCCGAGTGGGCCCCTCTTCGTATCCTGGTGCGATGGCGGCACCGATCAGGATCGGCACGTGCTCGTGGGCCGACGACGCGCTCTCGAAGCACTGGTACCCGAAGGGCACGCCGCCCAAGGAGCGGCTGCCGTACTACGCCGAGCGGTACTCGACGGTCGAGGTCGACTCGACCTACTACCGCGTGCCGACCGAACAGATGGTTCGCGGGTGGGCGGAGCGGACGCCGAAGAACTTCGTGATGCACGTGAAAGCCTTCGGGCTGATGACACGCCACCCGGTGAAGCTCGAGCAGGTGCCACCCGAGCTGCGCGAAGGGCTGCCGGTCGACGACCGTGGGCGCGTCGACCGGCCGCCACGCGAGTTGCGCGCGGCCGTGTTCCAGGAGTTCCTCCGCTCGCTCGCTCCGCTTCGTGACGCGGGCAAGCTCGGCGGGCTGCTCTTTCAGATGCCGCCGTACGTGGTGTGGAAGCCCTCGTCACTCGACTACCTCGAGTGGGCGAACGACCAGCTCGGCGGCGATCGGATGCTCTTCGAACCGAGGCACCGCTCGTGGTTCGAGCCCGACATGCGCGAGGAGCTGCTCCGCTGGCTCGAGGAGCGCAGGATCGGCTGGGTGGTCGTCGACGCGCCCAAGGTCGACGCGAAAAATGTCCCCGAGACGCTCGTCGCGGCGACGACACCGATGGCCTACGTCCGCTTCCACGGCCGCAACGCGGGCACGTGGAACACGCGCGGCGGCTCGGCGGCCCACCGCTTCGACTATCTCTACGGCGACGACGAGCTGCGCGAGTGGGTGCCCCAGCTTCGCGAGCTCTCGAATCAGGCCGAAGAGGCATACGCGTTCTTCAACAACAACAACCAGACGAACGGCGTCGCGCAGGCGCCGGCCGGCGCACAGCTCCTGCGCAAGCTGCTCGAAGAGGAGAATGTCCCGACCGTCTGATGCGTGTGCTTGCCGTCACCCACGGGCCCGATGTCGGGCCGGAAGTCTTCGCCGACGTGATCGCCGAGGACGGCCACGAGCTGGTCGAGTGGGACATCCGCTCGCGCGGAGCGCCCGCGTCCTCCGATTTCGACGCTGTGATCGTGCTCGGTGGAGACCAGAACATCGGCGAAGAGCTCGAGCACCCGTGGCTGCACGAGGAGTACGACGCGCTGCGCCGCTGGGTGGATGACGAGACACCGCTGCTCGGTATCTGCCTCGGCGCGCAGGCGCTCGCCCACGCGGTCGGCGGGACGGTGCGCCCCGTCGGCGGCAGACTCGCCGGCTTCTATGTCTCGGAGCTCACGGACGCGGGCGTGGACGACCCGGTGCTCGGCGTGCTGCCGCAGAGCTTCGAGTCGTTCAACGCGAACGGCTATTGGTTCGAGATTCCACCGGGCGCGGTGGAGCTCGCCACCGGGCCGGTGCCGCAGGCCTACCGTGTGAACACCAGCGCCTGGGGCGTGCAGTTCCACCCGGAGATCCGGCGTGACCAGGCGCTGCGCTGGTTCGATGACGATCGGGCGCTCGCGCGGCCGCTCGCGGAGATTGCAGACGAGCTCGACGAGAAGCTGCCGTCCTGGGAAGAGCACGGCCGCGCGATCTGCCGCGCGTTCCTCGCGGCTGCGCGCTCGTGAGAACCGGCCGAGCTTTCCGAACCAGGTTCAGGTTTCGATCGGCAGATCGTCGTGACGCGACCACTCGTGCCACGAGCCGACGTAGTTGCGCGCCTCGTAGCCGAGTGCGTGCAGCACCTGGGTCGCCATCGCCGAGCGCGAGCCGCTGTGACAGTACGCGATCACCTCGGCGCCCGGTTCGAGCGCGAGCTCGGTTCGCACCTCGTCCGTCGTCAACTCCATCAGCCGGTAGATGTCGAGATTGCGCGCCCCGGGGATGTGGCCCTGGCGCGGGTCACACGGCTGCCCGTGGCTCCCGTCGTACTCACGCGGTGTGCGCACGTCGAGGATCGCGACCTCGCCCAGGCGCCCTCGCAGCTCGTCGACCGCGATCTCGCTCACAGCGCCCGCACCACCACGACCTCGGCTGCGATCGACGGACGCTGCTCGAGGTTCGCGAGCCAGGCGGACACGCGCTCCGGCAGCTGAACGCCGAGCAGGTCCCGCGCGCGAATCACCCACGGGACGTAGGCGATGTCCGCGAACAGGCTCTGCCCCACCTCGAGTGTCTCGAGCTTGGCCTCGAGGTCGTTGGGATCCCCGCGCCGGAAGGCGTAGTAGTCGGTGCCGAGGCGCTCGTCGAACCGGTGCACGAGCAGGCGAGCGTGCGCCCGTTCGCGAGGATCACGCGGAAGCAGGGCGCGCTCGGGATACCGCTCTTCGAGGAACGCCATGATCACCTCGGACTCCGGCAGTGTGAAGCCGTCGTCCAGCACCGGCACGCGGCCGTGCGGCGCGTTGAGCTCGAGCAGCCACTGCGGACGATCCGCGAGGTCCACCTCCACCGTCTCGTACTCGAGCCCCTTCTCCGCCAGTGCGATTCGCACTCGGGCGCAGTACGGACAGCGCGCTGCGTCGATCAGTCTCACGCTTCGAGCCCCATCAGCCGCGCGATCTGCTCGTACAGCTCCGCGGCAGGTGGCAGCTCCGTGGGCGTCGCGGCGTTCCGCGCGATGCGCTTCACGTCGTCCCGCTCGGCGCCGGTCAGACGGGAGACGAGCGTCGGGTTGGCTGCAAGCGCGAGCTCGTCGCCCCTCGGCAGCGCGCCGTAGTAGGCGGGCACCGAGAGGTACTCATCCACCATGCGGCCGCGCTCGTACAGCCGGAAGCGCACGACCTCGCCCTCCAGCGCGAGCGCGACGGTCACCGCACCGAGCCTCTCGGACAGCTCTTTGGCGAACCGACCGTGCGCATCCCGATCGCGGTCGAGCACGGGGTCGACGACGCGCATCCAACTCTCACGGCTCTGCACGTCCGGTTCTTCGAGTCGCGGCAGGAACTGCCCGACCGCACGCTCGACCGAAACGACGTCGTCCGACTGAACGTAGGTCGTAGCGCGGGACTCGCCCTCCACCTCGACCTTGGCCAGGCGCGCGTCCAACGCGTCGATCGGCTGCGCCATCCCGACCCACACATCCTCGAAGCCGAGGCGCTGCCACGTCGTGCGGCCGCCCTCGTTCGCCAGCAACACCTCGAGCGACACCGTCTTCGACCCTTGCTCGCGCGCCACCTCCGCGCAGGCTCGCAGCAGAGCCTTGGTCACGCCCTCGCGCCGAGCGCGCGGACGCACGTAGACGAGATGGATGTGCGACGAGCCCTGGTGCGATTCCTCAAGACGCGCGACGCCGACAGCGCCGCCGTCGTCCTCGGCCAGGAAGACGGCGCCGGTCGCGAGATTCTTCTGCAGGTCGCCCCACTCCTCGTCCCACGTCTCGGGGATGAAGTGATCAGGCTCGGGCACCTCGGCCTGGAACTCCTCCCAGAGCTCCCGGAGCACGGCCCGATCGGCTGTTGTGGCGCGACGGATCTTCACGGCACCAATGTGCCAGTCAGCATGTAGTGGGCGGAGAGGTTCTGGAACGGCGCGAGCCGCGCTCCGAGCGCAGCGGCTTCGACGCCGAAGAGGGCCCGGGCCGCCTTGCGCAGCACAAGGTCGCCGGCGGGCCACGCGCCCGGCCGCGCCAGGTGGCGCGCGAGGAACCACTCGGCCGTCCACGGCCCGAGACCGCGCAGCGCGGTGATGCGCTCGCGCACCTCGTCGTCCTCCAGCGCCGGAAGCTCGTGCAGGTTGAGGTCGCTGCGCGCGAGACCGACGGCGTACTCGGCCTTGCGGCGCGTGAAGCCCACGGCGACCAGTTCCGGCTCCTCGGCGGTCGCGATCCGCTCGCGCGTCGGGAATGCCCAGGCCTCCCCGATTTGCGCGCCGAACTGCTGGATCAGCCGGTTGCGGATCGCAACCGCCGAGAACAGCGATACCTGCTGAGCGGTGATCGACGTGACCAGCGCCTCGAACGGATCGGGCTGCAGGGGCGGACGAAAGCCGGCGAGCGTCACCGTGAGGCCTGCGATCACCGGCTGCTGCTCGAGCGCCCAGCGGTAAAACGCAGTGAGGTCGAACTCGGCCGCGAGCAGCTTCTGGACGACCGGGCGCGTCTCGTCGTCGAGTGGGGTGACGTCGACGCCGCCGCTCGCGGCGCGAATGCGCACCTCGCGCCCGCCGACCGCCCGGTGCAGCACGCCGTCCACGAGCCGGTTCGCAAGGTCGGTGCCGAACGCCCGGAAGCGTCCGGTCGAGAGCTCGAAGTCGAACGGCTCAGGTAAGCGCAGCAGCGACATCGTTCAGCGTCTCGTAGCGCTCGAACGGAACGCCACAGGAGTCCAGGTAGTCCGCGAGTCCGGTGCGCGCGAACACCCGGTCGGCGGCGAGCGAGGCACAGCGGTCGGACCAGCCGTCGCCGACGAACACCAGCGGTCGCGTGGCCGGCAGCGAGCGGCGCTTGCACTTGTCGCCGCACACCGGGCAGACACCTTCGTCACGGAAGATCACGCGCCAGCCGTCGGGCCGCACTTCTGCGTCGTTCGAGCGCACCTCCAGCTCGACACCCTCACGCTGCAGCACCGGAAGGATCAGCTGCGGCAGACCGCTCGAGACGATGATCGGCTCGTAGCGTTCGGCGAGCTCGTGGAACCCGGGACTCACCTCGACGTTCTCGACCGCCCACGCCGCGGCTTCGTCGGCCGACACCCGCAACGTTGCGACCTCGGCCGCAAGCGCCTCGCCGTAGCTGTCGAAGTTCTGCTGGATCCCGCCGTCGTAGACAGAGGGATCGCCGAGCGCGTGGATCGCGGCCACGAGCGAATCCCGCACCGTGATCGTGCCGTCCCAGTCGAGAACCAACTGCATTAGCGGCGCAATATGGATTTGAAGGGCACTTCCGGATGGTGGCTCATACGCGGCGCAGCTCGACCCGCGTCGGGCTTGAACGTAGACACCGCTATGCCCTGCGCCCGACTCGTGCGACCTGCTTGGTCTGAGCCATCCCCGAAAACACCCCAATCCATATTGCGCCTCTAGAAGTGGCTGGTGATGCCGGCGGGGTCGTCGTCCGGCGTCTTGCCGTCGCTCGGCGATGGGTCTTCGGCCCACGAGTACATGTACTTGCCGTCGTCGAGGTCGGCGGCGAGCGTCGTCAGGCGCAGCGGGTGAAACGTGTCGCACATCACCGCGTACTCGTGCGTCTCGGTCATGCCGAGCGACTTCTCCGCCAGCCCGGGCTGCGGCCCGTGCGGGAGCCCGGTCGGATGCAGCGTGATCGAGCCGAGGTCGATGCCCTTGCGCGACGAGAAGTTGCCGTCGACGTAATAGATCATCTCCTCGCTCTGGAGATTCGAGTGGTGGTACGGGATCGGGATCGCCTCGGGATCGAAGTCGAGCTTGCGGGGGCAGAACGAGCAGATCACGAAGTTCGGGCCGGCGAAGGTCTGGTGCGACGGCGGCGGCATATGGATGCGCCCGGTGATCGGCTCGAAGTCGTGGATCGAGAACGTCCACGGGTACACGTAGCCGTCCCAGCCGATGACATCGAACGGGTGATAGTCGATGACGTAGGTCTGATACCCGTCGCGCACGCGCACCTTGACGATGAACTCGCCCTTGTCGCGATGCGTGCGTAGCTCGGTCGGCGGATGGATATCGCGGTGGTAGTACGGCGCATGCTCCATCAGTTGGCCGTGCTCGTTGCGGTAGCGCTTGGGGATCGTGATCAGCCCCGGCGTCTCGAACACGAGGTAGCGCTGCTCACTTCCCTCTGCCGGCGCGAAGCGGTACGTCGTCCCGCGAGGCAGGACGATGTAGTCACCGTTTTTGTAGGGCACGTCACCGAACACGGTCTCGACGATGCCCGTCCCTTCGTGCACGAAGACGACCTCGTCGCGCTCGCCGTTCCGGAAGAAGAAGTCCATCAACTCCGTCGGGCGGCACAAGGAGATCTCGACGTCGTTGTTCCACATCAACAACTGGCGCCCGGTCACCGCGTCGCCTGCCGGCGGGACATCCCACGTGCGCAGATGGCGGTGCGCATGCGCATCCGGCACCCATTCGGTGCGCACGATCGGCTCGAACTCGCCGAGCGAGATCACGCGGCAGGGCGACTGGAGGTGGTAGAGGATCGACTCGAGGCCGGAGAAGCCCTCGAAGCCCATCACTTCCTCCGTCAGGAGCGTGCCGTTGTCGCGGTGCACGATGTGGCGCTTCCGCGGGAGGTCGCCAAGGCGTTGGTAGAAAGGCATGCGTGGAGGATATCCGGGAGCTGATCGAGCGCGAGGTGGGGTCGTGGGACGGCGTCACGACGCATTCGATTCGCGACGATCGGATCGAGTTCCGGCTTGGAACGAAGGTCTTCGGCCAGCTTGACGACGAGGGCTGGGCCGATCTCCCGTTCACGACGCGCATCCGCGAGATGTTGGTCGGGACGGGCCGTGCACGCTCGAGCCGACGCGCCGGCTGGGTCACGCACGAGCCTGACCTCGAGGTGGTCGAGCTGTTCAGGCTGTCGTACGAACGCGCGCTGGTCGCACAGAACGTGCGCGCATCACGCGATCAGCTCGGCGAAGCGGGCAGCGCCGACGTTCCCGCCGGAGATGACGACTCCGATCCTGCCGCCTGAGACGAGCCCGTTCAGCACGGCGGCGATCCCGACCGCGCCGCTCGGCTCGATCACCAGCTTCAGGCGCTCGAATGCAAAGCGCATCGCCTCGACCATCTGCTGATCGGTGACGGTCACGATCTCGTCGACGAGCCGTGAGGCCACCTCCCACGTCAGCTCGCCGGGCGCGTGCGTCTGCAACCCGTCCGCGATCGTGCGCGGAACGTCGATCGCGACGATCTTTCCTGCTGCGAACGACTGCTTCCAGTCGTCTCCCGCCTCGGGCTCGACGCCGACCACACGCTTGACGCCGAGGTCCTTTGCGATCGTCGCGCACCCTGCGATCAGCCCGCCGCCGCCGACCGGGACAACGAGCGTCTCGACCACACCTGCGTCCTCGAGCAGCTCGAGCGCTGCGGTGCCCGCCCCCGCCATGATCAGCGGATCGTCGTAGGGACGCACGAGCTGGGCGCCACGTTCAGCCGCCAGCTCGCCGGCGATCGCCTCGCGGTCGCCGGTGTAGCGGTCGTAGGAAACGACCTCAGCGCCATAGCCACGCGTTGCGTCGAGCTTCGACTGCGGCGCGTCCTCGGGCATCAGGATCGTCGCGCGCGATCCGAGCAGGAGCGCCGAGAGGGCGACGGCCTGCGCGTGGTTGCCCGACGAATACGCGAGCACCGGCGTCCCGCGATCGAGTGACGAGATCTTGTTGTACGCGCCGCGGAACTTGAAGGCACCGCCGCGCTGCAGATTCTCCGGCTTGAGCACGACCTGCTCACCGAGTGTGCGCGACGTGATCACCGGCGTCCGGTGCGCCACGCCGTCGAGCACGCGCGCCGCCGCCCGGACGTCGTCCGCGCCGATCACGTGACGGTATTCCTCAACACACCGATGCCTTGAATCTCGAGCTCGACGACGTCGCCGCGCTGCAACCAGCGCCCGTCGTTGTGCTCGAGGATGCAGCCGCTACCGACGGTGCCCGAGCCGATGATGTCGCCGGGACGGAGCACCGTGTTGCGTGCAGCCTGCGCGACGAGCGCGTCCCAGCCGTGGTGCAAGGCGCGCAGGTTGCCCCGGGAGCGCTCCTCCCCGTTGACCCGAGCGATCATCTCCCCCTCACTGCCGTCGAACTCGTCCGGCGTCACGAGGACGGGACCAATCGACGTCGCGAAGTCCTTGCCTTTCGCGGGGCCGAGACCGACGCGCATCTCGGCGCGCTGCAAGTCGCGGGCCGACCAGTCGTTCAGCACGGTGAAGCCGGCGATCTTCCCCTCGGCGCCGATCACTGCTGCGCACTCGAGCTCGTAGTCGAGCTCAGCGGTGCCCTCCGGGTACGGCACTTCGGTGTCCGGGCCGAAGATCGCGGCCGGGTTGGAGAAGTAGAAGACGGGAATCTCGTACCACTCCCTGGGCACCTCGGCGCCCCGCAGCTTCCGCGCGTTCGCGACGTGCTCCTCGAACGCCATGAAGTCGCGCACCGTCGGCGGATGCAGCACGGGTGGGCGCAGGTCGACGTCGGCCAGCGCGTACTCGGCGTGCTCGCGGGCGGTGCCGCCACCCGTGAAGAACGACTGGAGTGTCTGCGCCGCGAGCTGGATCACGCGGTCGCCCTCGATCCGCCCGGGCCAGCCGCGCTCGAGCGCCAATTCCTTCGGTGTGAACATGCAGAGCTTCACGCCCTGAACCTAGATGAACGGACGAAGGGCCCGCCGTGGCGGGCCCTTCGTCGAACGGGGAGCTAGAGCGAACTACGCGGTGGCGATGTCGCCGCGGTTGACGGCCTTGAGAACGCCGTCCTTCGCGGTACCGGCGTCGAGCCAGTGGTGGTACTTGAGCGCCGGGTCCTTCGAGTGATAGTTGTAGACGTACTTGCACGCCTGATCGGTGTCACACGAGTACGTCGCCGTCGGGCCGAAGAACGCCTTCAGGAAGTCAGCGCGGAAGCAGTCGGTCGCGGTGCAGGTGGCGTTCGGATTGAACGTCGTGCTGCCCAGAACCTGGCTGGAGAGATGGCCGGCCATGCGACCTTCGATGCCGGCCGTGACGACCGACCCGTGGTGACTCTTCGTCTCACACTTGCCCGGGCTGTCCCCGGCCACGGTGGTGAAGATGCCGCGGTCCTTGATGCGCACGGTGTACACACCGCTCTCGCCCTTGCTCACGGTGTACGTGCGCTGAATGACCTCGGTCGCCCAATCGTTCACGTGACACGTGCCCGAGTCGGAAGATGTCAAGGTCGTCGAGAAACGCCACACGTTGCCGTGATGCTCACTCTTCTTGCTGTGCTTGCCATGTTCGCTGCTCTTGTGATGCTCGCCATGGCTGCCGTGCTCGTTGCCGTCACCGGCCGACGAGACCGCCGCGAAGCTGAGCGCGCCGAGCGCCAATGCGAGCACGCAGAGAATCCGGGTCGAAGTACGTGTCATACGTTGTTTCCTCTCGTGGGGGCCGTGGTGTTCCTTGCTCCTGCCCGACCCCCACGATCGACGCACCCGTTCAGCGCCTGTTTTACAACGTGTTTACGCTAAAAGCCCTGGAGTCAGGGCTCTGTGTGGACGATCACGTCGGCGATATCCGGGCGCTCGCGCCGGATCCGCTCCTCGATCTCGCTTGCCCTCGCATGCGCGGCATCGAGGCGGCTCGTGCCCTCGAGCCCGAGCGTCAGGAACGCGACCAGACCGGTGTCGGTGCGCAGGAAGCGCAACTCGCGGGGCTCGCTTCCCGTCGCCTCCGTGACGATGCGGCGAACGACCGCCTCGTCGGTCGCGTGCACCTCCCGCGCCTCCTGCGTCTCGGCCAGCGGCTCGAGGTGCGTCTGCACACCTGCGATCTCCGGCACCGCTGCGCAGATCGCCGACTCGAGCTGTTCCGCGATCTCGTGCGCCTCCTCCAGCGAGAGTTCGCCAGGCAACTTCACATGCAGCGAAAGCTCCTTCCGACCGTTGACGTCCACGAGTGCGAGGTTGTGCACCTCACGCACGCGGGGAACGCCGACGGCGGCCGCGTGTGCGCGCTCGCGCAGCCCCGCGTCCTGGATCGGCTCGACGTGAACGACGACGTCCGCGTTCGGCAGCGCGCTCTCGACCGCGGCCTCGACCGCGTCTGCGGCGGCGTGCCCCTGTCCCACCGCGGCGCCGGGCGCGACGCCGATCACGACGTCGGCGAACTGGCGGCCGCCGGCCTGGCGCATGCGCAGCCGCCGGATCTCGACGGCCGGGATGAGGCTTTCGATCGCGGCGAGCGCCGCAGCCTCGGCCTCCGCGGGAGCGCGATCCATCAACACGTCGACGTTCCCTGTCATCAGCCGGGTCGCCGCCAACAGAACGAGTGCACCGACGAAGAGCGCGGCGATCGGGTCGGCGTTCGGGTGGCCGTAGTGCGCGAAGCCGAGCCCGACGAGCACAGCGACGGAGCCGAGGAAGTCACTGGCGAAGTGCAATGCGTTCGAGGCGAGCGCCGCACTCTGGTACCGGCGGGAGGTGCGCCACGAGACGACGGTGCGACTCACGTCGATCGCGATCACGACCCCGAGCACCGCGAATGCGTACCAGGGCGTCCGCACCTCGCTGTGCGTCACACCGACCAGCCGCTCGATCGCGCGCACCGAGATGAAGATGCTGACCAGCGAGAGGAAGCCAGCCTCCGCGAGTGCGGACAGATGCTCGGCTTTCCCGTGGCCGAACTGGTGCTGCACGTCCGCGGGCCGCGACGCGACGCGCACGGCGAAGTAGGTGAGCAGGGCGGCCACCAGGTCGGTGCCGGAGTGCGCTGCCTCGGAGATGAGCCCGAGGCTCGAGGTCGCGAGGCCGACACTCAGCTTGAGCACGACGAGGACCGCCGCTGCTGCGACGGAGACGAGCGCTGAACGGCGCTGCGGGCTCACGCCCGCAAGGTTACGGGCCTCGACTAGAGGTTGCCGCGGAGCGCTTGCTCGCGCTCGATCGCTTCGAACAGCGCCTTGAAGTTCCCGTCGCCGAATCCGCGCGCTCCGTGCCGCTCGATCACTTCGAAGAAGAGCGTCGGCCGGTCCTGCGCTGTCTTCGTGAAGATCTGGAGCAGGTAGCCGTCGTCGTCACGGTCAGCGAGGATCCGCAAGCGCTTGAGGTCGTCCCAGCTCTCGTCGATGTCGCCGACGCGGTCGGGCGTCTCCTCGTAATAGGTGTCAGGCGTCGAGAGGAAGATCACGCCGCGGCGCTGGAGCAACTCGACCGCGCGGACGATGTTCGACGATTGCAGGGCAACGTGCTGCGCACCGGGGCCGTGGTTGAACTCGAGGTACTCGTCGATCTGGCTCTTGCGCTTGCCTTCGGCGGGCTCGTTGATCGGGAACTTGACCTTGCCGTTCCCGTCCGTCATCACCTTGGACATCAGCGCGGAGTACTCGGTCGAGATGTCGTCGTCGCTGAAATGGATCATCTCGGTCATTCCGAAGATGCGCTCGTAGTACGAGACCCATTCGTCCATGCGACCGAGCTCGACGTTCCCGACGATGTGGTCGATCGCCAGAAGGCCGGGACCGTCGTCTGTCGCGTGCGCCGATTCTTCCGCGCGATAGCCAGGGAGGTAGGCACCTTCATAACCGTTGCGGCTGACGAACGTGTGCACGACGTCGCCGTACGTCGCGATCGTCGAAAGCTCGACCCGACCGAAGTCGTCTTCGACGACCTCTGGCTCCCGCACCCCGCGCGCACCGCGCTTGACCGCCTCTTCATACGCGCGCCGCGCATCCGGCACGCGCAACGCGATGTCCTTCACTCCGTCGCCGTGCTTGTCGGCGTGATCACCGATCTCGTGACCGGGATGCAGCGCGCTCGTGAGCACGAGGCGGATGTCGTTCTGCTCGACGACGTAGCTCGCGCGGTCGCGCACACCCGTCTCCGGACCCGCGTACGCCGTGCGGCGGAAGCCGAACGCGTGCTCGTAGTAATAGGCGGCCTGCTTGGCGTTCCCGACCCAGAGCTCGACGTGGTCCCAACCGTCGAGGGGCATGAAGTCTTCGGTCACAGCCCTCAGTCTAACGAGGACGTGGCCGGGGTCCCCGCTGCTGCCTCGGCTGCCGAGACCTCGTCCAGGGTGCGCCGGAGCGGCTGCTCCTTGACCCAGATCACCGCGACGAACCAGACCGCGAGTGAAACGCAGGCGGCGACGAAAAATGCGGGCTTCAAGGCATCCGCAAGCGCCTGCCGTCCCGCCGGCGCCAGGCGGTGGATCCCGATCCCCTGGCTTCCGCCGAGGCCGGAGGGCAGGCCGTGGTTGACGATCGCACCCATCACCGTGACGCCGATCGTCGCCCCCATCTGGCGCGAGAACTGCGTCAGCGCCGTCGCCGAACCGATGTGCCGCCGGGGCACGGCGTTCTGGACCGAAAGCACAAACACCTGCATCATCGACCCGATCCCGATGCCGGCGATCACCATGTCGCGCGCCGCTTGCCCGTTCGTCGTGTGCGCGTCCATCCGCCAGAGCAGGAACATCCCGGCCGCGAGCACCAACGGCCCGAGGATCGCGTTCCAGCGGTAGCGACCGGTGCGTGAGACGAGCTGCCCGGTGAGCAGCGAGGTCGTCACCGCGCCGAGCATCAGCGGGGTCAGCACGACTCCGGAGGATGTCGCCGACGTGCCGATCACGCCCTGCACGAAGAGCGGGACGTACGAGATCGTCCCGAACATCGCCATGCCGACGAGCGCCATGCATCCCACGCTCCCGGCGACTATCGGGTTGCGAAGGATGTCGAACGGCAAGATCGGCTCGCGCGCCCGCCGCTCGACGAATGCGAACGCAACGACGAACAACGCCGCGATCCCGAGCGCGCCGACCACGTGGACGCTCGTCCACGGGTAATCCTGGCCGCCCCAGACGAGGCCCATCAGCAGCGAGCCGACGCCCGCCGCGAGCAGTCCCGCGCCGAGCCAGTCGATCGGATGCTCGACCTGTGGAGTGCGGCGCGGCATCGTGATCACGATCACGACGAGCGCGAGTGCGCCGATCGGCAGGTTGACGAGGAACACCCAGCGCCAGCTCGCGTTGTCGACGATGAATCCCCCGACCGCGGGGCCGAGGATCGACGATGCCGCGAACACCGCGCCGATCAGTCCCTGCCAGCGGCCGCGGTCGCGGGGCGGAACGATGTTGCCGATCACCGCCAGCGAGAGCGGGAAGAGCCCGCCCGCGCCGATCCCCTGGATCGCACGGAAGATCACGAGCTGCGTCATGTCGGTCGCTGCGCCGCAGAGCGCCGAACCGATGAGGAACACGACGATCGAGAAGAGGAACAGGTTCTTGCGGCCGTAGACGTCGCCGAGCTTCCCGTAGAGCGGGACCGTCACCGTCGAGGTGAGCATGTACGCGGTGAACACCCACGAGTACTGCGTGATCCCGCCGAGGTCGTTGACGATGCGCGGGAGCGCCGTCGCGACGATCGTCTGATCGAGCGCCGCCAGCAGCAGCGTGACCATCAGACCCGCGTAGATCGCGAGGATGCGCCCGATCGTGAAGTTGTAACCGGGTGGCTGCCGTGCGAGGCGTTCGCGGAGACTCACGCCGAAAGGTTAATCAGGTTAATCACCTGGCGGCTCGGGTGGCGTCCGCCGGGCGCGGTCGAGCACGATGCCCGCACCGATCGCGAGCCCACCGACGATCTCGTAACCGTTCAGATGCTCCCCGAGCAGAACGAGCGCAAACAGGACGGCGAAGAAGGGCTGGAGGTTGGCGAACAGTGACGCGCGGGACGGGCCGACACGGTCGATCGCGGTGAACCAGAGGATGTTCGTCAGGAACAGCGGGCCGACGACGGCGTACGCGAAACTGACCCACGTCAGCCAGCCGAAGTGGAAGCTCTGGTTGAAGGTCTGCGGAGCGCCGACGATCGCCAACGGCACCCAGCCCGCGGCGAGCACGAGTGCACTGATCCGAAACGGCGAGTAGCGCCGCATCAGCGGGACGATCAGCACCGAGTACGCCGCCCACGTCATCGGGATCCCGAGGGCAAGGGCGATGCCCACGAAATGCCCCGAGAAGTTGGAGCTGCCGGACGCAACGAAGCCGACCCCGATGAACGAGAGGAACGCCCCGGCCCAGAAGCGCCGGCCGAGCAGTTCGAGGCCGAGCACCGTCGAGAGGATCCCGATGAAGATCGGCGTCGTGCCGAGCAGCAGCCCGACCGTCGAGGCGCTCGTCAGCTTCACGCCGTAGACGAAGCACAGCTGGTTCAGGAAGATGAACGCCCCCGCCAGCGCCACGAGCTTCGTGTCGGAAAGGCGGATCCGGAACGAGCGCTCGCGGGCGTAGGTGAACGACCAGAAGAGCATTCCGGCGGCGCCGTAACGGATCGTCGCGTACCCCAACGGATGGAAGCCGTGGTCCAGGACGTACTTCGTGACGGTGACGTTCAGCGCCCAGAGGAACACCGTCCCGAGCAGCATCATGTCGACCGGGCTCAGATGGATCGCACGGCGCATTACTCGACGGTACAGATAGGCTCCGCGCCGATGGAACGCGAGCCGACACGCGACGACATCGACGCCCTCGTCGGGCCTGCCACACCCCACTTCGCCTACCAGATCAGAGCGCGCGTCAGGGAGCTCGTGGCCGACCTGACCGACGGGCATCCGGTGCGCCGGTACGCCGAGGAGCAGATGGCGCGCCTCGACCGCCTGGGCCACGCCTCCTCGAAGGCCGACGAGGGCCAGCGCGAGTCGCCTGCGCGCCTCGGCTGGGACGAGATCCCGTCGTCCGCGCCCGCGGACGCCCCGCTTCCCCGCCGCCCGTGAACGTCTTCGTCTCGGGCGGCTCCCGCGGGATCGGCCGCGCGATCGCGCTCAGGCTTGCGCGAGAGGGAGCCAAACGCGTCGCGATCGGCTACTTCCGGAGCGACAGCGCGGCCGAGCAGACCGCGGAGGAGCTGCGCGCGCTCGGTGCCGAGCCGACACTCGTGCGCGGCAACATCGGTTCCGACCGCGTGCTCGAGGAGGTCGCAGCCCTCGGCCCGCTCGACGTGCTTGTGCACAACGCGGCCAGCGGTGTGAGCGTCCCCGCCCTCGAGGCGACGGAGAAGCACTGGGACTGGACGATGAACACGAACGCGCGGGCGCTGTTACAACTCGCGCAGGCAGCCGCGCCGACGATGCCCGAGGGATCATCGATCGTCGCGATCTCCTCGCTCGGAGCGCAGCGCGTGCTCGAGAACTACACGCTCGTCGGCACGTCGAAGGCTGCGCTCGAAGCACTCGTCCGTTACCTCGCCGTCGAGCTGGCGCCGCGCGTCCGCGTGAACGGCGTGTCGGGCGGCGTCGTCGACACCGACGCGCTCGAGCACTTCCCGAACCGCGAGGAGATGCTGGCCGCCGGCGCGGCGAATCCGGTCGGACGCATGGTCACGCCGGACGACATCGCAAGCGCCGTCGCGTTCCTCTGCTCGCCGGAGGCGGACATGGTGCGTGGCCAGACCCTGATCGTCGACGGCGGCTTCTCGCTGCTCGTCGGCGGCGGGCGCAATCAGGCGTAAGCACCCTCGCCCAGGCGACGCATCCGGTGACGGCAGTTTGAACCGGCCGGGATGGGTCGGCAGTGACACGAGTCGGTGCCAATTCATGCCGCTCTCATCTGGCAGCGCTCTACTGCGGCCTGGCTGGCAGCGATCGAAGCTGCCGCATCCCTCGAAGGAAGGAATCGCATGCGCAGAATCCTGCTCGTTGTCGCTGCCGTCGTTGCCGTCGCTGTCGCCGGCATCTCGACCGCCGAAGCCTCGACCACGCAGACCCTGAACGTCGTCCACTTGAGCGCACCGGTTTCCGGGCTGCGCTACGACCAGAAGCTCGTCCGGGCGCACACCGGAAGGATCAAGATCGTCTTCTTGAACCGCTCCGCTCTGAAGCACAACGTCAACGTTGAGTTCGGTGAGCACGAATTCGGCAAGAGCGCGACGGTCTCCAGGGCCACGACGACCTTCTTCGTCAGGCTCAAGCCTGGCAAGTACAACTTCTACTGCTCCGTCCCGGGACATGAGGGTGCGGGTATGCACGGCACGCTTATCGTCTCCTAGCGCACTCCTGAGTCGGCTCGGCGGGCCAGGGAGCCTGCCGAGCCGCGGGCGACTGAGCAGCAACACTGCCCGCGACAACTGGGAACCAACGATCACGAAAGAGTTGCGCGCTACGCGGGACGGGAGTCGCTGAAACCGCACTCGAGGCAGACGAACTCGACCTCGGCGTCGCCCGTCTCCTTGATGCCCTGCGTCACGCCACAGGCGGGACAGATCGGCGGACGGTCGTCCCTTTCCTCGCGAGGCTCGTCACTCACGCAGCCAGAGTAGACTGGACCGATGGGACTCAAAGATCTCTTCAGCCGTTGGACGAAGGGCGAGGACGAACGCGCGATCGAGCGCGCCAAGGGCGAATCGCAGATGTCGCCGCAGGAGCGAGCGATCGACCAGGAAGACTTCGAGGCGCGCAAGGACGACACCTCCGCGGAGTCGAGCTGGGCCGGGCGCGAAGCCGAAGGCGCAGCCTCCGGCGAGCTCGACGACTAGAACGCGCCCGCGTACGCGTTCAGCGCCGGCTGGCCGCCGAGGTGCGCGTAGAGCACGCGCGAGCCGGGCTCGATCCGGCCCGAGCGCACGAGGTCGATCAGCGCGGCCATCGACTTCCCCTCGTACACCGGATCGGTGAGCATCCCCTCGAGGCGCGCGCACAACCGGATCGCGTCGATCGTCTTCTCGTCGGGCACCCCGTAGATGCCCGCGTGCCACTCGTCGAGCAGAACAATCTCCTCGTCGGCGAGCTCGCGGCCGAGGCCGATCGTCTCCGCCGTCTGACGCGCGATGCGCGCGATCTGATCCCATGTCTGCTCGACCGTCGCGGAACCGTCGATCCCGAGCACTGACCGCTCGCGCTCCTGTGCCGCGAAGCCGGCGACCATCCCGGCCTGCGTCGAGCCCGTCACCGAGCAGACGACGACGGTGTCGAAGAACACGTCGAGCTCCGCCTCCTGCTGTGCGACCTCCTGCGCCCAGCGCGCGAAGCCGAGGCCGCCCAGGGGATGATCCGACGCGCCCGCAGGGATCGGGTAGGGCGTACCGCCGGCGGCCACGACGGAGTCGAGCGCCTCCTGCCAGCTCGGGCGGAACGCGATGTCGAACCCCGCGTCGACCAGGCGCACGTCGGCACCCATGATCCGCGAGAGCAGGATGTTCCCGACCTTGTCGTAGACCACGTCCGGCCACTCGACCCAGTGCTCCTGCACGAGCACGCAGCCGAGGCCGAGCCGCGCAGCGACGGCCGCGACCTGCCGCGTGTGG
>JBKJQL010000281.1:0-7438 GCA_046594035.1 Gaiellaceae bacterium
ATGGTGCTCGCCCGGATCGAAGGTGACGACGGTGCCGGCGGCGCACTCCACGACCTTGCCGGTCAGCTCGATCGCCACCGAGCCGGAGATCACCTCGACCACTGCGCGCTCGCGGACGTCGTGGTCGCCGAGTTCCTCGCCGCTCTGCAAGTCAATGACAACGAGCCGGCATTCGGGCGCCGAAAAGAGCACCCTCGGCATCTGCCGCCCCGCTCTCGGAACGCGCGGAGCATCTGCTCCAGGCTGACGATCAATCTTTTTCCTAGTCGAGGGCGCGAGCGAAGGCAGATGCCAGAGCCGCATGCGTTCAGTCCTCCACACGCTCACTGCGCAGGTAGCACTCCGACAGACCGGTCGGCGGCATCGGTTCTCACGCGAGCAGTGCGACCTTTGTCCAAACCTCTTCATCAGGCTTCCTCCGGTCGTGCGCGACCAGATCGGACACATCGCTTCCTTCTCTTGATGTTTGGTTCGCGCGCGCTGGCGGTCTTACACGGCGACACCGCAGCCACGAATTTCTCGTTCGAGGTAAGGACGGCGATTGCGCCTGCACCAATGATCCACACCCGGAACCCAAGGAGGAGCAAATGCCCTACGGGAGTTGGATCAATAATCTGCCGACCTCGTTCTTTCTGGTCGTGCACGTCACCGCCTTCGTGCTCGGAGCCGGCTTTGCCTGGCTGGCCTTCAAGCGCGAGCTGACGCTGCTCGCGGCCGCGTTCTCGTTGTTCGCCGTCGCAGAGCTCGTCTACATGACCTACCACCTCGACTGGACCGTGTTCCTGTTCGCGCACACGATCGCCGAGGTTCTCGACCTGGCGGCATTCGTGCTCATGTTCGCCGGCGCCGTCTACTCGACCGTGCGCCGCCCGGCGCTTGGGGTGACGAAGCCATGAAGCTCGGGCGGTTCGTCCTTCCGGTCGTCGCGGTGCTCGCCGTGACGGTTGTCGTGGCGGGCTGCGACGGAACGGGCAGCACCGCGCCGGTCGCGACGACTCAGGTGTCGATGGCCAAGAGCTACCGCTTCGACCCGAAGACGATCGAGATCAAGGCTGGCCAGACCGTGACCTGGACGAACAACGACAACTTCACCCATACCGTCCATGTGGACGGCATGGACGACCACAAGGTCGACCGGGGGAAGAGCGTCTCGATCACGTTCGACCAGGCCGGCACCTACCACTACGTCTGCACGCTCCACAGCAAGGACATGCACGGGACGGTAATCGTCACGTGACGCTCGCCGAACTGCGCACCGACATCGTCATTCTCGCCTGCGCCGTCAGCGCCGGGATCCACGCGGCACTTGTCCGGGATCACTTCAAGGAAGGCGCGAGCGCCGGTGTCGGTTTCGTCGTCGCGGCCGTGTTGCTGGCCGTCCTGGCCGTCGTCTTGACGCGGCACCCGTCGCAGCTCGCTCTCGTTGGGACCGCGGCCGTCTTCGCCGGTCTGATCGCCAGCTTCGCACTCGCGATCACGACCGGCGTCCCGGTCCTTCACCCCGAAGTCGAGACCGTCAACAGCCTCGCGCTATTCACGAAGGCCGTCGAGGCTCTCGGGCTTGTCACGGCCACGAGCCTCGTCCGGCGGCCGTTGCTGGCGACCCTCCCACAACCGAAAGGAACACTGACATGAACAAGACACGGGCCGCGCGCCCTATTCCCATCGCGCTTACGGCATTGGTCGCCTTCTTCAGCGCCCTCGCCGCCCTCGCTGTCTCTGGTGGCATGAACATGGCCCAGGCGCACGGCAACCCGGCCCAGAACGCGACAAGGCCGATGACGATGCCGATGACGATGCCGATGACTGTCACCGTGCATTCGTCACCGGCGCTTTCCGCCAAGGGAGTCGACTTGCGCATGAACATGCGCAAGCTCTGGGAAGACCACGTCACCTGGACGCGCCTGGCGATCATCAGCCTCGAGACGGGAACTCCGGACACCGACGCGACCGTCGCGCGGCTGTTGCAAAACCAGACCGATATCGGCAACGCCGTCAAGCCCTACTACGGCAATGCCGCCGGAAACGAACTGACCAAGCAGCTGCGCACGCACATCCTGATCGCCGCCGACCTGATCGCAGCCGCCAAGGCCGGCGACCAGACCAAGCTCGCCGACGCCCAGGCCCGCTGGAGCGCAAACGCCGACCAGATCGCCGCCACACTCTCGAGCGTCAACCCGCGCTACTGGAAACTCGACGCGATGAAAACCGAGATGCACATGCACCTCAAGTTGACAACCGACGAAGCGGTCGCACGGCTCCAAGGAAACTGGAGCGGCGACGTCGCAGCCTACGACAAGGTCGTCAATCACATCCTGCACATGTCGGACATGCTCAGCGGCGGCATCATCAAGCAGTTCCCGGTGCGCTTCTAAAGCGCCCGCCGACCCCGACGTGCTCTCCCGCCCCGAGGCTCCGGCTTCGGGGCGGACCCGCACCACCGTGAGCCCGAGCTGCGAGCGCTTCTCGACGATCGCCGAGCGCGCGGCCTCAACTATCTCCCGCTGCTCTTGATCCTCATCATCGTCGTGCTGATGGTGACCAAGCCGGCGGAGTGCCGGTGGTAAGGACCGGCACCAGGCGGACACCAAAGAGGCATGCAGACAAAGACGACACCGGACGCGGGCGTCGACGAGGTCGTCCGCTGGCGCCGCGGGCGTCTAACGGAATCGGGATTCTCCCTCCCGCTCGCTGCTGAGATCGCCAACGACGCCCGCTTTGACCTTCATGCGCTGATCGAGCTCGTCGAACGCGGCTGCCGACCCGATCTCGCGGCACGGATTCTGGCGCCAATCGAGGAGAAAAGCGCATCATGAGCGTCGTCGGCGTAGCTACGGTGCAGGTCGTGGAACCCGCCGCCCCGCCAATCGCGCCACCGGCGCCAACGCCTGCGGCGCCCTTTGACGCAGAGTCGCGCGAATGGCTACGTGCACTGCGCGCCGACGACGCAACTCGCGACGCGGCAATCGCGCGCCTGCACGCGCTCCTCCTGCGCGCCGCACGCTTCGAGGTCGCCCGCCGCCGGACGGCGTTACCGCACCTGCGCGGCAACGAGCTCGACGACATCGCCACCGAAGCTGCCAACGATGCCCTGATGAGCATTCTCAGGCGCCTCGACGACTTCCGTGGCGCGAGCCGTTTCACGACCTGGGTCTACATGTTCGCCCTGCTCGAAGCGGCCGTCAAGCTCCGCAAACGAGCCTGGCAAGGGCGCGAGATCCCGCTCGAGCCTGAAAGCTGGGGCCCCTATTCGAGCGCGACGCTCGGTCCTGCGGCAGAGGCCGAGCAGAGCGAGCTTCTCAGCGTTGTCCAAGACGCCATTGCCGAGGTGCTGACCCCCCACCAACGGAGCGTCCTTGTCGCGCTCGCCGTCAACGGCGTCCCGATTGACGTCCTCGCCGAGCGCCTGAATACCAACCGCGGCGCGCTCTACAAGACACTGCACGACGCCCGCCGCAAACTCCGCAAGCACCTACACGGGCAGGGCCTCGCACTCGACGATCTGCTGGAGGAAGAGTGATGGAACACCCGGATATCAAGCAGGCACTTGGTCGGCTGCTCGGACCGGCCGAGCCGGAAGTCGGCTGCGACGTCTGCTTCCAAGAACTCGACCGCTACGTCGAGCTCGAGCTCGCCGACGCCGACACCGACACCGACACCGAGATTCCCGGCCTGCGCGCCCACCTTGCCGGCTGCCCCGCCTGCCGCGAAGAGCACGACAGCCTCTACGCACTCATCAGCGACAACCGCGGCCAGTAACCCACCCGGCCGACCCGAGCAAGCCGGCTTTCCGTCCGCTAAGCGCTAGGCGCAAGCGCGCTCAGGCAGATTCCTCGCCTTCGACTTGACGAAGAGGCGTGGCTCGCCCGGTTCTCACATTCCCCGCTCAGCCCTCCCGAGCGAGGCCGGCTGCATGTCTTCGGTTCGCCGACTTTCGCCAGCTCTGGACACCGATTGTTCGCACGAACTGTTCGCACGGCCTTCTCGGGCGCCTGCTCGCGTCGCCCGCCTCTACTCTCTCCCTGGTGAAAGAGCTACTTCTTGAGTGGTACAGCCAAAATCGGCGCCCTCTCCCCTGGAGAGAAACACGAGATCCCTACGCGATCCTCGTCAGCGAGGTGATGCTGCAGCAGACCCAGGTGGAACGGGTCGTGCCGCGCTGGAACGCGTGGCTCGAGAAGTGGCCGACGGTCGAGGCGCTTGCTGCGGCTTCAGCGGGCGACGTGATCATCGAGTGGCAGGGGCTCGGTTACAACCGGCGAGCGCTCAACCTGCACCGCGCGGCCCAGCACGTCGCAGCGCACGGGTGGCCCGACGACCTGACCGATCTGCCCGGTGTCGGTCCGTACACCGCCGGGGCCGTCGGCAACTTTGCCTTCGGGCGCGACGTGCTGCCGATCGACGTCAACGTACGCCGCATCCAGGAGCGCACACGCGAACGGTTCGACGGTTCGTGCACGCAGGCGCTCTTCGACCTCGGCGCGACGATCTGCCTTGCGCGCATTCCGCGCTGCGGCGCGTGCCCGCTCGCCGCGGACTGCCCGTCACGCGGGCAACGCTACGAGCCGCAACGCAAGCAATCGAGGTTCGAGGGCTCGTTCCGCCAGCGGCGCGCGAACGCGCTGCGCGCCGTCGCCGCAGGCGAGCAACCGGTGGACGGCGACGCGCTCGTATCCCTGGAGCGCGATGGGCTCGTCGTGCTCAAGCGCGGGGTCGCCTCTCTTCCAGCCTAGATTCGTAAAAATCTCTATTTATTAATCTCTATGGTTTAGGAATAGAGGCTTTTTACGAATCTTTCTGCTATTCTCAAGAGATGAATCTTGCGCCGGAAGACGTCATTCGCGAAGTCACCCGGCTGCGTCAGGTCCAGGCGGGCCTGGATCCCGCAAGCCAGGGGTTGCTCGAGCCGACAATTGCGCTCCTGATCACCACGCTCGGCCCGACCGTTAAGCGGTCGGTGGCGGCGCGTGCGCTCGGAGTCAGTCAGCCGGGCCTGGACAAGTGGATCCGCCGGGGCGAGATCGCGACGTTGCGAACACCGACAGGCCGTGAGGAGGTACCCGTCAACGAACTGCTTGGCATCCTGGACGAGTTCCACGACGGAGAAGGAAGGGAAGCCCGTCCGCTCTCCGCCGCACTTCGCCGTCGCCGTGAGCGGGCGATCTCCGAGACGCCACTCGACCTATTGCCGTGGGATCCCGGAGCAACGTCGGACGGCCACCGGCGTGCCGATCTGCGATCGCTCGCATATCACCGCGCCGTCGCCAAGCAGCTGACACCAACAGCCGTCGAAGCAGCACGATCTCGCGTCGATCGATGGCGCGCCGAAGGACGCATTCACCCCAAGTGGGCTGACGAATGGTCCCGCGTTCTCGGACAACAGATCCCGCAGATCGTGAAGGCGATCGGCGAGGACACCACTTCGTCCGCCGATCTTCGGCAGACCTCACCGTTTGCGGGAACGCTGAGCGACTACGCGCGGCGTCACCTCCTTCGGGCGGTCGAGGCAACGGTTTCGTGAGACGCGAGGATCTGGAGCACATCATCCGTGCCGCTGCGGCAATCGTCGATGACGACGAGATCGTTGTGATCGGCAGCCAGGCAGTCGTCGTACAGGTCGCAGACCCGCCCGAAGCGCTCCTGGTTTCGATGGAAGCGGACGTGTTCCCGCTCACCGATCCGGAGCGGGCGATCGAAATCGACGGCGTTCTCGGAGACGGCTCGCCGTTTCACGACCAGTACGGCTACTACGCGAACGGGGTCGGCCCCGAGACACCTCACGCACTCGCGGGGTGGCAAGGTCGCACCGTGCGAGTCGCCTTCTCGCCGGTCGGGGCTTGGAGGAAGGAAGCCGTCGGGCAGTTCATGGAAATGCACGATGTCGTTCTCTCCAAGCTCGTCGCCGGACACGAGAAGGACTTCGAGTACGCAAGCACAGCGATCGCTAACAGACTCGTCAACGTAGACAACCTCCGCCGTGGCTTGCCGCTGATGATCGACGTCGACCGCGCCCTTGCGACGCAAAACCTCGAGTTGGTGCTGGCGTCCGGACGGTCTGCGTACAGGACTACCTCCGTCACGCGCGCGTCAGCAGCGCCACGGCGTGCGCCGCGAGACCCTCGCCGCGACCGGTAAAGCCCATGTGGTCCATCGTCGTCGCGCGCACGTTGACCTCGCCGCCGCCGCACGCCTCCGAGAGACGCTGACGCATCTCGTCGCGGCGGCTTGCGATCTTCGGCTCCTGCCCGATCAGCACGCAGTCGGCGTTGACGAGCGTCCAACCCGCCTCCTGCACCTGGCGGTACGCATCGCGCAGCAGGTCAAGGCTGTCCGCGCCGCGGTACTTCTCGTCGCCGGATGGAAACAGCGCGCCGATGTCGCCGAGGCCCGCTGCTCCGAGCAGGGCGTCGACGAGCGCGTGCGCAAGCACGTCGCCGTCGGAGTGACCCGCAAGCCCGCGGTCGAAGTCGAAGCGCACGCCGCCGAGGATCAGCGGCACCCCACGCTCGAGCTTGTGCGCGTCGACGCCGATCCCGACGCGGAAGCTCACGCCAGCACCGCCGGCAGTTCGTCGAGCGAGTCGATCCGAAGCGCGCTTGGCGGCGGCTCGTGCAGGTAGCCCCACGGGCCGCGCTTGATGTGCACGCCGACCATCCCGGCGGCGATCGCCGGGCCGACGTCGTTGTCCACGCGGTCGCCCACGTAGGCGATCTTCGCAGGCTCGACGCCGAGCATCTCGACGATGCGCGCGAAGAACGCCGGGTCGGGCTTCCAGATCTGCCACCGCTCCGACGAGCCGAGCACCTCGACGTGTTGCCCGACGTGCTCCTCGATGAACTGCGGTGTGTTGCCTACTGCACACACGCGATAACCGGCATCGCGCAGCCGCTCGATGCACGGCGCCGCATCCGGGTACCAGTCCTCGTCGACCCAGGTGCCCTCCGGGTGGTCGACGCCGAGGATGCCCCAGGTCTCGTCGTGGTGCACACCCCGTTCGATCGTCGCGCCGAGGACACCCATCAACGCGAACGGCGTCACGCCGGCGCTCGCGGCGGCGCGCGTCCACATCATCGTCTCATCGACGAGTGTCTCGCCGACGTCGAAGACAACAGCCTCTACAGCCACAACGCGACTCGCTCGAGATCCGCGCGCGTCGTCACCTTGAGCAGTTTCTCGTCACCGGCGACCACTCGGATCCGTCCGCCGTTCGCCTCCAGGATCGAGGCGCAGTCCGTCGGACTTTGTGTTGACTCAACACTAAGTGCCTTCAGCGCGGCTCGGAGGACGGGCGCGACGAACGCCTGCGGCGTCTGCACCGCCACGAGCTCGTCGCGCGGGACGGTCTCGACGACGATGCCGTCGCGCACGCGCTTGACGGTGTCCGCGAGCGGCAGGCCGGGGATCGCCCCGTCGAAGCCCTCGCCGAGGGCCTCGATCA
>JBKJQL010000256.1:0-7017 GCA_046594035.1 Gaiellaceae bacterium
AGTTCCTGATGGGCACCGTCAAGGGCGATGTGCATGACATCGGCAAGAACCTCGTCAACATCATGCTCGAGGGAGCTGGCTTCGAGGTGATCGACCTCGGCGTCCAGGTCGCTCCCGAGAAGTTCATCGAAGCGATCGACCTCCACCAGCCCGACATCGTCGGATTCTCGGCCTTCCTGACCACCACGATGCCGATGTTCAAGGCCAACATCAACGCGCTGCAGAAAGCCGGCATCCGCGACGACGTGATCGTGATGGTCGGCGGCGCACCGGTGACGCAGGAGTACGCAGACGCTGTCGGCGCAGACGGGTACGCGGCTGACGCATCCACCGCAGTTCGCCTCGCCAAGGACCTGATCGAGAAGAAGCGGTCGGCCGTCCCCGCGTGAAACTCGTCGCCGTTGTTGAGGCTGCGGTCAAGAAGCCGGTGTTCGGCTGCCAGATGTGCGGTCAATGCGTCCTGCATTCCACCGGCATGACGTGCCCGATGAACTGCCCGAAGACCTTGCGGAACGGGCCGTGCGGCGGCGTCCGTCCGGACGGTCACTGCGAGGTGAAGCCCGAGCTGCGTTGTGTCTGGGTGAAAGCGGTGGAGCGCGCGCCGAAGACGCCGTGGGCAGAGGAGATCCACGACATACGCCAGCCGGTCGACAACCGCCTCTGGGGCACCTCGTCGTGGGTCAACCACTTCACGAAGCGCGACAAGGTCGCGCCCAAGGGGTGGCGTGTCGAGGCTTGAGGAGGCAGTCGCGTCCGGCCGCTTCGTGCTCACCGCGGAGTTGCTGACCGTGAACACCGGCGGCCTCGAGAAAGTGCACGAGCTCTTCGCCCCGTACGAGGAGTACGTCGACGCCGTCAACGCCACCGACAACACAGCCGCGCACGCGCACGCCTCGCCGCTCTCGGTCTCGATCGCGCTGCAGCAGCTCGGGATGGAGCCGATCATGCAGCTGGTCTGCCGTGATCGAAACCGGCTCGCGCTGGAGGCGGACATCGCCGGCGCCGCGCTGCACGGGATCGAAAACATCTGCTGCCTCACCGGCGACGACGTCACCGCCGGCGACGAGCCGGAGGCGCGGCGCGTGTTCGACCTCGACTCGATTCAGCTGCTCGCGACGGCGGACTCGATGCGCAAGGGCACGTATCTCTCCGGCCGAAAGATCGATCCGGCTCCGAGGCTTTACCTCGGCGCGGTCGAGAACCCCCAGGCGCCTCCGCAGGGCTACCGCGTCGAGCGCGCGCTGAAGAAGGTTCGCGCGGGCGCGCAATTCCTGCAGCTGCAGGTCGGTTTCGAGCTCGGCCCGCTCGAGCGCTTCATGGCCGAGGCAGTTCAGACCGGGCTCGCGCAGAAAGTCGCGATCCTCCCGTCGATGTGCCTCGTGCGTACGGCGAAGTCGTTGCGCTACATCGACGAGCACGTGCCGGGCATCTCCGTCCCGGCTGCGCTGATCGACCGCGTCGAGAGCTCCGCGAATCCGGAGGCAGAGTGCTTCGAGATCGGCTGCGAGCTCGCCGACGCAGCGCGTCGGATCCCCGGTGTGCGCGGGCTGCACCTGATCAGCTTTCGCAAGGAGGCCGGCATCGCGCGTCTGTGCAGCCGCCTCGCGATTCCAACCCGCGCCGAAAGGGAGTTGAGTGGAGACCGTCCTTCAGTCGTCGTCTAAGACCATCGTGATCGGGCCCGAGCGCCCGTTCTGTGTGATCGGCGAGCGCATCAACCCGACCGGGCGCAAGAAGTTCCAGGCCGAGTTGCAGAACGGCGACCTCTCGCGCATCGAGACCGACGTCGAGCAGCAGATCGCGGGCGGCGCCGACATGCTCGACGTGAACGTCGGGGATCCGCTCGCCGACGAGATCGAGCTGATGCGCCAGGTGATCCCGTTCGTGCAGAGCCTCACCGACGTGCCGCTCTGCATCGACTCGTCCGTGATCGAGGCGCTCGAGGCTGGGCTCGGCGCCTACCAGGGCAAGGCGCTGGTCAATTCCGTCACCGGCGAGGACGAACGGCTCGACGCCATCCTGCCGATCGTCGCCAAGTACGGGGCTGCCGTGATCGGCCTGGCGAACGACGACGAGATCCCGATGGAGCCCGAGCGCCGCCTCGAGGTTGCGAAGAAGATCGTCTCGCGCGCCGGCGACTACGGTATTCCGCCCGAGGACGTGCTGATCGATCCCCTTGCGATGCCTGTCGGCGCCGAACCGCGTGCGGTCACGCTGTTCCTCGAGACGGTGCGGCTGATCCGCGACAACCTCGGTGTGAACATGACGTGCGGCGCGTCGAACACATCGTTCGGTCTGCCGGGCCGCGAAACGCTCGGCGCCGGCTTTCTCGCGATCGCCGCGAGCCATGGTCTGACGAGCGCGATCATGGATGCGCGCTCGCAGGAGATTGTCGAGGCGGTTCGCGCGACCGACTTCCTGCTCGGCCACGACGAGTGGGGCGCCGCGTGGATCGCCGCGTACCGCAGGAAGAAAGCTGCGGCGGAAGTGGCCGCCGTGGGCTCGACGGAGGCGATCAAGACAGCGTGACAGCCGAGCCCGTGACTGACGCAGAAACGCAGCCGACGCGCGTCCGGCTCGTCTTCGAGCAGGCCGACGGCGCGGTCAAGGAGACGCGCGTCCCGGCCGGTACGACGCTGTTCGACGGCGCGAGCTGGAACGGCGTCGCGATCGACTCGACCTGCGGTGGTCACGGTACGTGCAAGAAGTGCAAGGTGCGGGTTGCAACCGGTGAGCAGGCGATCGACGTCGTCGATCCGCGCGCGTTCACGCCGGACGAGCTGAGGGCGGGGTGGAGGCTGGCCTGCCGCGCACAGGCCGCCGAGGATCTCGTCGTCGAAGTCCCGCCGCTGCAGACGCGCCCGAAGGCCGCGCTCGCCGGAGTCGGCCGCCACGTGATCCTGCGCCCCGCGGTGCAGAAGCGTTACCTCGAACTGAGCGAGCCGACTCTCGAGGATCAGACCTCCGACCTCGAGCGCGTGCTGCAGGCGATGGACGACGTCGAGCCGCGCGTGCCGCTGGAAGTCGTCCGCGCGATGGGGCACACCTTGCGCGAGTCGAACTGGAACGTCACGGCGGTTCTCGTGGACGACGTGCTCGTCGATGTCGAGCCGGGCGATACGACCGCCCGACGCTTTGCGATCGCGTACGACCTCGGCACGACGACGTGCGTCGCGACGTTGCTCGACCTCGAGACCGGCCTTCCGGCTGCGGTGCAGTCGATCCTGAACATGCAGCAACCGTTCGGCGCCGACGTGATCACGCGTATCTCCGCGACCATGATGGATCCAGAAGCACTCGGCATGCTCGGCGATCGAGCGCACGAGACGCTCGCCACGCTCACCGCCGAGGTGTGCGAGGAGGCCGGAGTCGATCCCTCCGAGGTCTACGAGATCGTGATCGCCGGCAACCAGACGATGATGCAGCTCGCGCTCGGAATCGACCCGGAGCCGCTCTCGATGGCGCCGTTCACGATCGCCGCGCGCACGCTGCCGGCGGCAAAGGCGAGAGACTTCGGCGTCCACGTCCACGAGCGCGCACCCGCCGTCATGTTCCCGGCACTCGGTGCCTACGTCGGTCCGGACATCGTCGCGGGCATTCTCGCGACGGGCCTGACGCTCGACAAGCGCACCCGACTGTTCATCGACGTCGGAACCAACTCCGAGATCGTGCTGGGCTCGTCAGCCGAGGCGCTCGCGACGGCTGCGCCTGCAGGGCCTGCGTTCGAGGCCGCGCAGATCCGCTGCGGCATGCGTGCCGCCGACGGCGCGATCGAGGGCGTGAAGATCGTCGACGGCGAGGTTCAGCTCACGGTGATCGGCGACGTTGAAGCCGTCGGGCTCTGCGGCTCGGGACTCGTCGACGCAGTAGCCGAGCTTCTCGACGCGGGAATTCTCGATCACTCCGGACGCTTCGTGCTCGGTTCGTCACCGCACCTCGGAAAGATCGGCGAAGAGAACGTCTTCTACTTGCACAAGGACGTGTTCCTTTCGCAGCGTGACGTGCGGGAGCTGCAGTTTGCGAAGGCCTCGATCGCAACCGGCTGGCAGATCCTCTGCAATGACATGGGCGTCGATCCGACGGAGATCTCGCAGGTGCTGCTCGGCGGTTCGTTCGGCTCGTACCTGACGGCTGCGAGCGCCGTGAAGATCGGGCTCGTTCCGAAGCTGCCGCTGCTGCGCATCGTCTCCGCCGGAAACGTCGCCGGCGAAGGCGCGAAGATCGCGGCGCTCTCGGTCACCGAGCGCGCCGCCGCGCAGGCGGTGCTCGACGAGGTCAAGTACGTCGAGCTGTCCGGCCGCACCGACTTCAACGACCTCTTCATCGATCAGCTCTCGTTCCCAGCATGACGAGGGTCACGGGCGTAGGCTCGACGGGGCCGAAGGTAATAGTCGCCTGCGGTGCCCTCGCGCTGCACATCGACCAGATCGCGAAGCGCCGTGGGTGGGACGTCGACGTCCGGCCGCTACCGCCGGAGCTGCACAACCGTCCCGAGAAGATCCGTGCCGCCATCGATGCGGCGGGCAAGGCGGACGTCGTCGCCTACGCCGACTGCGGAACGCGCGGTGCACTCGACGACCTGCCGCGGCTCGCGGGCGCCGACTGCTATCAGTTGTTCGGCGGCATGCAGCACGAGCTCGGCACCTACTACCTCACGGATTTCCTCGTGCGCTCCTTCGACCGCGTCGTCTGGCGGGGGCTCGGCCTCGACCGGCATCCCGAGCTGCGCGACGATTACTTCAAGCATTACGAGCGCGTCGTCTGGCTCGCCCAATCGCCGACCGACGAGTTGCGCGCGAAAGCGGAGGCCGCTGCTGAAAGACTCGGCTTGCCGCTCGAAATCCGCGAGACCGGCAACATCGGCCTCGAACGTGCCCTCGAACGACTTCTCCAGGAGGCGTAGTTCCCCATCCGCAAGCATCTGATGGCGTCTCGCCCGCGATCACGCGGCGCGCTGCCGCGTCCTCGGTTGTCCCGATAGAACACCGCTATCGGAACGCCCTGCGTCCTTGCATCGCTTGGTGCTCGCGACCGAGCCATTCACCAACACTTACGGAAGGGGCACCGTGCTGATCAACGAATTGCCGAGGTACGAGATTCTCGACGAGTTCTCGATGCAGGAGCTCGACCGCGGCTGGCGCCGGATCGTGAGCGAGCTCGGCGTCGACTTCCAGCACGCCGAGGCACAGGCCGCGTTCGCGGCTGCAGGGCAAACCGTCGAGGGCGACCTCGTCAAGTTCGACCCCGACTGGATCCTCGAGCAGGTGGCGAAGGCGCCCCGCGAGTTCGACCTGCAGGCGCGCAACCCGGACAACAATATTCACGTCGGCGGGAAGCACATGGCGTTCGGCGCCGTCTACGGCTGCCCCTTCGTGCGCCGCGGGCTCGAGCGCCGTGAGGCGATGTACGAGGACTTCGAGAACCTCGTGAAGCTGGCGCAGTCCTTCCCGCAGCTCGACACGCCGGGCGGGACGATCTGCGAGCCGGGTGACAAGGCGCTCGACTCGCGCCACCTCGACATGGTCTACGCGCTGCTGACGCTCTCCGACAAGCCGTTCATGGGCTCGGTCACCTCCGGGCCGAACGCGCTCGACACGATCGCGATGGCGGAGATGGTCTTCGGCCGCGAGTCGATCGAGAAGACGCCGGCAATCATCTCGCTGATCAACGTCAACTCGCCGCTGCGCTACGACGATCGCATGCTCTCGGCGCTCCTCAAGTACACCCGCGCCAACCAGGCGACGATCATCACCCCGTTCTTGCTGATGGGCGCGATGTCGCCGGTCTCCGTGGCCGCGTCGCTTGCGCAGCAGGTCGCAGAGGCGCTCGCGGGCATCGCGCTCGTGCAGACGATCCGCCCCGGGTGTCCGGTCGTGTTCGGATCGTTCCTCTCGAACACGGACATGCAGTCCGGCTCGCCGAGCTTCGGCACGCCGGAGTCCGCGATCGGCCTCCTTTGCACGGGTCAGATTGCGCGCCACTACGGGCTGCCGTTCCGCGGCGGCGGTGCGCTCACGTCGTCGCAGACGGTGGATGCGCAGGCGGCGTATGAGGCGGCGATGACGCTGTGGCCGACGTTCCTGGCCGGCACGAACTTCGTCATGCACTCGGCCGGCTGGCTCGAGTCGGGACTCGTGTCGTGCTACGAGAAGTTCATCGTCGACGTCGAGCTGCTGCGGATGCTCCATCACGTCTTTCAGCCGCTGAACATCAACGAGGAAACGCTCGCCTTCAGCGCGCACCAGGAGGTCGGCCAGGGTGGTCACTTCCTCGGCGCCGTCCACACGCTCGAGCGCTTCCGCGAGTGCTTCTACCGTCCGTTGCTCTCGTCAACGGAGAACTACGAGCGCTGGAACCGGCTCGGTGGTCGCGATGCCGCCGCGCGCGCGACGGAGATCTCCGAGAAGACGCTCGAGGAGTACGTCGAGCCGGAGATCGACCCGGGGCTGAAGGACGAGCTGAAGGCGTTCGTCGACCGGCGGAGGACCGAGCTCGGTGACTGAGAGTTTCAGCAACACCTCGATGTTCGTGGACGGCGCGTGGACAAGCGCCGCTTCGGGGGAGACGTTCACCGCCGACTCGCCCGCGACCGGGGAGACGATCGGCGAGATCCCACAGGGCTCACGCGACGACGCGCAGCGCGCAATCGACGCGGCGAACCGCGCGTCGGGTGCATGGGCGCGCCTGACCGCATTTGATCGCGCCGCAGCGATGCACCGCGTCGCCGACGCGGTCGAGAAGCGACGCGACGAGCTCGCGCACACGCTCACCCTCGACCAGGGCAAGCCGCTGCATGAATCCAGGGACGAGGTCGAGGAGCTGATCTCCTATTGGCGCAACGCGGCCGAGGACGGCAAGCGACTCGAGGGCCGGCTCGCGAACTCGTTCACCGCCGGGAAGCGCGTGCTGCTCGTGCGCAGGCCGCGCGGGGTGATCGGCGTGATCACGCCGTGGAACTGGCCGTACACGATGCCCGCCGAGCTGATTGCGCCCGCGCTCGCCTCGGGCAACACCGTC
>JBKJQL010000049.1:0-18860 GCA_046594035.1 Gaiellaceae bacterium
GAGCTCGCGCAGGCGATCGAGGGCATCTCGCGCGCCGCCGAGTCACTCGGCATCCCCGTCGTCTCGGGCAACGTCTCGCTCTACAACGAGACCGGAGGCAACCCGATCCCGCCAACCCCGGTGATCGGATGCGTCGGGCTCGTTCGCGACGTCACCGCGATCCCGGACCGCTGGCGCCGGGGCGACCCCATTGTCCTGCTGCGCGGCTTCGGCCACGGCTTCGTCCACTTCATGTGGCGGCACGCGCGCCTCTTCACGCTCGCGCACGACGTGTCCGACGGCGGCGTCGCGCTTGCGCTCCGTGAGGCGGAAGCCTGGTCGGGCCTTCGCGCAGACGTCCAGGCCGTCGAGGGCGAAGGCGTGATCGTCGCGGTCGACCCGGCGACCGAGATCCCGTGGGACGACATCGTCGAGCTCGGGATGGTCGCCTAATGTGCGGTGTCTTCGGTGTCCGCGCGCCGGGACGCGACGTCGCGCGCCTGTCGTACTTCGGCCTCTACGCGCTGCAGCATCGCGGCCAGGAGTCGGCGGGCATCGCCGTTTCCGAGGGCGGACGCCTCACCGCCGTACGCGACCTCGGACTCGTGCCGCAGGTCTTCGACGAGCGGACGCTCTCCGGGCTCCGCGGCGAATACGCGATCGGGCACACCCGCTATTCGACGACCGGCGGCAACGGGTGGGAGAACGCGCAACCGCTGCTGCATCACGGCCGCAAGCGCCTCGTCGCGCTGGGGCACAACGGCAACCTGGTGAACGCGGAAGCGCTCCGCGAGCAGGCGGGGAAGCCGCTCGCCTCGAGCTCCGACTCCGAAGTGATCGCCGCGCTGATCGCCGATGACGAGCGCCCGCTCGAAGAGGCGATCGTCGCGACGATGGCGCGTCTCGAGGGCGCCGCCACCGTCGTCGGCCTCGCCGAGGGCAAGATGTTCGCCTTCCGGGATGCGTTCGGGTTCCGGCCACTCGCGATCGGTCGGCTCGGCGAGGACCCGGTCGTCGCGTCCGAGTCGTGCGCGCTCGATCTCGTCGGCGCGACGTTCGAGCGCGAGGTCCGGCCCGGCGAGCTCGTGATGATCGACGACGAAGGGCTGCACTCGATCCAGGCGGTCGATCAGGAGAAGAACGGCGCGCTCTGCATCTTCGAGTTCTTCTACCTCGCGCGGCCCGACACGCGCCTCGCAGGCGTCGAGGTGCACGGCGCGCGGGTGCGGATGGGCGAACGACTCGCTGCCGAGTCGCCGGTCGAGGCCGATCTCGTCCTGCCCATCCCCGACTCGGGCACGCCGGCCGCGATCGGCTTCGCGCGCGCGACCGGCATCCCGTTCAGCGAAGGGCTGATCAAGAACCGCTACGTCGGGCGCACGTTCATTCAGCCCGAGCAGGGCATGCGCGAGCAGGGGATCCGGATGAAGTTCAACCCGCTTGCGGAAGTCGCGGGCAAGCGCCTGGTCGTCGTCGACGACTCGATCGTGCGCGGCTCGACGACGCGCCAGATCGTGCAGATGCTGTTCGATGCGGGCGCAGCAGAGGTGCACGTGCGCGTCTCGTCGCCGCCGGTGATCTCACCTTGTTATTACGGGATCGACCTCGCGTCCGAGGACGAGATGATCGCCTCGCACGCCACAGTCGAGGACGTGCGGGCAGCGATCGGCGCCACGAGCCTTGCGTACCTCTCGCTCGAAGGTTTGCAGGCGGCAACGCGGCGGCCCGCGAGTGCGCTGTGCCGCGCCTGCCTGACGCGCGAGTATCCAACGCGCGTGCCGGCAGACGCGGCCAAGCTCAGGTTCGAACCGGCCTAGAGCCTCTAACTACTGCTCGAGTACGCGGGACGCCTTGGCGATCCCGCGGGAGATCAGATACGCGGCCGTCGTCCACTTCATGTACTCGACCCAGGTGCCCGTATTCACGTTGTCGGACACCAGCGCGACGATCGCGACCACAACGGCCATGACGGCCCACCACAGCCACTCCGCGTTGCCTGGAATCGGTAGGCGAGCGCCTGCCGGCCAGTTCGGCCCTGCCGCATAGTTCGGGCGATTCTCGGGAGTTCCCATCAAAGCCTCCTGCTAGCTATCGAGAGTGGATTCAGCGTGGAGCGCCCAGGTCCTTCGCGCGCCCGTACCGAACGGCCCGTTTGACCTGGCGGGGATCGAGCCCCTGCTCGAGCAGCAACTGGCGCGTCTCGCCCTCGGACGCCATGCGCAGGAACAGCCAGACGAGCGCGGCGAGCGTCACCACCGAGCCCTCGGCCATCATCACGATGCCGCCGAGGTTCAGGTCGTGCCGCGGCGTGATCCCCCACTCGGGCGCGTGCCGGTAGACGCTGTAGAACGCACTCGACGACCAGATGAAGATGTTTCCGAGCACGGTTTCGATCAGGCGCACCGCGAAGAGGTAGGCGATCTTCGCGCCGGTCCCGAACCACATCGGCGCGGGCAGCGTCTCGACGACCGGCTCCCACATCAGACACCCGAACGTGAAGAAGGACAGGTGCTCGAGAGCGTGGAGCGCCGTGTGGTGCAGCGCGCCGTCGTAGAGGCTCGGGATGTGCCAGATGTAGAGGCTGACCGCCCACAGGGGCAGTGCGATCAGCGGATGTGCGAGCACGCGCAGCTTCTCGACCGCGCTCAGCGCAAGCACCGGGCGCAGGATCTGCCCGGTCATCCCGACCATGAAGCAGAGCGGGGCGAGGTCGCCCAGAATCACGTGCTGGGTCATGTGCAGGAAGAAGAAGTGCTCTTCGCCGAGCGAGTCGATCGGTGAGTTGAGCGCGAGCACGACGAGCGCGATGCCGGTCCAGAAGCTCACCTGGCGCCAGCCTGCAACGGGCCGTCCCTCCTGCGCGAGCGTGCGTGTGCGGCGCAGATAGAGCAGCGCCACGACCACCGTCGGGACGACCTGGAGCGGATCCAGGCTCCACGGGGTGAGCAGCGGCGGGTCCACGGCACTTGGGAGGATAGGGACGTGCAGCTTTTCCACTACCACCTGGTCACCTCCGAGCTCCGCGACGTCGAAGCGCGTTACCTCGGCAAGCTCGGGTTCAACCTCGTCGCGCGCTACGGGCGTATCGGCGAGGAGCACGTAGCGGTCGAGCCCGGGACCTCGTGGGAGAAGCTCGACCACGACGGCTTCAAGCTGCGCCTTTCCGAGCTGGAGCGGGGCGCGGTCAACGTCGTCGTCCAACCGGGCCACTGGCGCGTTCCTCGGGTCGACCACATCGGAGTCGCGCTCGACGAGGAGGAGTTCCAGGCGGTGCTCGGGCGCGCGACGCAATGGAACCTCCGTGTGCAGGAGCACGGCGGCCGCCGGACGTTCGTCGCGACAAACGCGGGCTACCGCATCGAGGTGCACCCTCCGCGGGACTGGATCGAGGAGCTCCTCTCGGAGCAGGAAGAACTGCACGTGCAGGAGCTGCAGCTCCGTGCAGACGAGCCGGAGGCCAAAGCCGGGGCGCTCGCAGACATTCTCGGCGCCCCGCTCGAGGGGAACTCGGTGCTCGTCGGCGAGACCGTCGTCTCCTTTCTGGCCGGCGGCCCCGAGGGCCGACCCGAGCTCTACGGCGAGCGGTTCGGCTAGCCGAACACCGTCGTACACTGCTCTCCTGAGCGAAGAGCACCTCAGTTCCGCGAACAGTTACGCCGCAGCGGGGGTCTCGCTGGCGACCGCCGGATCTATCGTCGAACGGTTGCGCGCAGCCGTGGAGTCGACCGGCGCGAAGAACTTCGGGGCGTTCGCCGGGCTGCACCCGCTCGACGGCGACCGGTACCTCGCGGCGTCCACCGACGGTGTCGGCACGAAGCTGATCCTCGCGCGCGCCCGTGGCCGCCTCCGCGACTGCGGCGCCGACCTCGCCGCACACTGCATCAACGACGTCCTGACCTGCGGCGCCGACCCGCTGATGCTGCTCGACTACGTCGCCGCCAACGAGATTCACCTCGAAGAGGTCGCCGAGCTCGTCGAGGGCGCAGCGGCAGTCTGCCGCGAGGCGGGCGTCGCACTGGTCGGCGGCGAGACGGCCGAACTGCCCGGCATCTACGTCGAAGGCGAGCTCGACTTCGCAGGAACCGCCGTCGGTGTCGTCGCCCGCGCCGACCTGATCGACGGCTCGTCGATCGAAGCGGGCGACGCTGTGATCGGCTTCCCATCCGCGGGAGTGCACGCGAACGGGTTCACGCTCGTCCGCCGCGTGCTGGAAGCAGAGGACTACGACGGCGGCGACCTGCTCGCGCCCACACGCCTCTATCTCGACGTCGCCCGCCGCTTGCGTGGCCGCGCGAAAGCGTTCGCACACATCACAGGCGGCGGCGTGCTCGGGAACCTCGAGCGCGTCGTTCCCGCTGGGCTCACCGCGCAACTCGACTGGGACAGCTGGGAGCGGCCGCCAGTCTTCGCGTGGCTCGCGCGCCACGTCGGCGAGGAAGAGCTCCGGCGCGTCTTCAACCTGGGGATCGGGTGGTGCGCCGTGGTCGCCGACGCCGAGGCGGGCGAGACCGTGATCGGGCACATCGCGTGATCGGTGTCCTCGTCAGCGGCAACGGCACGAACCTGCAGGCGCTCCTCGATGCTGGGCTGCCGGTGAGCGCGGTCGCAGCGAACCGCAAGGACAGCTACGCGCTCATTCGAGCGCGCGAAGAGGGTGTGCCGACCGCGACCTTCAGCCTCGACTGCCACGCCGACCGCACCGAGCGCGACCTGGTGATGGCGACATGGCTCGAGGAACACGGCGTCGAGCTCGTGGTGCTCGCGGGCTACATGCACCTGCTCACCCCCGCTTTCCTCAAGCGGTTTCCCGAACGCGTGATCAACGTCCACCCGTCGCTCCTTCCGGCGTTCCCCGGCGCACACGCGATCGACGACGCGCTCGCGGCAGGCGTCGAGGTGACCGGCGTGAGCGTGCACTACGTCGACGACGGGCTCGACACCGGCCGGTTGATCGTGCAGGAGGACGTGCCCGTCGAACCACGCGACACGCTCGCCGAGCGCATTCACGCAGTCGAGCACCGGCTGCTGCCCGAGGTGGTGAAGGACCTGTGTCTCGCCGCGCGCTGATCAGCGTCTACGACAAGGAGGGCATCGACGACTTCGCGCGCGCGCTGGCCGAGCTCGGGTGGGAGCTCGTCTCGTCGGGCGGGACCGCGACGTTTCTCCAGGAGCAGGGAATCCAGGTGACCACCGTCGAGGACGTCACGCAGGCGCCTGAGATGCTCGGCGGCCGTGTCAAGACATTGCATCCGCGGATCCACGCGGGGATCCTCGCCCGCCGTGACGATCCGGGGCACGTCGAGACGCTTGCCGAGCACGACATCGCCCCGATCGACCTCGTGTGCGTCAACCTCTATCCCTTCGCCACGGTCGCGTCCGAGCGAGGCAGGACCGAGGCCGAGGTCGTCGAGATGATCGACGTCGGTGGCCCGTCGATGCTGCGCGCCGCCGCCAAGAACTTCTCGCACGTCACGGTGGTCTCCAGTCCAGAGCAATACGAGGCCGTGCTGGACGAGTTGCGTGAGCACGGCGACACGACCGAGGACACGCGACGGACGCTCGCGCGCGTCGCCTTCGAGACGAGCGCCGTGTACGAGGCGACGATCGCGAACTGGTTCGGCGACACCGAGCCGTTCCCGGATCAGCTCACCGTCGCGTTGCGCAAGGTCACTGACCCCAGCTACGGCGAGAACCCGCACCAGTCGGCGGCGTACTACCGCGAGGTCGGCGCGCGCCGCCACCTGCTCTCGCAGGTCGAGCAGCTCGGCGGCAAGGAGCTGTCGTACAACAACCTCGTCGACCTGGAAGGCGCGCGTCGTGTGCTCCGGGAGTTCGCGCTGCCGGCGGTCGTGATCGTCAAGCACGCGAACCCGTGCGGCGTCGCCGTCGCCGCGACGATCGAGGAGGCGTGGGAACGCGCGCTCGCCGCCGATCCCGTCTCGGCGTTCGGCTGCGTCGCGCTCCTGAACCGCGAGGTCGAAGGAGGATTGGGGGCACGGATCGCAGAGCACTTCGTCGAGGTGCTGATGGCGCCCGGCTTCGACGAGGACGCGGTGGAAGCGCTGCGCACGAAGAAGGCACTGCGGATCCTCTCCGACCGTGAGCGCCGCTCCGAGACACCGGGCGAGCGCGACTACAAGCGCGTGCTCGGCGGCATGCTCGTGCAGGAGCGAGACTCCGACATCGAGGACCGCGAGGAGATGCAGGTGGTCGCGGGCGAGGTGACCGAGCAGCAATGGGGCGACCTGCTGTTCGCGTGGCGCGTGTGCAAGCACGTCTCCTCGAACGCGATCGTGATCGCTCGCGACCTGCAGACGATCGGCGTCGGTGCGGGACAGATGAGCCGCGTCGACTCGGTGCGCATCGCCGTCGAGAAGGCGCGCGCGCACGGTCATGACCTGGAGGGAGCCGTGCTCGCGAGCGACGCCTTCTTCCCGTTCCCCGACGGGCCTCAGATCGCGCTCGAGGCCGGGATCGCGGCGATCATTCAGCCTGGCGGCTCGAAGCGCGACGCCGAGGTCGTGGCCGGGGTCGACGCCGCGGGCGCGGCGATGGTCCTGACGGGCCGCCGGCACTTCCGGCACTGACGCGCGCTGACACCTGGGTCTTTGGTGGCAGCCGCTCGGTTTGAGACGATCGCGGCATCCCCCTAAGCGAATCCTCGGAGGTTCGAGATGGAAGCTGGCTCACCAGCCGGTCCACGTGATTTCGACCACCTGCGCGAGCACTCGATCGGGCTCCCCGGTGTCCTGTTCCAGTCGATCACGCACATGGCTCCCGCGGCCGCGGTCGCGTACTCGATCTACATCTCGGTGCCGCACGCCGGCGCCGCGTTGCCGCTCTCTGTCGGCCTTGCCCTCGCCGCGTGTCTGCTCGCCGCCAACTCGATCGGCCAGCTCGCGAAAGAGCTGCCGTCGGCCGGCGGTCTCTACACCTACGCCGCGCGCACGCTCGGGCCGTATCCGGGCTTCATCGTCGCGTGGCTCTTCCTGCTCTTCGAGCCGCTCGTCGCGCCGTTCCTCTTCCTGGAATGCGGCTGGGCGATGCACGAGGTGATGAGCAGCGAGCTCAGTTGGAATTACACCGGCCAGTGGTGGATCTGGGTGCTCGCGACTGCAGCGATCGTCTTCCTGCTCACCTACCGCGACATTCGCATCTCCGCGCGGGCCGGCGTGATTCTCGGCATCTTCGAGATCGGCGTCTTCGCGGCGCTCGCGATCTGGATCCTCATCTCGCATGCGGGCGACCTGAACCTGCAGCCGTTCAACCCCAACAACGCGCCCGGAGGCGCCTTGTCCGGTGTCGGGAAGGGGATGGTGTTCGCAATCCTCGCGTTCATCGGCTTCGAAGCGGCGGCGCCCCTCGGCGAGGAGGCGAAGCACCCCCGGAAGACAATCCCGCGTGCGGTCGTCTACTCGTGCCTCGGGATCGGCCTCTTCTATGTGCTGCTCTCCTACGCCTGGGTGTTCGGCGAAGGCGGCGTCGCGACGTTCGTCGACAAGGCCGGCGGCAGCGGTGACCCGTGGCGCGAGATGGCGAAGGTCTTCTGGGGCGCCGGCTGGGTACTCGTGTTCGCCGCGATCATCAACTCGATCATTGCCAACTCGAACGCGGGCTTCAACGCCGCGTCGCGCGTGTTCTATGCGATGGCGCGCAACGGAATCGCACCGAAGGCGCTCGCGCGCACGCATCCGGTGTTCAAGACGCCGCACATCGCGATCCTCTCCAACCTCGGGATCGCGGTCGCGCTGTCGTTCATCATGGGTTGGAAGTGGGGACCGCTGAACGGGTTCATCATGCTCGCGACGGCGGCGACGGTGGTCGTGATCATCGTGTACATGCTCGTGATGCTCGGTTCGATCCGCTTCTACCTGACCGAGCAGCGCGCACAGTTCCACCCGCTGTTGCATCTCGTCTTCCCGCTCGCGGGAATCGTGCTGTTTGCGTTCCCGCTCTACTACCAGTACTTCCCGCTCCCGGCCTACCCGTACCGGTATGCGGCCTTCTTCGCACTCGGCTGGATCGCCGCCGGGCTCCTGATCGGACTCGTGATGCTGCGGCTCCGGCCCGAGGCGCTGCGCAATGCCGGGCGAATCTACGTCGACGACGAGGTGACGGGCGCGGACGTGCCCGACGCACCTCCGGTGGCGGGGCACTGATGGCCACGACGACCTCCCACCGCATCGGCCGTGACGAGATCGTCTGGGCATTCGGACCGAACATGGAGCCCGTGCTCGAAGTCGAGCCGGGCTCCATGATCACCCTCGAGACGAACGATTGCTTCACCGGCCAGATCCAGACCGAGGCCGATCTCGTGACCGAGATCGACTTTCAACGCGTCAACTCCGCGACCGGGCCGATCGCCGTGCGCGGTGCGGAGCCGGGCGACTCACTCGTCGTCGAACTGCTCGAGGTGCGGCCCGCCGCGCGTGGCTTCGCGACGCTGATCCCCGGGATCGGCCAGCTGATCGACAAGGTGCAGGCGCCGCTGACGCAGGTCTTCCGCGTCGAGGGCGACACCGTGCACATGAACGACCGCATCTCGTTCCCGCTGCGGCCGATGGTCGGCGTGATCGGGGTTGCGACGGAGAGCGAGACGATCTTCAACGGCTTTGCCGGGCAGCACGGTGGCAATCTCGACAACCATCTGCACGGCCCCGGCGCGAAGGTCTACCTGCCCGTCCGCCAGCCGGGCGGCATGCTCGCGATCGGCGACATGCACGCCTCGATGGGTGACGGCGAGGTCTGCTTCACCGGCGTCGAGATCGCCGGCGAGGTGACGATCCGCGTTGACCTCTTGAAGGGCAAGCAGGGCACCTGGCCGGTGACCGAGCTCGCATCGAGCTGGGTCGTCCACGGCACCGCCGGCCCGGACTTCATGGAGGCGCTCGACCGCGCCGTCGAAGAGGGCGCGCGCTTCCTCGTCGACCAGTGGGGCTTCAGCATGGAGGAGGCATTCATCTTCCTCTCGGTCGCCTGCGACGCGAATATCTGCCAAGCGTGCCGTCCGCAGGAATTCTCGACGATCGCGCGCGTTTCCATTCCCAAGGTGTCAGCCACTCCCCGTCCCTTCTCATGAGGTAGGAGCCGCCGCAATGCCAGACCCGAACAGGTGGAAGGCGCTCGCGATCGTCTGCGCCGCGTTTTTCATGACCGTCCTCGACGTCTCGATCGTGAATGTCGCGCTGCCGTCGATCGGTAAGTCGCTGCACTTCTCCGAGGCGAACCTCCAGTGGGTGATCACCGCGTACGCGATCACCTTCGGTGGCTTCCTGCTGCTGGGTGGTCGTGCGGCCGACCTGCTCGGGCGGCGGCGTGTGTTCTACGTCGGCGTCATGCTCTTCACGTTCGCGTCGTTCCTCTGCGGGCTTGCGTGGTCCGAGCCCGTGCTGATCGGCGCTCGTGCGCTGCAGGGCCTCGGCGCCGCGATCATCTCTCCCGCGGCGCTCTCGATCATCATGACCAGCTTCGACGAAGGCCCCGAGCGCAACAAGGCACTCGGTATCTGGGGCGCAATCGGTGGCTCGGGCGCCGCAGTCGGCGTGCTCGCAGGCGGCATCCTCACGAAGTACCTGGGCTGGGAGTGGATCTTCTTCGTCAACGTCCCGGTCGGGGTGCTCGCACTCCTGCTCGCGCCGCGTTTCGTGCGCGAGAGCCGCTCCGATCGCAAGCAGACGCAGGACATTGCCGGCGCCGTCACGATCACCGCCGGTCTCGCGCTGCTCGTCTACGGCGTCTCCGAAGCGCCGAACCACGGCTGGACGTCGGGCTGGACGATCTCGCGCCTCGCGATCGCGGTCGTGCTCTTGATCGCGTTCCTCGTCGTCGAGTCGCGCGCCAAGCATCCGTTGATGCCGTTCCATATCTTCCGTGTGCACACGGTCGCGGGCGCCAACGTCGCGGGCTTGCTGCTCGGCGCCGTCGTGTTCTCGAACTTCTTCCTGCTCACCTTGTACGTGCAGAACGTCCTGCACTGGTCGGCCCTCAGGACCGGGCTGACGTTCGTCGCCACGGCAGGATCGGCAGTCCTCTGGGCGGGTCTCGCGCAGATGCTCGTGACGAAGATCGGTGCCAAGAAGGTGATGGCGACGGGGTTCGCCGCCACGATCGCCGGACTACTCTGGTACACGCAGATCCCCGTGGACGGCTCCTACGCATCCGACCTGCTCCCGGGTTACCTGCTGATCGGCTTCGCGCTGCCGTTCTCGTTCATTCCCGTTTCGATCGCCGCTCTGGCGGGCGTCGAGCAGCACGAGGCAGGTCTTGCCTCCGGGCTGATCAACACGGCACAGCAGGTGGGAGGCGCGATCGGAGTCGCAGTCACCTCGTCGGTGCTGCTCACCCACTCGGGAACGCTGCTGAAAGAGGGCAAGCAATTTCCGGCCGCGTGGACGAGCGGGACCCACTGGGCCTTCTGGGTGGCGGTCGGGATCGCAGCCACCGGGCTGCTCGCGACCCTCGTCCTGATCAGCGACAGGGAGATCTCGCCGGCCGACGCCCCGGCGGCCGCCCCCGGTTAGACCGGCGGGCGGCGGTAGGCTTCGCGCCGCAATGGCTCGCGCGTACCCAACGGTGATCGACCTGGTCGGCAACACGCCGATCGTCCGTCTCGACCGCGTGTCGCAGGACGTCCCCGGGACGATCCTCGCGAAGCTCGAGTTCATGAACCCGGGCGGCTCGAACAAGGACCGAATCGGGCTCGCGATGATCGAGGCCGCCGAGCGCGACGGGAAGCTGAAGCCGGGCGGGACGATCGTCGAGCCGACCTCGGGCAACACCGGCGTCGGCCTCGCGATCGCAGCTGCGCAGAAGGGCTACCGCTGCATCTTCGTCATGCCGGACAAGATGAGCCAGGAGAAGATCTCGATGCTCCGCGGCTACGGCGCCGAGGTCGTGATCACGCCGACCGCGGTCGAGCACGATTCGCCCGAGTCGTACTACTCCGTCTCGTCGCGCCTCGCCGAGGAGATCCCCGGCGGCTTCAAGCCCGACCAGTACTCGAACATGTCGAACCCGGAGGCGCACTACCGGACAACCGGACCTGAAATCTGGGAGCAGACGAGCGGCGAGCTCGATGCGATCGTGATCTCCGTCGGCACCGGCGGCACGATCAGCGGCGTCGGCAAGTACTTCAAAGAACGGTGCCTCAACGAGCAGCACCCCGAGGTGAGGATCGTCGGCGTCGACCCCGAAGGCTCTGTTTACACCGCGAAGAGCGAGAGCGACCTGCACCCGTACCTCGTCGAGGGCATCGGCAAGGACACGTGGCCGGAGACGATGGACCGCACGGTCGTCGACGACTGGGTGCGGGTTTCCGACCGCGACTCGTTCCTCGCCGCCCGGCGCATGGCGCGCGAAGAGGGACTGCTCGTCGGCGGCTCGTCCGGCTCGACGATCGCGGGCGCGCTCGTCTACGCGAAGGGGCTCGACGCGACCGCCCGGGTGCTGACGATCCTCCCGGACTCGGGGCGCTCCTACCTCTCGAAGTTCCTCGACGACAACTGGATGATCGAGCATGGCTTCCTGGAACGCTCCGCGCCGGCACCGACCGTGCGCGAGCTGCTGCGCGCGAAGGGCGGCGAGACACCCGCCTTGCTCACGATCTCCGCGCATCAAAAGGTCGCGGAGGCGATCGCGGTGATGGAGCAGTACTCGATCTCGCAACTCCCGGTCGTGCGCGACGGCGAGGTCTCGTCACTGAGTGACGTGATCGGGTCGCTACAAGATCGCGCACTGCTCGACCTCGTGTTCAAGAACGCCGACGCACTGCACGAGGACGTTGCGGTCGCGATGCAAGGACCGTTGACGACGATCGACGCGGACGAGTCGGTCGACGAGATCGTCACCGCGCTCACGGGCGGCGTGAACGCGGTGGTCGTCGCCGACGGCGGCAAGCCGATCGGCGTCGTCACGCGCTCCGATCTGCTCGAGTACCTCGCGCACGCGCGCTAGATGGTCGCCTTACTCTCGGAGATCGTCCAGCAGGGCGGTCCCGGGAAAGGCGCCGCTGACTAACAACCGCGCGCGACGGTCTCCTGGTAGGCGAGCTTCAGCGTCTCCTTGACGGCGTCGAGTGGGAGGTGCAGCCGGGACTGCGGGGCGCCGATCATGTGCAGACCGCCGTGGTAGCAGCGACGGATCACGATACGAGCACGGTAAATGTGGAACTTCGACGTCACGACGTCGACGGTGCGCCAATGGTGTTGCGCCGCGAGTCGCGCGATCGCCCGTGCTTCTCCCCGCGTCGAATACGGATCAGCCCGGAAGCAGAGCGCCTCACCGCGGCAGGCGCGCCGTTCGGCCGGCTTCGGATGCGTCGACCGCGACACGACGAGCACCGGTGCGTAGCCCTGCGCCACGAGCCTCTCGCCGACGGGCAGGCGCTGCCTGGTTCCCGACAGGACGATCACCGCGTCGGCCCTGGCGGGGCGGTCGTCGTGGGGAACGAGGACGAGAAAGGCGCCGACCGCGACAAAGGCCGCGACGAGCAGGAGCAGGACGCGAGCGATCACGACTGCGGGTCTGGATAACGTCGCAGGTGCTTGTCGACCCCGTCCACCACGCCGAAGGTACCCACGTGGCCGTGAGCCTGGCGGCTGTTCGCCGGCTCGTGGTGGGCGCGCAAGGGTACGCGGGCCGCTTCAGACGAGCAGGCGAAGGCGACGTCGAGGCGGTGATCCGGCGGCTCACGGCGGTTCAGCTCGACTCGATCTCGACGGTCGACCGCGCCCATCGGTTGACCATCTCGTCGCGTGTCGGCGCGTTCTCCGACGAGATCGTGCCGCGTCTACTTCGCGAGGGCCGCGTCTTCGAGTACTGGGCGCACGAAGCCTCGATTCTCCCGATCGAGCAGTGGCCCCACTTCCGCCACGTGATGGACGGCGGCGGGCATTGGGGCACGCACGATCGCGCCCTGCGCGAGCACGCCGATCTCGTGGAGCCGATCCTCGAGCGGATCCGAAGCGAGGGCCCGCTGCCGTCGCGTGCGTTCGAAGGGCGCGGTGCGGGCGACCTGGGCGGTATGTGGAACTGGAAGCCGGCGAAGATGGTCCTCGACGCGCTCTGGGACCAGGGCGTGCTGGTGATCGGTGGGCGCCGTAACTTCCAGCGTTCGTACGACCTCGCCGAGCGCGTGATTCCGAAGCGGTGGCTCGACGCCCCCGTGCCGACGGAGGCAGAGACGCTCTCTGAGTGGGCCCTGCTCGCAGTCGGCGCGCGTGGCGCGCTCACCGAGCCTGCGATTCGCGAGCACTGGCGCTTGAAGGGCGGCCGGGCACGTTTGCAACCGCAGCTCGACGGGCTTGTCGCGGCAGACCGGCTGAGGGAGGTGAAGGCCGACGACGACGGGCCTCCCTTCTACGTGCTCCCGGGAGTGGAGATCGACGGCGATCCAGCCCCGCCGGTGCTCGTCTGTCCCTTCGACAACTTCGTCTGGGACCGTCCTTTGCTCGAACGCCTCTTCGGCTTCAAGCACCTGATCGAGGTCTACAAGAAGGAGCACGAGCGCGAGTACGGCTACTACGTGCTGCCGCTGCTCGCCGGCGACCGCATCCTCGGCCGCGCCGACCTGAAGGCCGACCGCGCCGAGGGGGTACTCCGGATCCACAAGTTCACGCCGCAGCCGAAGGTACGTGGGAGCGTCGACGCGAAGCTCGAGAAGGCCGCGACCCGGCTTGCGCGCATCCTCGGACTCGAGCGGGTAGAACGAGCGGCGTGAAGCCGACGGAGGTCAGCGTCGAGGAGGCGCGGCGGATCGCGGTGCGCGCGCAACTGCTCGACGGCTCGGCTACCGACGTGCTCAGCACCGTTCGGCGTCTCGGTTTCCTGCAGCTCGATCCGATCTCGAGCGTCGCTCCGCCGCAGCACCTCGTGCTCTGGAGCCGCCTCGGCCGCGTGTACGACAGGTCGGAGCTCGACCGCTTGCTCTGGGAGGAGCGGAAGCTCGTCGAATGGAACGCGTTTCTCTGGCCGGTCGAGGATCTGCCGCTCCTGCGCGCTCAGATGCGCAGCAAGAACGGGACGTGGGCTCGCTACCGCCACGAATACCTGAAGGAGCACGCGGCGTTTCGCCGCTACGTGCTCCGCGAGCTCGAGCGGCGCGGGCCGCTGCTCTCGCGCGAGATCGATGACCACAAACCGACGCGCCGCGAGGGACACCGGTGGTGGGGCGATCGGAAGATGGGCTTGATGCTCGGCGTGCTGAACGCGTGCGGGGAGGTCGCGGTTGTCGGCCGGCGCGGCAAGCAACGCGTCTGGGATCTCGCGGAGCGCTGGTACCCCGAGACGGAGAAGGTCTCCTGGCCGGAAGCGCAGCGCGCGTTCGACGAGAAGCGGTTTCGTTCGCTCGGAGTCCGCCTCGAGCGCGGGCGCCTGATCGCACATCCGGACGCGGTGGACGGGCCGGTGCCGAAAACCCGAATCACGTTTCTTTCCCCGTTCGACCGGCTGGTGCACGACCGCAACCGCGCCGAGGCGATGTGGGACTTCTACTACCGGCTCGAGATGTACGTCCCGAAAGCGAAGCGCGAGTACGGCTACTACGTGCTGCCGATCCTGCGCGGAGATCGTGTGATCGGCAGGATCGAGCCGCTCCACGACCGCAAAGCGGGCGAGCTCCGCGTCCTCGGCACCTGGTGGGAGGACGGGGTGAAGCCGGTCTCGCTCAAGCGGCCGCTCGAGGATCTCGCCCGCTGGCTAGGCGCCCGCCTCGTCTAGCATCGGGCCATGGACTTCGAGACACGCGCGATCCACGCAGGGCAGGAGCCCGACCCGGCGACGGGCGCGATCGTCACGCCGATCTACCAAACCTCGACCTTCGTCCAGGAGGCCGTCGGCGTCAACAAGGGCTACGACTACGCGCGGGTGGCGAACCCGACGCGCACCGCGCTGCAGGTCGCGCTCGCGAGCCTCGAGAACGCTGCGCACGGCGTCGCCTTCAGCTCCGGGCTCGGTGCGACGACAACGCTGATGCACCTGGTGAACCCCGGTGAGCGTGTCGTCCTGATCGCCGACGTCTACGGCGGCGTGTATCGCATGACGTCGCAGGTCTACGAGCCGAAGGGCTACAAGTTCACCTACGTCCCGGCGAGCGAGTTCGACGAGAACCTTGCGTCGCACCTGGGTGACGACGTGAAGATGGTGTGGATCGAGACACCGTCGAATCCGATGCTGAACATCGTGGACATCCGCAAAGCCGCGGCTGCGGCACACGCGGTGGGCGCGATGGTGGTCGTCGACAACACCTTCGCGACGCCGTACCTCCAGCAGCCGCTCGACCTCGGCGCGGACGCGGTCGTCCACTCGACGACCAAGTACCTGGGTGGGCACAGCGACACGATCGGCGGGTTCGTTGCGACGAACGACGACGCGCTTGCAGAGAAGCTCTTCTTTCTGCAGAAGTCACTGGGCGCCGTTCCTGGGCCGTTCGACGCGTGGCTCGTGCTGCGCGGGATCAAGACGCTCGCCGTCCGCATGCGCCAGCACTGCGAAAACGCGCGCCGCGTCGCCGAGTTTCTCGACGGGCATCCGGGCGTCGAACGCGTCCTGTACCCCGGCCTGCCGAACCACCCGGGCTACGACGTGGCACGCACGCAGATGCGCGACTTCGGCGGGATGGTCTCGTTCCTGATGGAGTCCGAACAGGAAGCGGTCGACTTCGTCGCGCGCACCAGCATCTTCCAGCTTGCGGAGTCGCTCGGCGGCGTCGAGAGCCTGATCGAGCACCCCGCGCGGATGACGCACGCGTCGACCGCGGGCGCGCCGTTTGCGCCGCCGGGGAACCTCGTGCGGCTCTCTGTCGGCATCGAGTCGGCGGAAGACCTGCTCGCCGACCTCGAAGCCGCGCTCGTCAGACGGTCCGCACCGGCGCGCGCCTAGCCACGCTCGGAATCGTCGGCGCATACCGCCACGGCAGGAGCCCGAACCGCGCGAGCGCGCGCGGCAGGCGGCGGTTCGCCCGCATCTCCGCGGTGTGCGCCCAGTCGCCGGCGAAGTCCCAGACACGGGCGTCGGGACGCGCATCCAGGAGCGTCGATGCGAGCTCGCCCGTCTCGACCCGCTGATCCGTGATCACGCGGTCTCCGACGCTCCAGTAGAGCTGGAGTGGCACACCGCCCTCCACGAGCTTCTGGATGTAGCGAGCGGGGCTGCGACGGGCGTAGGCAGCGGGAACCTGTGCAGGCGTTCCACCGACCTCCCTGCGGACGAGCGCCTGCAGCACGGCTCCATGGCGGAGCGACGCGAAGTCGTAGTAGCGTCGTGCGAGGTCGGTCGCGGGATCGAACGCGACCGCACCTGCGAGCAGGTGCGGGTGCAAGGCAGCGAGGAGAAGCGTCTCCTGGCCACCCATCGAGCCGCCGACAGCGTAGATCCTGCTCGGTTCGACATTCACGCCGTGGGCCTCGGCGATCTCCGGCATCCGGGCGAGGTCGGAGATCTGTGCCGGCGCGCCCCAAGAGAACCAGTGCAACCTGCGCCCTTCGCCTGCCGGGTTGATCACCGCGAACTGCCCCTCGCCCGGCAGGTCCCCCCAGAGCCGTGCATTCATCGACTGGTCGACGCCGCGGCCGTGCGGGGAGATGACGAGCGGGAGCTTCTGACCGTGGTATCCGTCGGGAAGGAGCAGCAAGGCGGAACGGCGCACGCCGTCGTGCGCCACGTAGTGGATGACCCGTGCGGCCGTGTGCGGTTGCCGCCCGGCCTGGGCGCCGGCGGCGGCGACGAGCACCGCGATGACCACCGCAGCGACTGACAGGATGACGCGGTGCTTCACCTCGACCTGAACTTCGGCGGCAGGCCTCGCGCCGTCGGCGTCTACGTCGTCGACACCGACGACGGCCTCGCGCTCTTCGATTGCGGCCCGACCTCGACACTGCCTGCGCTCGAGGCCGGGCTCGCGGGGCACGGCCTGCGGATCGAGGACATCCGGCATCTGCTGCTCTCGCACATCCACCTCGATCACGCGGGCGCGGCGGGGCGGCTCGTACGGCGCCACCCTGGCCTGACCGTGTGGGTGTCGGAGGTCGGCGCGCCGCACCTCGTCGACCCGTCGCGGCTCGAACGCTCGGCCCGCAGGCTGTACGGCGAATCCTTCGACACCCTCTGGGGCGAGCTCGCGCCCGTCCCCGAGGAGAACGTGCGCGTCGCAGCCGGCGACGTGCTCGGCTGGGAGACCTTCCCGACGCCTGGACATGCCTCACACCACATCAGTTACTTCCTGAACGGAACGTTGCTCGCGGGCGACGCCGCCGGCGTCCGCATGCCCGGAGCGAGCTACGTGCTCCCGGTCTCGCCGCCGCCCGACGTCGACGTCGAGGGCTGGCACGCGAGCGTGGCTGCGATCCGCGAGCGCGCGCCCGAGCGGATGGCGCTGATCCATTTCGGCGTGCACGAGGACGTCGCCGCCCATCTCGACCGGTTGGAGCTGGAGCTCGACCGCTGGGCGGAGCGCGTACGCAACGGGATGGAGCAGGAGGAGTTCGTCACGGCCGCGCAAGCCGACGCGGGCACCGACGCGGATCTCTACGACCGAGTGGCGCCCTTCTGGCAGTCGTGGCAGGGCATGAAGCGCTACTGGGAAACGCGCGCGACGTGAGCCGCCTCGGCCCGCTGCGCGAGCGGGAGTTCCGGCTCCTGTTCGCCGGCCGCACGATCTCGATGGCGGGCAACGCGATGGCGCCGGTCGCGCTCGCCTTCGCCGTCCTCGACCTGACGGGCTCGACGTCGGACCTCGGCCTCGTGCTCGCGGCACGCTCGCTCCCGACGGTGCTGTTCATCCTCTTCGGCGGCGTGATCGCCGACCGGCTGCCGCGCCACCGCGTGATGGTCGCCTCGAACCTGACGAGCGGGGCCGCACAGGCCGTCACTGCGGCGCTCCTGATCACCGGGCACGCGAAGCTGTGGGAACTCGGTGCGCTCGCCGCGATCAACGGCTCGTCGTCGGCGTTCTTCATGCCTGCGAGCAGCGGGATCCTCCCGCAGATCGTCTCCGCGCCGCTCCGCCAGCAGGCGAACGCGATCCTCGGCCTCGCACGCAACGGGACGACGATCGTCGGCACCGCCCTCGGGGGCCTGCTCGTGGCGGCCGCCGGCCCGGGCTGGGCGATCGGGATCGACGCCGCGAGCTACGGGCTCGCCGCGCTCTTCCTTGCAGCGCTCAACTTGCCGCCCGGCCTGCGCATCGAGGGCAGCACGATGTTCAAGGAGCTGCACGACGGCTGGCGCGACTTCTGGTCGCGCACCTGGCTCTGGGCGATCGTGCTGCAGTTCGCGGTCGTCAACGCCGTCGGAGCGGGGGCGATCAACGTGCTCGGCCCGTCGGTGTCGAAGAAGCATTTCGGGGGCGCGGGCGCCTTCGGCGCCATCCTTGCCGCCACCTCGCTCGGGCTGGTGCTGACCGGCGTGATCATGCTGCGCTGGCGGCCGCGTCGCATCCTGCGCACCGCGACGTTCGGCGTGTTCCCGATGGCGCTGCCACTGCTCGCGTTCGCCGGCCCTTCCCCACTCGTCGTCGTGATCGTGGCGGGCTTCGTCTCGGGGGTCGGGATCGAGATCTTCGGCGTGCTCTGGGACACGGCGATGCAGCAGGAGATCCCCGGGGAGAAGCTCTCACGCCTCTATGCCTACGACATGCTCGGCTCGCTGGTGCTGATCCCGATCGCGCTCGCCGCGGCGGGCCCTGTCGCTCAGGTCGTCGGTCAGCGCGAGACGTTCATCGGAGCGGCCGCCCTGATCGTCGTGATGACCGCGCTCGTTCTGTTCTCGAACGACGTGCGGACGCTCGAACGGCTGCCCGCCTAGAGGCTTGATGTGGAATTGCGTGCCTGCGGGGATGGCTCAGACCAAGCAGGTCGTTCGGGTCGGGCGTAGGGCATAGCGGGGTC
>JBKJQL010000120.1:0-2984 GCA_046594035.1 Gaiellaceae bacterium
TTGCGGCGCTCTTGACCGCCGTCGGACTCTCGCTGCTCCTCCAGAACACGGCGAGGCAGATCGATGCCATCGGGCCCACGCAGCGCCCCTGGCCCGCGCCGCGCGTGTGGACGGCGCTCGCCGAGGTGCCCGCGGAGGCCGACTCCAACTACTACGAGCTGCGCACGTTTCCCGACGTGAAGAGCGGCGGGACGGTCCAGAAAGAGAAGTTGGTCGTCGCGAAGGGGTTCGCGATGCCCGCGGCGACGCGGACGCGCCTCGAAAAGGGCGACGCATTGCCGCTCTACAAGAAGGTCGACGTCGACACACGGTTGGTCGACCGCGTCGTGATCGTGATGCTCGCGCTCGCGGGCTTCGTCCTCTGGTGGCTGGTCCAGCGCACGCGCACCGGGCGCGCGATGCGCGCCGTGTCGGAGGACATGCCGGCCGCGCGGCTGATGGGCGTCAACGTGAACGCCGTCGTTGCGGCGACGTTCTTCCTGGGCGCGTTCCTGGCCGGCCTCGGCGGCGTGGCGCTCTGCGCGCACGACGGGTTGGTCGATCCTCTGACCGGATTCATGCCGGGGTTGAAGGCATTCATTGCCGCCGTGCTCGGCGGCATCGGATCGATTCCGGGCGCGATCGTGGGCGGGCTCTTCCTTGGCGTGATTGAAAACCTCTTCGGCGCGTACATCTCGACGCAGTGGAAGGACGCGCTGGCGTTCGTCGTGCTCGTCGGCGTGCTGCTCGTGCGCCCGACGGGACTGCTCGGGAAGATTCGCCGGGAGAAGATCTGACCGCCATGCTCGTCCTCGCCGAATTCACGTTCTCCTGGCTGTGGATGGGCGAAGTGCTCGTCGCCGTGCTGCTCTACGCCACGCTCGCGGCGTCGCTCAACCTCGTCACGGGCTACGCGGGCATGTTCTCGCTCGGCCATCACGGCTTCTTCGCGGTGGGCGCCTACGCGGCCGGCTGGTTCGCGACGCGTTTCCCCGGAATCGAGGCGGGTTCCGCGTCCGCGTGGATGGTGTTCCTCGCCTCCGCGGTGTTCGCGGCGCTCGCCGCGTCGGCGGCCGGGCTGCTGGTGGGCATTCCCTGCCTGCGCCTGCGCGGCGACTACCTCGCGATCGCGACGCTCGCGTTCGGCGAGATCGTGCGCATCGTGATCCAGAACACGCCCGCGCTCGGCGGCAGCGAAGAGCTGTACGTGCCGCGCCTGCTCGCGCATCCCGAAGGGCTGGCGGAGGTGGAGTCGTATCGCAATCTCTTCCTCGGCATCGGCGTCGTCCTGCTCGGCGTGACGCTCGTGGTGATTCGTAACCTGATCCACTCGGCGCATGGTCGCGCGATCGTGTCGCTGCGCGAGGACGAGATTGCGAGCGACCTGCTCGGCGTGCGCACGACGCGCTACAAGGTCGGCGCGTTCGCGCTGGGCGCCATGTTCGCGGGGCTCGCGGGCTGGTACTACGCGCACTTCAACGGTTCGATCGCGCCCGCCAACTTCGACCTGCAAATCGGCATCAAGATCCTGCTGATCGTCGTGCTGGGCGGATTCGGCTCCCTCTCCGGGACCGTGATCGCGGCGGCGGTGCTGATCGGGCTCGAGCGGCTGTTGATGACCGGGATCTTCGGCGAGACGCTCAAGCAGTGGATGCAGGTCGAGTACGCGGTCGTGCTGATCCTCCTGATGCTGCTTCGCCCCAACGGCATCTTCGGCAGCCGCGAGCTTTCGCATCTGTTTCGCAAGCGCGCGCCGGGGGCGACCCCGTGAACGCCTCGATCGCGCCGCTCCTGGACGTCCGCAAGCTCTGCCGCTCGTTCGGCGGCTTGAAGGCGGTCGACGGCGTCTGCCTCGAGATCCGCGAGCGCGAGATCGTCGCGTTGATCGGCCCCAACGGCGCCGGCAAGACCACGTGCTTCAATCTCGTCACCGGCGCCGACCAGCCGTCGTCGGGCGACGTGCGCCTCGACGGTTCGTCGATCTGTAACTGGCCCGCGTGGAAGGTCGCGCAGGCGGGCGTCGGCCGCACGTTTCAGAACATCCGCCTCTTCAAGGAGATGACCGCGCTCGACAACGTGCGCACGCCGCGGGCCTTCCGCGCGGGCTACGGGCCGCTGGCCGCGATCTTTCGCACGAAGACGTTTCGCGCGGCCGAGGCGAAGCACGAGGCGCGCGCGAGAGAGCTGCTCGAGTTGGTCGATCTCGGCGAGTTCGCCGACGCCCGCGCGCGCGAGCTCCCCTACGGCGCGCAGCGACGGCTCGAAATCGCGCGGGCGTTGGCGCTCGAGCCGCGCCTGCTGTTGCTCGACGAGCCGGCCGCGGGCATGAACCCCTCCGAGAAGGTCGAGCTCGCGACGCTGGTCCGTCGACTGCGCGACGACCACACGTTGACGATCTTGCTGATCGAGCACGACATGTCGTTCGTGATGGGGCTCTCCGACCGCATTTACGTGCTCGATCACGGCGAGCCGATCGCGAGCGGGTCGCCGTCCGAGGTGCGAGCCAATCCACGGGTGATCGAGGCCTACCTCGGCGCGCCCGCGGTGGGGCACGTCTGATGCTTCAGGCTGCCGACCTCGTCGTCTCGTACGGCGCCGTCGAGGCGCTCCACGGCATCTCGTTCGAGGTGAAGCGCGGCGAAATCGTGACGCTGGTCGGCGCCAACGGCGCGGGCAAGAGCACGACGCTGCGCGCCGTCTCGGGGCTTGTCACGCCGAAGTCGGGGACCGTGCGGCTCGACGGGACCGACGTCACGGGCATGGCGGCCCATCGCCTCGTGCGCCTGGGCCTCTGCCACGTCCCCGAGGGCCGGCGCATCTTTACGGCGCTCACCGTGCGCGAGAATTTGGAGCTCGGCGCCTACACCGTCCGCTCGCGCACCGCCATCGCCACGGGGCTTGCGCGCGTGCTGGCGCTCTTCCCGCGCCTTGGAGAGCGCATCGATCAGCCGGGCGGCACGCTCTCGGGCGGCGAACAGCAAATGCTGGCCATCGGTCGCGCGCTG
>JBKJQL010000302.1:0-18117 GCA_046594035.1 Gaiellaceae bacterium
GCCGCGTCTGCCAGCTGAACTCGGAGCGATCAGGTGCGGGCGAGAGGAATCGAACCTCCAAGGGCCGAAGCCCACCGGGTCCTAAGCCCGGCGCGTCTGCCAGTTCCGCCACGCCCGCAGCGGTGGTTCACAGCGTAACGCTCGGGGTAGCAAGTAGGCATGAGCGAAAACACGATCGATCCAGAAGAGCTGACGAGCCCGGGCACCATCGACGATCCGGAGCTCGAGCGTCGCCGTGCCGAGGAGGCAGCGGTGCGTGAGGCCGAGAGCCGTGTCGAGGACGAGACGAAGTTCGAGCAGATCCGCCACAAAGAGGAAGTTGAGCGGCTCGAAGCGGAGGAGGAGCTCTTCGGCGACTTGCCGGCCCCGTCGACGACTGAGTAGCGGCGGCGAAGGCTGCCTCTAAGATCCGCCACGTGCTCGGACCGAAGACGAGAGGCCGCCGCCTCGCCGCGAGCGCAGCATTGTTGCTCGCAGCCTGCGCAGCCGGTGGCTGGGTGCTCGTCTCCCACAGCGGGGCCAAGAGCAGCCAAATCGTCTGGAAAGTCGACAAGGCTCCGTTCGCGCTCCACATCCTGCAGGGCGGCCGCGAAGTGCTCAGGGATGCGACCGGGCCGGCGGGGCCGGCCACGCGACTGTCGTACTCACTCGCAGACGGCTCGCAGCACAGCGTGACATCTCTGATCTCGTCGCGTCCGGTCGCGCGCGGCACCGAATACACCGTTGCTACGGACGAGCCGAACCGAACCTCGACGGTGACGGTCAGGCGAGCCAAGCACTCGATTCACGTCGCTTGGCGGCTGAAGCCCGACGCTGGCGTGGACACTGTCTACGTCGCGTTCCACAGCCCTGCGTCGAAGGAGCACTTCGTCGGAACAGGGATCAATCACGCCGGAATCGACCTCAACGGGAAGCTCGTGCAGCTGAAGGTCGCCTACTCATGTGGCCGTTCGGTTGTGACTCCGTTCTTTGCGAGCTCCGCCGGTTACGGGGTTTACTTCGACACCGGTGCCGTCGGTCACATGCAGTTTCGCGGCACGCACGACGGTATGGCGTGCAACGACTCGAACAGCGCGACGCCGTTATGCAAGGTCGTCTCCGGACCTGACCGGACGCAGGCGTGCTTCAAGACACCGCTACTCGACTACGACGTGTTCGTCGGGCCGCCTGCGAACGTCGTTGCCAACTATCGCGCCACGGCCGGGTTGATGCCGATGCCCGAACCCGCGGAGTTCGCGACGATCAAATGGCGCGACCGGGTGAAGGGCGCGGGCGATGTACTCGATGACATAGCGCGCTTCAGGCGCTACGACATCCCCCTCGGCAGCGTTCTTGTGGACAACCCGTGGGAGACGAACGGGTGCTGGGGCACGCTGCGTTTCGATCCGCGATTCGGCGATCCGGCGTCACTGATCAACACGGTGCACCACGCCGGCCTGCGCTTCATGGTCTGGGTCTCACCCTGGGTAACCACGTCGCCGGAGTGCAAGGCCGTGAACACGTTTGCAGCCGGAACGACCCTGACGACGCTGCAGGGCTTCGACGCGGTCGACTTCACCAATCCGTCCGCGCGGGCGAACTACGAGGCGAAGATCGAAGCACTGGTCCGGCTGGGCGTCGACGGCTTCAAGGGCGACCGTGGCGATGAGCCCGACCTCGAGGTACTTCACTTCGCCGGGGGCCCCGGACGATTGGTGCACAACAGGTTTTCGGAGCTGTTTGCGGACAGCGTGATGCGCGCGGCGCGCGCGGCGGGTGAGCCGTCGCCGGTAACGATGTTCCGTGCCGCGTACACGCGCACCCCGACAGCCGGCGCCGCGGTGTGGACGGGCGACCAGGTACCGAACTTCGGCGGGATGCGAGATGCGATTCGTTCGCTCGCCAGCCTCGGGGCGAGCGGATTCGCGCTCACCGGCTCGGACGTCGGTGGATACGCGACACAGAACGGTCGCCAGATTCTGACCGCGGAGGTATTCGCGCGCTGGACACAGCTCGGTGCGATCAGCCCCATCTTCGAAATCGGCGGCGCAGATAGGGCCGCAGAGTTCTGGAAGCTCGGCGCGCCCGCGATCGCCGCCGCGCGCGACTCCATCCTCTTGCACTACGAGCTTTTCCCGTACCTCTACTCCCTCGCCCGCGCATCGTCGCGAACCGGCGCGCCGATTCTGCAGCCGCTCGGCCTCCAGTACCCGGAGGATGAGGAGTCGTGGCGGCACGACCTCGAACTGCTCGTCGGGCGTGACCTGCTGGCGGCTCCCGTCGCATCTCCGCTCCGGATGGCGCGTGTCTACCTGCCGCGCGGCTCGTGGGTCGACCTGTTCCGGGGCGAGACGCTCGCGGGGAGCCGCACCGTCCAGAGGCTGACGCCGCTGGCAGAGTTCCCGCTCTACCTACGCGCAGGGGCGACGATCCCGTTCGACTTCCGGCGCGCATCGCTGTGGCCGCGCCCCTGGCCCCGCGACGCGCAGTCGGTACGGGGACGCGCGGGCTGGCTTTCGGCGAGCGACGACGTGACGGTCACCAAGGCGCCGCGCGAGACCGAGGTGCTGCTCTCGAGGGCCGCGCCGCCGGCGCATGTGTCGGTCGACGGCCAGGACGTCCCGCGCTTCCGGAACGTCGCCGCGCTACGCGCGGCCCGCACCGGCTGGGTCTGGAACGCCGGCCCGTTTCCGGGAGCTCTGGTCAAGGTCGTCCCGCGCGCCGGCACGGCGCGTCTACGCGCCTCCTAGAGCGGAGTGGCCCCGGGTGGAATCGAACCACCGCACGGAGCTTCGAAGGCTCCCGCTCTGTCCGCTGAGCTACGGGGCCGAGCCGTCCATAACGTAGCGCGCGACCCGGCGAGCCGAGGTCCCGCGCAACGATTCACAAGGGGTGGCGAACGGGACTCGAACCCGCGACCACCGGGACCACAACCCGGGGCTCTACCAACTGAGCTACCGCCACCGTGCGGCGCCCATGGTATCGGCGCTCAGTCACCGCGGAGAGGGTGTCTCGTCAGAGTCTCTCTCGGTATGCGCCCGGGAGGATTCGAACCTCCGACCCGCGGCTTAGAAGGCCGCCGCTCTTCCACTGAGCTACGGGCGCGCCCTTCAAGGGTACTCGCGTCCTCAGTTAGTGGCGGGTGCCGAAGTCCGTGGTGATGATCGTGACCTCGAGGCCCTTGTACGTGCCTGGGGCAGCCGCGAAGTGCACGGCGGAGATCCCGACCTCGCGCCAGCGCGCAGTGAGGATGTTCGCGCGATGCTCGGGCGAGTTCATCCAGAGCTGCATTGCGCCGGCGGGATCGACTTCGGGCGACGACCAGAGGAGGTTCTCGCCGACCGACCAGTAGCCGTAGCCACCCGACGCGTACCAGCGGCTGATGCGCTTCCAGAACGCCGTGCCGTCATTCGAGTTGTGCTCGAAGTACCCGGCGCCGCCCATCTCTTTCGAGTGCTGCGCTGCCGCGGCGGTCAGGCGCGCGCTGATCATCACGGGCTCGAGGCCGTGCTGCACGCGAATCTTGTTCAGTTGAGCAAGGACGCCGGTCTCGAGGCTCGAGAGCGCGACGCGGCTCGTCGCCTTGCCGGACTGCGCAGTCGGTGCGGCGAGGGCGCCCACCATTGCGACGAGTGCGACCGCGAAGACAATCCTGATCCCCCTGAACTCCACGCAACGAGCATCGGCATCCATGCATTACTGGACATCGTCCATACGAGCTATCTTCCGGGACCACTAGACCCATCTTTTCAAGCGATATGCGCCCTACCCGTAATGGGTAAAGGGGCTAGCCCGGAGCTTCGGCCACAAAGGCAGGTTGGGACGTCGATTCTCGGCGCTGGGCCAACTGATCCCGGATCAGCACCTGCAGCGAACCGGCGACGGGGATCGCGGCAAGCGCTCCGATGACCCCGGCGAGCTCCGCCCCGACGAGGATCGAAACGAGCACGGTGAGCGCCGAGAGCTGCACCGTCCGGCCGTAGATCACCGGCTGGAGGAAGTGGTTCTCGAACTGCTGGTACACGATGACGAAGACCAGGACGACGACGCCGGCCGGGATCGAGTGCAGGAACGCGACGCCCGAGATCACGACGCCGGCCACGGTCGCGCCCGCGAGCGGGATCAAGTCGAGGATTGCCACGAGCAGGCCGAGCGCGACCGCATAAGGAACGCCCATGACAAGGAGCACGATCGTCGCGGTCACACCGGCGATCAGGCTGATCACGATGTTGCCGGTGACGTAGCCGCCGACGGTTTTGTAGATATCCTCGCCGATCTTGCGCACGCGCGGCTGCGAGCGATCGGAAAAGAGGCCGTAGATGCGCTCCATCCAGCCGCCGCCTTCGAGGAGCATGAAGAACGTCAGGAAGATGATCGTCAAGGTCGCAACAACGGTCGTGACGATGCCCTTCGTGATGCTTAGCGCAGCGCCGGAGAGCCCGAGCACCTTCGTCGCGCCTCCGTTTTGGACCGCCTCGCGCACCTTCTCGACGATCTGATAGTTCCGCTCGAGGAAGCCCAGGCGACCGCGGCCGTGGGTCAAGTCCTCGACGTAGTTCGGGAGCGCCGCAACGAAACCGTTGACCTCGTCAATCAACTTCGGCACGAAGGTCGCGCCGACGGCGACGATCACGATCAGCAGTAGGAGGTACGCGAGCCCGATCGCCGGGCCGCGGCCCAGCTTCGTCCTGGTCTGGATCCAGCCCACGAGCGGGTTCAACGCCAGCGCAAGGAAGAGGGCGATCACGACCCACGCGAGGACGTGCCGCGCGATCCACACCACCTCGAGCGTGATCGCGACGCAGAGCATGATCAGGAGAACCCGCAGGACCGTGCGGGTGCGAAAGTCGACCACGCGCTCGGGCGTCACGGTTGCCAGCATCGCGGCGGGGTCGGACGTTGTTACGGTCTCGACATGAGCTTGCGCGGAACACCGATCGTCGAGCACGCGAACCTGCCGAAAGGCGGGTCGGTGACCATCTGGGTCGGCGTTCCCGACGACCCGTACATCGACAAGAAGGATCTCTCGACGGTCGACATCCAACTGCATGAAGGCAACGCGGTGATCGCTTCGCTTTCGACCGTGCTCGGCCCGGACCAGACGAGTGAGGCATTGCAGCTCGCCCGTGACGTGAAGGCCGCGATCGAGGCCGGCGAGATCGGGCTGCACGCATCCGAGCTCGAGCCGTTCGCCGACCGTCTTCGCTAGAGCAATCAGCTAGAGCAACTCGCGGTCGATCCAGTCGAGCGCGACGGCAAGCTGCCGTCGCTGCAGGTCGCGCACCGTCGGTGCCGTCTCGGGCGGCGGAAGTCCCGCGACCGCCGCCCAGACGCCTGCGCCGAACGCGGCGAGCTCTCCTGCGCCCGTCAGGACCTCCCACGGCTGCGGTCCACCCTCGACGCGCACGCTCGGCAGCCACGCGACGAGGTCGACGGCAGGATTCGCAAGCGACGTCCAGTTCCAGTCCACGAGGATCGCGCGGCCGTCGCGGAAGCAGAGGTTGTCGCTGCGCACGTCAAGGTGGCAGACGCGATCTCCCTCGATCGCCGCCGCGTCAGCCGCTGCGACGATCGTCGGTAGCGAACGCTCGAGCCACGCCTTGTCGCGCAGCCCGAGTGACAGAAACGGGCCGGGATCCGCGCCGACGACCTCCCAGCGCCCCCACAGCTCGGGGAACGTCTCGCGCGCCGTCAGCGTGTTGGGCGGCGGCGTGGCGTCGGCCAGTTCCGCGAGCGCAGCCTTCACCGCCGCGACCCGCACGTCGTCCCAGCGCGGCGTCCAGTCCGCGTCGCTCAAATCCTCGATTGCGAGCAGGGGACGCACACCGTCGTCGTCCCACCCGACGAGCGCAGGGATGAAGCTGCCGGAGAGCGACGAGTAGACCTCGTGCTCGCGCCGGAGCCAGCCCGCCAGGTTCGGCTCCTCTGCCGATTTCACGAACACGCTGCGCCCGTCGGCAAGCGTGACTGCGAACCGGTCCGCGGTCGAGTAACCACCGGCGCGCCGCTCGTACCCCACCGGACGCGAGCCGACGGCGCGCTCGATGCGCTCGTCGAGCTCCTTCACAGCTCCAACCGCATTTGCAGCGTCGGCCGTTTGTCGTGCGGCTCGCCGGGCCCGTCGTCCTCGAAGCCGCACCCGCGGTACAGGGAGTGAGCGCTGTCGTTCCCCACGAGCACCTGAAGGAAGAGCTGGCGCGAGCCGGAGGCTTGCGCAAACGCCGCGGTCGCTTCGACGAGCGCGCGACCGACGCCGCGCCCGCGAGCTCCGGGATCGGTCCACATCGAGATCAGCCAGCGGCGCTCGTCCTCGACGTACGTGCCGACGATCCCGACCGGCTTCGTCTCGTCCCACGCTAGGAACATCGCCTGGTCTTCGCCGGCTGCGGATCTCGCCGCCCAGTCGACCCACCACTCTTCGGGCCGCAACCGTGCCTCCTCGACGCGGGTCGCGAACGCGGCCGGCGCATCGGCCAGAGCGCGAAGCCGCACGTCCCGCAGGGATTGCCATTCATCTGCGCTGACCCGACGAACTTCGACCATGGCTGAAACTCTGACGAAGCGGGCGGCTACCCTGTACTGCGCGCGCCCGTGGTGAAACGGTTATCACGAGAGGTTTCCAACCTCTGGTTGTCGGTTCGATTCCGACCGGGCGCTTTCACCATCCGGCGGCACCGCTACTGTTGCCAGTGATGAAAACGGAGGCGCGTAACGAGGGGCGGGCCATGCGTCTCGAGGGTTCGTCGATCAGGGAAATCGAGCAACAGCTCGGCGTCGCGCGATCGAGCGTCAGTCGCTGGGTCTCTGGCATCGAACTCACGCAGCAGCAACTTGCCGAGCTGGAGCGCAGATCGGGAGCGGGCGCGCTGGCCGGAGCGGCGGTCAACGCTGAACGCGCTCGCAAGCGACGACGCGAGTGGCAGGAGGGGGGACGCTGTCGAGCCAGGGCGGGGAGCGACTCGTACGTGAGCGGCTGCATGCTCTATTGGGGCGAGGGGTCAAAGAGCCGTTCAACCGTGGAGCTGACGAACTCCGACGTCGCCCTCGTCCGCGTCTTCGCCCACTTCCTCAGGGAGCACTTCGACGTCGCGGACGAGTCGATGCGGCTCCGTTGCAACCTCTTCGCCGACCACGCCGCTCACCAGAGCGCGATCGAACGTCACTGGCTCGACGCGCTCCGACTTCCGGAAGCATCGCTCCTCGACTCGAGGGTCAACCTCTACTCCAAGTATTCGCAGAAGAAACGGACGAACTCTCTCCCCTACGGGACGGTAAGGCTCGTGGTCCACAGCACGAGGATCCTGCAGACCATCTACGGATCGATTCAGGAACTCGGAGACTTCAACCGCCCCGAGTGGCTCGGCTGACGACCTAGGCTGGCCGCGTGCTGATTGCAAACGCGCATTCGCCGTACGCGTGGCAAGCGGACGTCGACACGACCGTCGTCATCCCGGCCCTCGCTCTGCTGTATCTCTTCGCCGTCGGGCGCTTCGGCGCCTCGCGGCGCCAGATCGCGTGCTTGACCGCTGCCATGCTGCTGCTGGCGGTCGCGTTCTGGACGCCGCTCCACCACCTCGGGCTGCACTACCTCCTCACCGCGCACCTGCTGCAGAACGTGATCCTCGCGGAGTGGGCACCCCTTTTCGCGGTGCTCGGCGTCTCGGCGCCGATGGCCACGGCGCTTGCACGAAACGGTGCCTGGCGTCTTGCGACGCAGCCGGCTGTTGCGCTGCCGCTGTGGCTCGGCAATTACTTCGTCTGGCACGTGCCCGCGGTCTACCAGGCGGCGCTCACGCACCAGAGCTGGCTCATCCACTTCGAGCATGCGTGTTATTTCGCCACCGGGATCCTGATGTGGTGGCCCCTGCTCCACGACGTCCCGCGCAGGCTCGCCTCGGGCGCTCGTGCCGGGTATGCGTTCGCCGCGTTCTTGCTCGCCTCACCGCTCGGCCTTCTGCTCGCGCTGCTGCCGAAGCCGATCTACGACTTCTACGTCGACGCGCGGCCGCGCGTGTGGGGCCTGTCGGCTCTCGCCGACCAGCAGATCGCGGGCGTGACGATGGCGAGCGAGCAAGCGGTCGTGCTCTTCGTCGTCTTCCTCTACTGGTTCAAGCGCTTCCTCTCCGAGGAGGGTGCTACTTGAGACAGTCCTGGATGTTGCTCTCGTCCGTCGCGGAGGGATGGTTCTGCCAGAGCAGCACGGCGTTGTTCGACGTACGCAGGATGTCCTCGATCCCGACGTTCGGCGCGCGGAAGCGCCGGTAGGCGTCGGCGAGGTTGTTCGCCTCTTCGGCGCTCTGCCCGAAGAGGATCGTCACTGCGTTGTCCCCGACCCGAACGCCCCGCAGCGCACCGTTCGAGGCCGTCGACGCGACGAAGTCGTCCCCCACCGGCGGGAAGCTGTGAACGTCGAGTATCTGCTCGATGCACTGCTTCGTGGCGGCTCGTGTGTACAGATCGGTCGCGGTCGAACCGCCACCGCAGCCTGCCACGACTAAGGCCACCAACGCCAGGAGGAGGAAGGGCTTCACGGCGCGTCAGTCTACGGATCGGTGCGGTCGCCTTCGGGCGCGTAGCTATCGTCCTCGCGGTGTCGGCACCAGATCAGCGCAGCGATCAGCGGCTCGAGGCCTACGCCCGCCTCGCCGTCCAGGTTGGCCTGAACCTCCAGCCCGGCCAGACCCTCGGGATCAACGGGCTGATCGAGCACGCCCCGCTCGTGCGCGCGATCGCACGCGAGGCGTACGCGTCCGGCGCCCGGTACGTGGACGTCCTTTACTCGGACCAGCACGTCCGGCGCGCCCACATCGACCAGGCATCCGACGACCAGCTCAGCTTTTCGCCGCCCTGGCTCGTTCGCCGGCTCAAGGAGTTCGGCGAGATCGGCGGCGCGCTGTGCGCAATCACGGGTAACCCCGAGCCCGAGCTCTTCTCCGACCTCGACGGCGAGCGCGTCGGGAGGGCGCGGATGCGCGAGGTCGCCGAGGCGTCACTCGAGCTGACCGACGGCCTCTGCAACTGGACGATCATCGCGTTCCCGAACGAGGGCTGGGCGCAGACGATCTTCGGTGAGCCCGACGTCGAGCGCCTCTGGGACGCCGTCGGCCAGGCGGTCCGTCTCGACCAGCCCGATCCGGTCGCCGCGTGGAAAGAGCACCTCGACCGCCTCGAGCAGCGCGCGCAACAGCTGAACGAACGCCGCTTCGACCGCCTGCGCTACCGCGGCCCGGGCACCGACCTGACGATCGGGCTCCATCAGGACTCTGCGTGGCAGGCCGCGCTCGACGAGTCGAACGGGATCAAGCACGTCGCGAACATGCCGACGGAAGAAGTCTTCACGACACCGGACTGGCGCCGCACCGAGGGAACCGTGCGTTCGACGCTGCCGCTTCAGATCCAGGGCAACATCGTGCGCGATCTCCAGGTGCGCTTCGAAGGCGGGCGCGCGGTCGAGGTGACAGCGGCGAGCGGCGAAGAGGTCATGCGCACGCACATCGCCACCGACGACGGCGCGGCCCGGCTCGGTGAAGTCGCGCTCGTCGACGGTCACTCGGCCGTCGGCAACACGGGACTCGTCTTCTACGACACGTTGTTCGACGAGAACGCCGCGTCGCACATTGCGCTCGGCACTTCGATCGTGCAGGCAGTGCCGTGGGCGCACGAGCTCTCACCCGACGAGCGCATCGAGCAGGGCGTCAATCACTCGTCGATCCACACGGACTTCATGATCGGCTCGAACGACCTCGAGATCGACGGCGTGACGACGGATGGGGAAGCCGTCCCGATCCTGCGCAACGGCGACTGGCAGCTCTAGCTCGTAGAGGCTTGAGTCGGGACGGTCGGATTCGAACCGACGGCTTCTGCCTCCCAAAGGCAGCGCTCTACCAGGCTGAGCTACGTCCCGTTGGGCTCAGTGTAGGCCGGAAGGCCGGTTGCGTCGTCGACGGCGATCGCGCTGAGCTCGGCGTCCGCGAGCTCCCACCCGCGCCGGATCAGCGCTCGCTTGTCCTCGTCCGACCAGCGAGCCTGCTTCCGCAGCCCCGGCTCGAGCCCCGGCCCCTCGGTCGTGCCGCGAACGACGATCCGTGGCACGAGCCGCTCCTTGCGAAACGGGAAGTTCGCAGAGGCGAAGCGCTCGGCCACCGCTTCGCGCGCGCCCGGCTCGTCGACCAGGCCGAGCACGTCGTGCCGCAGCGAGCGCAGCTCGCGGAGTGACACGTCGGTTTCCTGCGCGAGGCGTTCCTCGGCCTCCGTGTTGCGGCGGATCGTCACGCGCGCGAGACGCACGATCATGTCCGCAAGATGCGCCGGCTCACCTCGCGCGGCCCGGGCCTCCGCCTCGTCGATCTCCGCGATGAACGCACGCACCGGCGGGATCTTCCGGAAGCGCATGAGCCGCCTTCGTAGTGGTTGCAACGCCTCGACGCCAAGTCGCGGGTACTGCGCGAGGTAGCGGAACGCGACGATCAGCTCCACCTCTTCGTGGTTGTACGCATGCGCGAGCGGAAAGTTCCGCACCCACGCGCCGTCGGTCGCGATGCGGTCGCCGACGCGAAGCGGCATCACGAGCGCCGACACCGCCGCTGACGCGAGCACCGCCTGCGCAAGCTCTTCCGGCGGCGTCGTGCGCGACGAATAGACGAGCTCGAAGCTGGTGTCCGTGGCCTCGGACTCGGTGAGATCCGTGGCCACGACGACGAGCTCGATCGGCGCGGTCGCGAGGCCCTCCGTCATGCGCGCCATTCCGCCGAACCAGATGTCGATCGTCTGCGGGAGCGCGTAGTCGTGCAGCCCGAGGAAGGGGAGGCGCCAGAGCCGGTTCGGCCGGAACGTCTGCTCGGGCTGAAGCGCCATCAGGAACCGCTCGAGGTCGTCCAGCCTGTCGAGCGCGGCCAGCGACCCGCTGAGTGCGCCGGACGACGTGCCGAAGATCGTCGCGACGCGCGGCCAGAGCACGCTCTCACGCAATCGCTGCAAGAAGCCGAGTTCCATCATCACGCCGTTCACGCCGCCGCCCGAGAGGACGATGCCAACATCCCTCCGCTGTTCCATGGCGACAAGGTACGTTCGCCGGTCGATGAGCGAGGCGCCGTTTCCCGTCACGCCTGCCCAGCGCCGCCGGCCGCGGCTCGGCTACGTGATGGCAGCGTCCGCCGCCGTCCTCTGGGGCTTCAACGGAGGGATCTCGAAGACGATCCTCTCCACGGGCCTGTCCCCGGAGCGTCTCGCCCAGGTTCGCTCGCTCGGAGCGGCGGTCGCACTCGTTGCGATCCTCGCCGTGATCGCCCCCGCCCGGTTGCGGCTCACGCGACGCGAGCTGCCGTTCATCGTCACGTTCGGGATCGCCGGCCTCGCATTCGTGCAGTGGTTCTACTTCCTCGCGATCCACCGGCTGGCGATCGGCGTCGCGCTGCTGATCGAGTACCTCGCCCCGCTGCTCGTCGCACTCTGGGCGCGCTTCATCTACAAGGAGACCGTTAGGCGGCGGATCTGGGTTGCGCTGGGTCTCGCGCTCGCCGGGCTGACGCTGATCGTGAATGTCTTCGGCGGCGGCACGTCGCTCTCGACCGCCGGCGTGCTCTTCGCCCTCGCCGGATCCTTTGCCTACGCGACGTACGTGCTGCTCGCCGAGCACGTCGTCGGGAACCGCGACTCGATCTCGCTGCTCGCCTGGGGCTTCCTGTTCGCCACGGTCTTCTGGGCCGTGCTCGACCCGTGGTGGTCGTTCCCGGGGCACCTGCTGACCGAGTCGACCTCGCTCGGTGGCAACCTCCAAGCCTGGCACCTACCCGTGTGGGTGCTGGCGGCGCTGATGATCGTGGTCGGGACGGTCGCGCCGTTCTTCCTCCTGATCAGCGCGCTCCGACACCTGCCCGCGACCCGCGTGGGGATCGTCGCGATGCTCGAGCCCGTGGTCGGCGCCCTCGTCGGCTGGGCGTGGCTCTCCGAGTCGCTCGGCGGCGTCCAACTCGTCGGCGCGGGCGTCGTGCTGGCCGCCATCGGCCTGGCCCAGACCGCTCGCTGAGCGGTAGATTGACATAGATTCGAGGTTGAATATCCCCCATTTGGGGGTCGTTTTCAAGTGATGTTGCTGTCAGTTTGAGCCGATGTTCAAACCTCTTTTCGCGGCCATCGCCACACTCGTGCTCGTGCTCCCCGCAGCCGCCGTCGGGAGCTCGACTCGCTCCGAATCGTCACTGCTCCGCGAGATGAACCGCGTTCGCGCCGAGCATGGCCTCGGCCGCCTGACGGCCGACACGCACCTCGTTCGCGCCGCGCGCTCACACAGCAAGGAAATGATCGGCTCGAACGTCTTCGAGCACGGCGCGTTCGGCACCCGGATGGTTCGATTCAACGTCACGGGCCAGCTTGCGGACGAGAACCTCGCCTGGGGCACCGGAGCGCGCGGCACGGCGCAGGGAGTCGTCGCTGCCTGGCTCGCCAGTCCAGGTCACCGAGCGAACCTGTTGCGACCGTCGTTCACGCGTGTCGGCGTTAGCGACCTCGTCGGCGCATTCCGCGGTTACCGCGGGGCGCACGTCGTCACTGCCGACTTCGCGGGCTAAAGCCCGCCGAGATCTCGTCGGGAAGAACGCAGGGGCCCGGCCGGGGGGCGGGCCTTGTGCGCATGCCCCCCGACGGGGAAAGCGGGAGACCCGGGCCGCCCGGGGGCGGCCCTATTCGCTTTCCAACAGCGATCGAAGCTCGGTGAGCTTCTCGCGGCGCACGTCGTCGCGCTCACCGCGGCCGACCCTCGTGAGCAGGCTGCGCACGAGCGGTGCAAGCTCGACCGGGTTGAACGGCTTGGTCACGTAGTCGACGCCGCCGAGGTCGATCCCACGCGCGCGGTCGCGCAGCTCGGCGCGGGCGGTCAGGAAGACGATCGGGATGCCCTGCGTGCGCTCGTCGTCGAGCAGCTCTTCCGCGACGCGCCAGCCGTCGAGGCCCGGCATCATCACGTCCAGGAGGACCACGTCGGGTATTTCTGCGCGCGCGGTCTCCAGGCCGGTCGGCCCGTCCGCTGCCTCCAGCACCTCCATCCCCTCGGCTTCGAGGTTGACCCGGCAGAGCAGCCGAATCGGCGCTTCGTCGTCGATCACCAGAACGCGTGTAGCCACCGTGCGGTTATCCCTTCTTCAGCGGATTTCACCCATTAGGCCCCACCAGGGGCAGTTTGAACGCGAACCGCGATCCACGTCCTTCCTCGGAATCGACCCACATCCTGCCGCCCATCTCCCGCACAAGACCTTGCGCAATGAACAGGCCGAGCCCGGTGCCCTGCGCGCCACCGGCCTTGTAGAACTTCGAGAAAATCCGCTCGCGCTCCGATTGGGGGATGCCCACGCCCTCGTCCGCAACTGCGACCTCGATCGCGTTCTCGGCCCGCCGGGCCGAGACCGTCACAGTACCGCCCTCCGGCGAGTACTTCACCGCGTTGGAGACGAGCTGGTCGAGCACCTGCCGCAGCTTGTCCGGGTCCGCCTGCACGGCCGCGCCTTCGATGTCGACGTCCGCGACGAACCGATGGCCGTTCGCGCCCGGCGAGGCGCCCGCCACAACTTCGCCGACGACGAAGGTGACGTCCGTGGGGACGAGCGTGACGATCAGGTCGCCGGTATCGAGGCGCGCGACGTTCAGCAGCGCATCGACGATCGCCGTCAGCCGTTCCGACTCCCGGGCGATGAACTCGAGGAACGTCCGCCTCTCGACTTCGCCGAACGCGACGTCCTCGCGCAAGAGCGTCTGCGCGAATCCGTAGATCGACGTCAAGGGCGTGCGCAGCTCGACCGAAACCGTCGAGACGAAGTCGGACTTCATCTGCTCGACGACGTGCTCGGCCGAGATGTCGCGGAACGCGAAGATCCGGCCCGACACGGCGCCTGTCGGGTCGCGCATGACCGCTTCCGAGAGCGAGAGCCAGACGTCCTGATCGCCGCGCAGGATCGCGATCAGACGGTTCGTGCCGCCACTGTCGGACTCCAGGTCGCGCTGCAGCACCTGTGCCGGCGTTCGGCCGACTGCTTCCGAGGCGGGAACGCCGGTGATCTCCTCGGCGGCACGGTTCCACAACACGACGTTCCCGTCGCGATCGACGGCAACGATCCCGTCAGCGATGTTCGCGAGGATCGCGACGCTCTGCTCACGCTCGACAGCGACCCGCTGATACAGCTCGGCGTTCGAGAGCGCGATCGACGCGTTGGCCGCGAGCGCCACGAGCGCCTGCACCTCCTCTTCCCGCCAGGCACGGGGCTCGGCCGCGTACACCGAGAGCACTCCGTGCAGCGCACCCTCGCGCCCCGAGAGCGGGACGCCGAGGTAGGCCCGGTGACCGAAGGCGAGCAACACGTCCGACTCCGCTAGGCCGTCCTTGGCTGCTGCGTCCTCGTAGGCAACCGGCGCCCGTGACTGCACGACGTCTCCGGCAACCCAGCCGGTTGACGGCGACCGTGCTCCGAGCGCGACCTCGGCTCCGTTACCGACTGCCGCGGTGACGACGAGCTCGTCGCCGTCGAGCGCTGCGAGCGCTGCCGTGTCGACGGCGAGCAGGCTCACGGCTTCGGCCACGACCGCTTCCAGCACCGCGACGGGGTCGAGCTCGGTGGCGAGCAGGCTGCCGGTGCGCGCAAGCTGCTGCGACAGCGACCGCGCCGTGCGCTCGGCCTCGAACAGCCTGCTCCGGTCGAGCGCTCCGCGCGCCGCCCCCGCGACCTGCTGGGCGAGCTCGAGATCCTCGCGGACGAACTCTCGCTCCTCTTCGAAGAACACGAGCACGAGGCCGCCGTCGCCCGGAACCGGGATGGCGAGGAGGGCCGCGAAGGGACCGTCGCGCCACGACTGGTCGAAGCGCTCGTCGTCGGCGATGCTGCTCGCGGCGAGCACCTGCCCATCGGAAGCCGCTTCGCTCACCGCGCGGGGAAGCTCGAGCGCACGCACCGCGTCCGGCAGCGCGTAGCCGCCGACGAGCGCCAGTCCCACGGGCGACTGCACCAGCACCGCCGCGAAGTCACCGCCGAGCGCCTCCGCCGCCGCCAGCGCCGCAGCGTCGTACGTCTCGGGGAGTGAGAGCGGTTCACCGAGCAGTGACGCGATCCGGTAAAAGCCGCGCTGGACGCGTGCCTGGCGCGTGCGCTCCGCGTAGCTCTCGGCATTCCGAAGGGCAAGCGACGCAAGCGACGCGAACGCCTCCAGCAGCTCGACGTCCGAGTCCGAGAAGGCACGGTCGCTTTCCCGAATCCCGATGCCCAGCACGCCCCGGGTCTCGCCGGCCCACACCATCGGCGCCACGAGCGCACGCGAGAAACCCTGGTACGCGTCGTGCGGCACCGGTGCCGCGATCGCCTCGTAGTCGTCTGCGGAGACCGGGCGTGCCTCGGCGAGCGCAGTGCCCGCGACACCCAACTCGGGAGTGAATTCGAAGCCGACGAGGCTTGAGTCGAAACCGTGGACGGCCGCGCAGCGCAACACGTTGCGCTCTTTGTCCAGCAGATAGCAGTCGGCCGCGTCCGCCTCGAGGAGCTTCGTTACCTCCTCGACCAGCCTCTGCAGCACGATGTCGATTTCGAGCTCACTCGTCACGACCTGTGCTGCGTGCAGGAGCGCGCCCTGCTGCTGCAGGCGCCGCGCGTTCTCCGACACCAGCTTTGCGGTGTGCAACGCAGACCCGATCTCGTGCTCCACGGTGTCGACGAGAAACTGCTCACCGGGCGTCAGCGGCGCGGCGCGCAAAGCGCTCACGCCCTGCGAGGTGACCTCGATCGAGTCCAGGTGAAGAGCACGCTGCAGCTCCGCGCGTGCGACGCGCACGACGTCGTCCGGATCGAGCTCCGCGCGCACGCGGCGGACGATGTCTGCGGTCCGCTGCTCGCGTTCGAGCGCATCGGCAAGCGCGGCGGCCGAGCGGAGCCGGTCCAGTGCGAGTGCAGCCTCGGCCGTGATCGCCTGCAGCAGCGCGAGCTCTTCTGTCGAGAACGCGCGTTTCGTTTCCGTGGACACCACCGACAGCACGCCGATCACGCGCTCCTCGGCGATCATCGGGATCCACGCGCCGCTCCGGGCTCCTACCCGCTGCACGAGCCGTTGGCTGACGAGCGTCGAGCTGGCGACGTCGTACACCGTCACCGGAGCCGCCTCGAAGACAGCGCTGGCGATCCCAGACGGCTCGTTGCGGAGATCGACGCGCAGGTCGGGCCACCACTCGATGGCCTCGCCGTCGAGCTCGCCGTACACGCCGGTGCTCTCGTTGCTGTCTTCATCGACGAGCGTGACTCCGGCGAACGCGACGTTCAGCAGTGACGTCACTCCGCGCACGAGCGGTTGCGCGACGCCGACGAGGTCGTGCGCGCGGCCGAGTGCGTTGGAGAGCTCGGCGACGGCGCCGAGCTCGCGGTCACGCGTCGAGACGCGCGCCTCCGCCTCCAGCGACCGCCCGATCCCGCCGCCCACGAATGCGCGATCGCGCCAGCGGGCGAGGAGCAGCAGCGCCGGCAGCAAGCCGAGCACCACGGCTGCGAGCGAGAGCCACGTGTGCCCGCCGAACGGCCTCCGATCGCGCAGGACGAGCGCGCCGAAGATCCCGGAGGCCATCGCGAACGCCGGGAAGACGAAGACGATCGCCCAGTCGAGCGGGTGGGCGCGGGCTCGGTCGCGCCAGAGCGCCGGCAGCGCGGCGCCCGTCACCGCCGCGTATGCGGCGGCAAGCAGGAGCAACGGCAGGCCGTTGAAAAGAACCGCTTCGGTTGCTGGGCTCACCGGGGGCCAAATGGTACGTCGCCCGATCAATACGCGCCCACCTTGCAAAGATGGGCCTCCTGGCCCATTCCGGCGTGGTCCCCTCGGCGTTAGCGTTCAGGGCACTGGGCGATGCGAACCGTGGCGGTCATTCCTGGCCATCTGCCACGGCAAGCACTCACACGAAGCCCGCTGCGACGACCCCCCGAAGCAGCGGGCTTTTGTGTGTCTGGGGTCAGACACCTTTTCGCAGAGGCAGCCCGAAACGGTGTCAGACACCGCTCCAGAGGCTGGCTGGGGGCTCAGTCGCCTAGCCGGTGTCAGACACGTGGCTACGATGGATTTGTGGTCAGAAAGGTCCTTCTCGCATCACCTCGCGGCTACTGCGCCGGGGTCGAGCGTGCCGTCGACACCGTCGAGCAGGCTCTCGGCCTCTACGGCCCGCCCGTGTACGTGCGAAAGCAGATCGTCCACAACCTGCATGTCGTCCGCGACCTCGAGGCCCGCGGCGCGGTCTTCGTCGACGAGGAGACCGAGGTGCCCGAGGGCGCGACGGTCGTCTTCTCCGCCCACGGCGTTGCCCCGTCGGTGCACGTCAATGCCGCCGCACGGCGCCTGAATACGATCGATGCGACCTGCCCGCTCGTGACCAAGGTGCACGTGCAGGCCCGCCGCTATGCCGCCTCCGGCTACACCGTCCTGCTGATCGGCCACGAGGGGCACGAAGAGGTCGTCGGCACGATGGGCGAGGCACCCGACTCGATGGTGCTCGTCGAGTCCATCGCCGACGCCGAGCGGCTGACCTTCCCGGAAGGGACGCGGCTCGCGTACGTGACCCAGACGACGCTCTCGGTCGACGAGACCGGTGAGATCATCACCGCCCTTCGCCGGCGCTTCCCCGACATCCACGCGCCGAAGAAGGAAGACATCTGTTACGCGACTTCCAACCGCCAGTGGGCCGTGAAGGAGATGCTCGGCGAGATCCAACTGCTGCTCGTGATCGGCTCCCGGAACTCGTCGAACTCGAACCGGCTGGTCGAGGTTGCGCGAGCGAACGGCGTCGCTTCGCACCTGATCGACGACGAGACCGAGATCGACGAGTCGTGGGTCGAGGGCGTCGACGTCGTCGGTGTCACGTCGGGCGCCTCAGCGCCGGAGAAGCTCGTCGAGCGCGTCTGTGACTGGTTCCGCGCGCGGGGCACGACCGAGATCGAGCCGTACCGGCTGGTCGACGAAGACGTCGAGTTCCGCCTGCCGGTCGAACTACGCCGCGAGCTCGCGCTCGCGGACGCGCAGAACTAGAGGCTTGATGTGGAATTGCGTGCCTGCGGGGATGGCTCAGACCAAGCAGGTCGTTCGGGTCGGGCGCAGGGCATAGCGGGGTCTACGTTCAAGCCCGAACCGGGTCGA
>JBKJQL010000207.1:0-6350 GCA_046594035.1 Gaiellaceae bacterium
GCCTGCAGCGTAGCTCCGCGCGACGCACGTTTCCCGCACCGTTCAGGGCGCGTTCACGCCACCTCTGCCACGGTGGAACCATGCTGATTCGCGCTACGACTTTGCTGCTCGCCTGCGCGTCCCTCGCCGCGTGCGGCTCGAAGCAGGCACAGACCACCGTGCCGACCACGACGGAATCGGCGCCTGCGACGACGACGAACGCGCCGACAGCAGGGCCCGGCGCGCTGCAGGCTGAGGTTGCCGCGACGGGCGCCGGCGACATCCCGGACAACCAGATCTTCGTCGTGTATCCCGGGAAGGCGTTCACGATGAAGTTCCCCGAAGGCTGGGCGCAGACGGGAAGCAGCAAGAACGTCACCTTCCGCGACAAGAACAACATCGTGCGCGTCGTGATCGTCCCCGGCAGCGCGCCGACCGTCGAGTCGGTCAAGCAGGAACTCGCGAAGCTGAAGGGTGCGCGCGCCACCGGCACACCGACGCCCGTGACGATCAACGGCCTTTCGGGCGTCAAGGCGACCTACGAGTCGACCAGCGCGCCGAATGCAGTCACGGGCAAGCGGGTGACGCTGAGTGTCGACCGCTACGAGCTTGCGAAGAGCGGTACGCGTGTGATCGCCGACCTCGGCTCGCCTGTGGGGGTCGACAACGTCGACGGCTACCGCTTGATGATCCAGAGCCTTCGGCTCAAATGACCTCGCTTTACCAGGAGCCCGAAGTCCGCGAGGAAGCGGTCACCGCTGCGCTCGAGTTCGTCGACGTGTTCAAGATCTATCGCTCGGGACCGGCGGAGACGGTGGCCCTGCGCGGTCTCGACCTGCGCGTGGAAGCGGGCGAGCTCGTGGCCATCTTCGGCCCGTCCGGCTCCGGCAAGAGCACGATGCTCCGGCTCGCGTGTGGGCTCGAACAACCGTCGGCCGGAGAGGTTCGCGCGTTCGGCCGATCGCTGACGCGGCTCGGCGAGGACGAGCTCGCCGGCTACCGCGCGCAGTCGATCGGGATCGTCTTTCAGACCCTCAACCTCTGGCCGGAGCTGACCGCCGCTGAGAACGTCGAGCTCGCACTGAGGCTCGCGGACCGCACGGGCGACCCGCGGCAGGCACTCGGTGCCTTCGGGCTGGAACACGCAGGCGGTCGGCGCGCCTCCGTCCTTTCGGGCGGTGAGCAGCAGCGCGTCGCGATCGCTGCCGCAGCCGCGCGCAACGCCCCGCTCGTGCTCGCGGACGAACCGACCGCCGAGCTCGATGAAGCCAACGAGCAGCGCGTGCTCGAGGCGCTGCACCGGCTGCGCGAAGTTCATGGCACGACGGTCGTTGTCGTCACGCATTCCCCCTCCGTGGCGGCGTCGGCCGATCGTGTCGTGGAGATTCGCGACGGCAGGGCGCAATGAGCGCGCTCGCCGTTCACCGGGTCGAGGTCGCCTATGGCGACGTGCACGCACTCACGGGAGTCGAGCTTGCGGTGCGCGAGCGCGAGAGTCTCGCGCTGATCGGCCGCTCCGGCTCCGGCAAGACAACCCTGCTGCACGTCCTCTCCGGGCTCGTCGCGCCGACCACCGGCACGGTCGAGCGGAACGCGAGCACGTCGCTCGTCTTCCAGGGCGCGAACCTCCTGCCCCACTTCACCGCCCTCGAGAACGTGCTCTTCGCGCAGCGGGAGGGCGCCGACGCCGAGCAGTTGCTCGGGCTCGTCGGTCTCGAGGACAAGCTCGACCATTTGCCGCGTGAGCTGTCGGGCGGCGAGGCGCAGCGCGCCGCAATCGCCCGGTCGCTTGCGCAGCAGCCCGACGTCTTGCTCTGCGACGAGCCCACCGGTCACCTCGACTCCGACACCTCGGCGCGCGTGCTCGACCTGATCGGCGCGCTGCGCGAACAGCTCGGCTTCGCGCTCGTGATCGCCACCCATGACCCTGGAGTCGCCCAGCGCTGCGAGCGAATCGTCGAGCTGCACGACGGCCACATCGTGAAGGAATCCACGCGATGACCGCGTTCGTGCTCAAGTTCCTGATCCGCACGCCCTTGCGCACCGCGGTGCGCGCGTCGGTGCTCATGATCTCCGTAGCGTTGCTCGGCGCGATGGTGCTGTTCATCGGCAACTCCTTGCGCACGATGACCGCGACGACGGTTCGCAGCGTCCCGCTCGACTGGCAAGGCCCGGTCGGCTCCGCATCAGCCGCGGAACAGGTCGCTGCGCGCGTCGCCAAGCAGAGCGGCGTCGCCGCGGCCGAGCCGGTGGCGACCGCTCCGTTCGCCGGCGCGCAGCACACGTCTGCCGCGGGGACGATCCGCGCAGGCGCCGGCTTCGTCGTCGCCGTTCCGCCCAGCTACCAGAAGGAGTTCCACACCTTCCGAATGCTTTACGGCTCGCTGAAGAGTGATGGCGTCGTGCTCGACCAGCAGCTCGCCGCAACGCTGCAGGCGGGTGCGGGCGACACCGTTCTCCTCTCGCCGCGCGCGGGCACGAAGCCCGTGCCGCTCAAGGTCACGGGCATCGCCGTGGTCTCCGCGGGCGACAAGCTGTTCCAGCCGCTGATTCCGCTGCTCGGTCCGGCGCCCTCGTCCCCGCCGGCCGACGTCGCGATCATGCCGTACGCCTCGTTCGTCAAGCACTTCGGCTCGACGCTCGGCACCGTCGCGCCGTCGAGCGCGTCAGCCGCAGCCGTCGCGACGGGAACGTCCGGCATCACCTATCAGGTGCAGGCTCAGGTCGACTCGAAGATCCTGACCGGCAGCCCGCAGAACGCGCTCGCGCAGGAGACGCATCTCCGCAACAAGATCGAGCGCTCGCTCCCGGGCCAGGTGCAGTTCGTCGACAACCTCGAGACCGCGCTCACGGGCGCGGCCGGTGACGCGCTCTACGCCGAGGCCCTCTACATCATGCTCGCCGTTCCCGGCGCGCTCGTCGGGCTCGGCCTCGCCTACCTCGCAGCCCTCGGCGCAGTCGATCGCGACCGCCGGATGCTACGCCTGCTGCGCGCGCGCGGCTCGTCGCGGAGAAAGCTGTTCGCCCTCGCGGTGCTCGAGAGCTCGTTCGTCGGCCTGCTGGCCGGGATCGTCGGCGCCGGGGTCGCCCTGCTGACGGTGAAGTGGTACGTCGGCGGCAACCTCGCCACGTGGCCATGGGCCGTCGGCGTGTGCGTCGTCGTCGGGTTCCTCGGCTCGCTCGCCGGACGCATCGCCGCCGGTGTCGGCGCGCTTCGCGAGGAGCAGCGCCCGCAGAAGCCGCTCTGGCAGCGCCTCTACCTCGACCTCGTTGCGCTCGCGGTCAGCGGTCTCGTCTGGTGGCTGACTGCGCGCACCGGCTTCTCGGCAGTCGTCAGCCCAGACTCGAACCCGACGCTCTCGCTGTCCGTCTACATGTTCCTCGCACCCGCGCTGCTCTGGATCGGCTCGACGCTGCTGCTCGTACGCATCCGCGGACGGTTGTTCGAGCTGATCGCGCCAAAGCGGGCGACGAAGCCGCGCGATTTCCTGCTGGTCAGCGCCGCGCGCCGTGCATCGTCGATCAACCGTGGGCTTGTGATCGTTGCTCTGCTGCTCGCCTTCGCCGTCAACCTGAGCGTCTTCTCCTCGACGTGGGACCAGCAGTCGCTCGTCGATGCGCGGCTCACCGTCGGCTCCGACATCGTCGTCTCGGGCGCCGTCGGAATGCAGCCCGCCGTCGCGCAGACGCCGGGCATCTCAGGCACCACCGCGCTCGACCACACCTACGCCTACGTCGGCCCCGACCTGCAGGACGTCTTTGCGGTCGACCCCACGACCCTCCAGCAAGGAACGGCGCTTCGCGACTCGTACTTCCTCGGCGGCACCGCCAAGGACATGATGAACCGCCTGAAGGCGCGCGCCGACGCGATCCTCGTCTCGAAGGAGACGATCACCGACTACTCGCTGAACCTCAACGACCTGTTGAAGCTGCGCGTGCTCGACCACAACACCGGCAAGTTCAAGATCGTCCCGTTCCACGTGGCGGGCATCGTCCAGGAGTTCCCGGCTGCGCCGAAGGACTCGTTCATGGTCGCAAACCTCCCGTACATCCTCCAAGCGACGCACGACCCAGGCCCCAACCTCGTCTTCGCGCAGACGAACGGCAACCCGTCGACGGTCGCAGCCGCCGTTGCGAAGCGCGTGACCGCGCAGGGCGCGGTCGTCAAGAACATCAGCGACCAGGCGACGCAGACAGCGAGCTCGATCACGACCGTCGGGCTGCGCGGGATCAGCCGCATCGAAGAGGCGTTCGCGCTGCTGCTCGCGGCGGGCGCGTTGATCCTCTACTCCGTCATGGCGTTTGCCGAACGCCGGCAGGAGCTCGCGACGATGGCCGCGCTCGGCAAGAAGCCGCGCCGCATCGCCAAGTTCATCTGGACCGAGATCGTGCTGATCGTCGTTGTTGCAGCCGCTCTCGCGTCGGTGCTCGGCTGGATCCTCGCCGAGATGCTGATCGCGATGATGCAGCACGCATTCGATCCGCCACCGGATCACCTGGCAATCCCCTGGGGTTTCCTCGGCGCACTGACTCTCGTGGTCGTGGCGGGGGCCGCACTCGCGGCGATCGTGGCCGAGCGGTCGATCGCCCGGATGCCTCTCGGCGCGGTGCTCCGCGAGGAATGATCGTCGCGGCCCCGGTCGTCCGGCACGAGATCGTGCTCGGACGGTCGGAACAAGGGCGTCCGATCGTCGCATTCGAAGTGGGCGACCCCTACGCACGAAAGCGCGTGCTCGTCGTCGGCTGCATTCACGGCAACGAACCGGCGGGAATCGCGATCGCGAACGCGGTCGCGCATGCGCGCGTTCCAGCAGGCACTGCGGTGTGGGTCGTCCCCGACCTGAACCCGGACGGGGTCGCGGCGGGGACGAGACAGGATGCGCGCGGCGTCGACCTGAACCGAAACTTCACGTACCTCTGGCGGCCCCTCCGAGGCATCTACGACTCGGGACCGCGGGCGTTGTCCGAGCGCGAGAGCCGGATCGTCTACCGCCTGATCCGCCGCATCCGCCCCACGACCTCGATCTGGTTCCACCAGCACCTCGGTGTGGTCGACGAGTCAGGCGGCGACGTGCGCGTCGAGCGCCGTTTTGCCTGGCTGGTCGGCATGCGCACCGAGCGCCTGCCGCGCTACCCCGGCAGCGTCGCGGGCTGGGAGAACCATGCGTACCCCGGGACGACGGCCTTCGTGGTCGAGCTGCCCGCGGGCGCTGTCCCGGCAGACCGGATCAGGACTTTCACGCGCGCAATTCTCAGCTAACGCACAGCCTCCTCTTAGTTGGAGCGGCCAGGGTTACCTCATGACTCATTCCAAAAACAGACAGCTCGCTCCAATCGCCGTGTGCATCGCCGCCCTGATCGGGGCTGGCGCTGCCTACGCGGCGACCAAGCTCCACAGTTCATCCTCCTCCTCGCCCGGCGTGTCCGGACGTCTTTCGGCTGCCTCCTCGGTCAGCTCGACGAGCGGCGGGGGCGACCACGGTCCCGGCGACGGCCATCGCGGCGGTCGCGGCGACCGGCTCACCGCAGTCACGGCCTACCTCGGGATCACCGAGACCGCACTCGTGACGCAGCTGCAGGCGGGCCAGACGCTCGCGCAGAACGCAGACGCCACGAGCGGCAAGTCCGCCGCCGGGCTGATCGACGCGCTCGTCGCCGCCGCGAAGGCCGAGATCGCCGCGGAGGTCACCGCGGGTCGCATCACCCAGGCACAGGCCGACCAGATCACGGCAGGGCTGAAGGCGCACATCACCGCAAAGGTCAACAACCCGCGCCCTGCCCGCGGACCGGGCGGCCCTGACGGCCACCGGCACGGGCCGGGCGGCGACGACTTCACGGCCGCCGCGACCTACCTCGGCATCACCGAGGCCGCGCTCACGACTCAGCTCCAGGCAGGAAAGACGCTCGCCCAGGTCGCCGACGCGACCTCCGAGAAGTCGGCTGCCGGCCTGATCGACGCGCTCGTCGCGCACGAGACGACCGAGCTCGACGCCGCGGTCACGGCCGGCACGATCACGAAGGCCCAGCGTGACACGATCGTCGCGCAGCTGAAGGCCCGGTTCACGGCACGTGCGAACGGCACGAGGCCTGCTCACGACGGGGAGCACGGGCTCAAGCCGGGTTACACACCGCGCACCGCGCCCGCCGGCGGCACGCACATCTAGGAGCCCCCAGAGGAGGGTCCGCCGCGCTAGATGGTTGATGCCACGATTGCGCCCGCCTGGGAACGGCCCAGACGCGGCGCATGACGCCCGCCTCGCCCTTGAACAGCCTCCCGGCTGTCCTGCGGGCGAGTCGAACGTCCTGCTTGGTCTGGATCCGCCCCCACACCCACGCCCCCGTGGCATCAACCATCTAGGTTCGGCGCGTGC
>JBKJQL010000041.1:0-3776 GCA_046594035.1 Gaiellaceae bacterium
CCGCGACGCACCGCCTCGATGGCGGCGCCGGCCGACAGCAGGGCCGCTTCGAAGGTCGTTTCGGTGCAGATCGTGTCGGCATCGATCGCGCCGCGTGTCGTGCGCACCTGCTCGAGCAGCCGGCTCGTATGGCAGCGCAGAACGTCGTCGCCGGTCGCGGGCGTGCACTCGACGAACGGGAAGCGCTCGTGCAGCACCGTCATCCGCTGCTGCGATTCCGGATGACCGCCGGTCGGATGAAGCTCGGCGAACGCGCTCTGACTTACGAGCTCGATGAGGTCGTTACCGTCTCGAGGATCTCCGAGAGCGGTCGGTCGGTCTGCATGCGCCCGATCAGGTAACAGAGGAGCGGTGCGTTCCGGCGGTCGTCGCTCTCGTGCGCGGCGATGCGGGCGATCTTCAGTAACGCGTCGGCGTCCTCGCCGGAGAGCTGCTCGTCGCTGCCGACGGCAGTCGCGACCCGCTTGAGCCAGTCGTCCATCGGGCGGAGTCTAAGCCCGCGCCGCGAGCTTCGTCGCGAGCCCGCCGAGACCGAGCTCCTCGGCGTGCGCCGCCGCGCGCGCCCAGTCGGGCGGGGTCGGCACGAGCGGAGGCAGCGGCGCGTCGCCGTCCATCGTCGCGATGTGCTGATAGAGGAGGAGGTCGTCGGCGATCTGCGGGAAGCGGCCCTCGGCGATCGCTTGCGCGAGCGAGCCGTGCTGCTTCAGCACGTCCGCTGCTTTCTTGGGGCCGACGCCGGGTGCCCCCGGAATCTTGTCCGACGGGTCGCCGCGGAGCGCAATGAAGTCCGGCACCTGGTGCGGCTCGACGCCGTAGCGCTCGCGCACCTCCGCGGGCCCGATGCGCGCCAGCTCCGAGACGCCCTTCACGGGTTGGAGGATCGACACGCGCTCGTCGACGAGCTGGTAGGCGTCGCGGTCCGACGTCGCGACGAGCACCTGGCCCGGCCACGCGCGCGCGGCGGCCGCGAGAAAGTCGTCCGCCTCAAAACCGCCCGCTTTGCCGATCTGGAATCCGAACGCCTCGACCAGAGCGGGAAGCAGCGCGAGTTGCTCGACGATCGAGTCCTCGAACTCGCGACCCGATTGGTAGGCGGGCAGAGCCTCGTGGCGATAGGTCGGAATCTCGAGCGAGTCCCACCCGACGAGCACCGCCTCGGGCTGCTCGCTGTCCCACAACCGGAGCAGGAAGTTCGAGAACCCGACCAGGGCGTTCAGCTTGATGCTCTTCGGCAACCCGTGGTAGGCGCGGTGGGCGAGCGAGTCGCCGTCGATCGCGAGCAGCGTGCCGCTCACGCCTGTGGGCCTCCGGGGCGGCGCAGGTGGTGCGGCGCCGGAGGGGACAGTACGGGTGTTACGGCCCCGGAAGGCGCCGTCCCGCCTGCGTCGTCAGGCGGCGGCGGAGCCGGGCTCCGCCCGGCGGGAGCCGCTGCCGGCCGGTGGTTCACAGGCTCTCTTCCAGCTTGTGGATCTCGTGCATCAAGCGGTCGGTCGCGATGCGGGCCGCTTCGGTCATCTCCTGGCCGCGGAGGTCGTCGATGTCGATTGGCACGCCGTATTGAATGCGCCACTGTGCGAAGCGTCGGAGGCCGTCTGTGCCCTTGACCCCGGCCGGCACCAGCGGCACTCCGGCCTCGAGCGCGATCCGCGCCGCCCCGGTGTGCGCCCCGGCCTCGCGCGTTTTGCGGAGGCCCTTCTTGCGCCGCGTCCCCTCGGGGAACATCGCGATCACGTTGCCGGCGCGCGCCAGCTCGATTGCGGTCTCGATCGCCTCCCGGTCGGCGCGGCCGCGATGCACCTTGAAGGCGCCGGCGCCCTCGAGGACGACCGAGAGCGGGAACCAGAAGAGCTCCGACTTCCCCATGAAGCGGAGGAAGCGCCTCGGCCAGATCGCGAGCCCGAGCGCCCATGGGTCGAGATTGGACACGTGCCCGGCGGCCAGGACGTACCCGCCGTCGCGAGGCAGGTTCTCCATTCCGCGGGCCCGATAACGGAAGGCGGACCGCAGGATCGGCCACGAAACGGCGGCGATCGCGGAGTACAGCGGAGTAGGCCGTGGCGGACGTGGCACCGGCGGCGAGTATCGCCGATCTGGCGCGCGGCGCTATGGTGGCGCGCTAAATGGCTGCACCTACGGGAAAGAAGCTGGTGATCGTCGAGTCTCCTGCGAAGGCGAAGACGATCGCGGGCTACCTCGGCAAGGACTACGTCGTCGAGTCGTCGATCGGCCACATCCGCGACCTGCCGAACAACGCCGGCGAGATCCCGGCCAAGTACAAGGGCGAGGCCTGGGCGCGCCTCGGCGTCGATGTCGACCACGACTTCGCGCCGCTCTACGTCGTGGACTCCCGTAAGAAGAAGGTCGTCGCCGATCTGAAGGCCAAGCTCAAGAACGCCGACGAGCTCCTGCTCGCGACAGACGAAGACCGCGAAGGCGAGGCGATCGCCTGGCATCTCCGCGAAGTGCTCGACCCGAAGGTGCCGGTGCGGCGGATGGTCTTCCACGAGATCACGAAGCCCGCGATCGAGAAGGCGCTCGGCGAGACGCGTGAGATCAACGACAACCTCGTCGACGCCCAGGAAACGCGCCGCATCCTCGACCGCCTCTACGGCTACGAGGTTTCACCGGTGCTCTGGCGCAAGATCATGCAAGGGCTTTCCGCGGGTCGTGTGCAGTCCGTCGCAACGCGGCTCGTCGTCGAGCGCGAACGCGAGCGGATGAAGTTCGTCGCCGCCGACTACTGGGACATCGTCGCCACCTACTCACCCGGTAATTTCACCGCAAAGCTCGCAGCCGTTGACGGCAAGCGCGTCGCGCAGGGCCGCGACTTCGAGCGCGACGGAACGCTGAAGACGCCCGACGCCGTGCAGCTGACCGAAGAGGAAGCGCGCGGACTCGCCGAGGCGCTCGACGGGGCTGCATTCACCGTTTCCTCCGTCGAGGAGAAGCCGTACACCCGTCGCCCCGCAGCGCCGTTCATGACGTCCACGTTGCAGCAGGAGGCGAGCCGCAAGCTGCGCCTCTCGTCGCAGCAGACGATGCGCACCGCTCAACGCCTGTACGAGAACGGCTACATCACCTACATGCGGACCGACTCGACGACGCTGTCGGAGTCCGCGCTCGCCGCTGCGCGCGACCAGGCGCGCGAGCTCTACGGCGCGGAGTTCGTCCCGGCCGAGCCGCGGCAGTACACCCGCAAGGTCAAGAACGCGCAGGAAGCGCATGAGGCGATCCGCCCCGCAGGCGACAAGTTCCGCACGCCGGACGAGGTGAAGAAGGAACTGAGCGCCGAGGAGTTCAACATCTACGACCTGATCTGGAAGCGCACGGTCGCCTCGCAGATGGAGGACGTGCGCGGTCAGACCGTCTCGGTCCGCATCTCGGGCGGCACTTCCGACGGCCGCCGCACCGAGTTCGCGACCGCCGGCACCGTGATCACGTTCCGCGGCTTCCTGCTCGCTTACGAGGAAGGCCGCGACGACGCGTCCGACGACGCAGAAGAGAAGGTGCTGCCGGAGCTCCACGAGGGCGACGTCCTGAACGCGACCGCGCTCGAGCCGGAGGGCCACTCGACGACGCCTCCCGCGCGCTTCACCGAGGCGAGCCTTGTCAAGGCGCTCGAAGAGCGCGGCATCGGCCGCCCGTCGACCTACGCCGCGATCATGGGCACGATCCTTGACCGCGGCTACGTGCGGAAGCAGGGCCAGGCGCTCGTGCCGGAGTTTCTCGCGTTCTCGGTCGTCGGTCTGCTCGAGCGCCACTTCGGCCAGCTCGTC
>JBKJQL010000065.1:0-9284 GCA_046594035.1 Gaiellaceae bacterium
CGCGTTGGCCCCTGGGGCGAGGAGCCCGAACGAGAGCCCGGTGGGCGCCGCGAAGAGCAGGGGCACGTCGGCGCGCGGGAGGTCAACGATCCCGCCTCCCTCGCGCGTCGTCGGCACCTCGGCGCCGCCCTCCGAGCGCACTGGGTCGCCCGTCTGCGTGAGCGCAGACTTGACCTGCGCCACGGTCCACGTGGGGTGGCGTTGCTTGAGGAGCGCAGCGGCGCCCGCCACGTGGGGGGCCGCCATGCTCGTACCGCTCTCCAGGCCGAAAAGTCCCCGTTTCGCCGGCAGCGACGACACGACCGAAACGCCCGGTGCGCTCACGTCAGGCTTCATCTGCAGTGACACCGGCGACGGTCCGCCGGAGGAGAAAGGTGCGATCACGCCGCGCGCGTCCGCGGCGGCGACGGTGATCGCGCTCGGCGCGGTGCCCGGTGACGAGATCGAGCCGTAGCCGAAGTCCGAGAAGTCGTTCCCGGCGGCGATCACCGGGACGACGCCTGCGGCCGCGGCGCCTTCGAGTGCGGTCACGAGCAGGTCGCGGGACGGCTCGACCTCGGGCTCGCCGAGGGACATGTTGATCACGTTCATGCCGTCCGCGACGGCCGCCTCGACGGCCGCGGCGAGCTCTGCGCTGTTGCCGTCGAGCCCGAAGCCCGGCGTGAGGATGGTCAACGCCTTGTAGTTGCCAAGTTGCGCCATCGGGGCGACCCCGGAGATCCGCGTGCCAACCGCGGCAGTACCGTAGTCACCCGCGGCGATGCCTGCGACGTGCGTCGCGTGGAACGACTCGGTCGGGTCGAACGGGGTGTTCGCGTATTTCCCCGTCGGCGACGACGGCGCGAAGGTGCGCTGCACGATCACCTTCGGCGTCGTGTACCGCGTCTGGCCCTTCGGGAAGCCTGCCGGGTACTGGAAGCCACTGGGGTTGAAGTAGGGATTCGTGGCATCGATCCCGTCGTCGATCACGGCGATCTTCATCCCGTTGCCGGCGGTCGCGAGCGTCGGGCCCCACAGCTTGTCTGCGCCGATCTGCTCCGGCCCAGCAGCCGCCCGGCCTGCGACGTGGTAGCGCACGTTCGGCCAGACGGCGTCGACTCCCGGGATGCGCGCGAGTGCGTCCTCGCTGCCACGCGGGACGACCACGGCGAAACCGTTCGCGACGAGGCGGTAGCGCCACCGAATCTGAGCCCCTGGCACCGAGGCGACCACTCGGCGTGCGAGCTCGTTCTGGGCTGCGGTGACCCGCCGCGCGTAGACGGCGTGCGAGGCCGATTGGAGCGACCGCCCGAAGGTCGAGAGCGACGGCGCCTTGAGCGTCACGACCACCTCGGTCATGGGTGTCGCCCCGCGCGCACCCAATCCGTCTCCGGAAAGCACAACGGCGGCCGCAGCCGCCGCGAGGATCGGAATCACCAGTCTCACGAGTGCGGATGAGAGGACTTGAACCTCCACGCCCTTACGGGCACACGGACCTGAACCGTGCGCGTCTACCAATTCCGCCACATCCGCGAGGCGGGGCCATAGTAGCCCGGGTCAGGCGGCGGTGAACCGCTCCTGGACCGACGCGACGTAGCCGGCGATGTCCCGCTCGCGTTGCCCCAACCGCTGCTCTCGCTCCTCGATCTCCTTGAGCTGCTCTTCGAGCTTGTCTTCGCGGAGGTCTTGCTCTCCCTCGGTGCGTGCGTAGCGGACACGTAGCTCGTCCTCGAGCTTCTCGGTCTCGCTCGCGCGCTCCCCGAGTTCGCGCTCGCGGCGCGCGAGGAGCGCCTCACGGCTCTCGATCCGGTCGCGGCGTTCGGCGAAGAACTGCTCGCGCGAGGCGATGTCCTCCTCGCGGCCCTTCAGCTCCTCTCGCAGCCGTTCGACCAGATCATTGTCCCGCTCGTCGCGCGCTGCGGCGGCGATCCGGCGGTTCAGCTCGGCCTCCCGGGCGATGACCGTTGCTTCGCGCTCGTCGATCTCCTTCCCCCGGCGGCGGAGCGTCAGGTCGTCCCCGCTGGCGTCGACCGCGACTGCCTGGAGGCGTGCCTGAGCCTGGTGCACCTCGGTCTCGCGCTTGGCGAGGTCGGTTTCGCGTGACTCGAGCTCGGCCATGAGCGCGAAGGCGTCCTGTGAAGTCGCGCCGTGCTCGTTGCGCTCGTCCAGCAGCCGCTCCGACTCGGCTCGGAGCCGCTGCTCCCAAGCCTGCAAGGCCGCCTCGCCGTCCGCCACGGCGTACGCGCGCTCGTCGAGCGCTGCTTCGACGGTAACGCGGCGCTCCTCGAGGACTTGGGCTGTCTGCGTGAGCCGCTCCTCGGTTGCCTGCAGCGAACGCTCGCGTGCGTCGAGGCGGGCCTGGACACCCGCGGCCTCCGTTTCGAGCTCGCGCATCTCGCGTTCCTTCTGCGTGACCGCGACGTCGCGCTCGCGCACTGCCAGCTCGCGCGCGGTCACACGTGCCTCCGCCTCCTGGTTGCGGGCCGCGAATGCCGAGCGCTCGCGCTTGAGCTCCCGCTCGCGCTCCGCGACTTCGGCGACTTGCTTCGCGATCTGGGCGGCAGCCTGTGCGCGATCACGCTCGGCAGTCTCGAGCTCTTCGACCCGCGACTCTGCGTGACCCGAGAGCTCCTGCACGCGTGCGTACTCGGCGACGATTTCGGTGTGGCGCTCGATCAGCTCGTGCTGTTCGCGCTCGAGGTCTTCGGCCTTGCGGACGAGCGTCGATTCGCGGTCCTGCAGCTCTGAGGTCCAGGCCTCGAGCTCGGTCTCGCGTTCCGCCGCCGCACGACAGGCGGCGTGCGCCTCGTCGCGCAGGACGTGCTCCCGCTCGAGCGCAGCCTGGAGCTCACCGCGGGCGTTGTCGAGCTCCGGCACGGTGGCCTGAACGATCACATCGACGGGCGACGAGGCTGCGGGTGGGGTCGGCTCGACGACGGCAGCTGCTTCGCCACCGTTCTGCTGACGCTCCAGCTTGGAGCGCAGGCCGGTACCGAATCCGTGCTCGGTCTCGGGAGGCGTCAATTGAACACCGAGAGGATGTTGAGCATGGCGGGGCCGAGGATGACGATGAACATCGAGGGGAAGATGAAGAACACCGTCGGAATCAGCATCTTGATCGGCGCCTTCATTGCCTTCTCTTCGGCGGCGGCCTGCCGGCGCAGGCGCGTGTCGGCGGCCTGGACGCGAAGGATGCGGGCGAGCGAGATGCCGAGCTGATCGGCCTGGATGACGGCGCGGACGAAGTTCGACAGTTCCATCGCGTCGATGCGCTCGGCCATTTTCCTCAGTGCGGTCGATCGTGTCTCGCCGACGCGCACCTCATTGAGCATCAGCCCGAACTCGTCGACGAGCGGCCCTTCCATGTGCTCGGTCAGCTTCGTGACGGCCCCGTCGAAGCCGAGGCCGGCTTCGACGCTGACGGCCAGCAGGTCGAGGGCGTCCGGGAGGTCGCTGCGGATCTTCTCGCGCCGCGAGCGGGTCTTGAGCGTCAGTACCAAGTCAGGCGCGAGGAATCCGATCCCGCCGAAGACCGGCACGAAGAGCACGGCGGAGGCGAAGGAGCCGGTCGCTCCGAGGAGCAAACCGAGCGCGCAACCGCTGACGGTCATGCCGCCCTTGATTGCGAGGAACGTCGAAATCGAGATGCGCTGACTGAGGCCCGCTGCCACGATCTTCTTGCCGATCGTCTCGACGTTCGTCCGCGGGTTCAGCTTCAGCGGGATCGACGCAAGGCGACTCGCGGTGGGCGCGACGACGCGCTCCCGAAAGCGGAGAAGCTCGAGCTCGTTGCGTGGGATATGGATCTTCCCGTACTCGGACGCCCGCTTAACCGAGCGCGCCTTCAGGCGGGAAGGGTACGACGCTGCTTCGCTGACCATGAAAACGGCACCGCCGATACACAAGAGAGCAAGAAAGAGCACCATCATCTACCCCCTGAACGACACGATCTTTTTGAGTATTGCGCTCCCGAACAAGATCATCGCGAGCCCGCCCCCGACGAGCTTTTGCCCCGTCGCGGTGTGATAGAGCGGTGACATGTACACAGGATTCAAGAGCGTGACGACAACCGCGATGAAGAACGGAAGTGCAACCAGGACGTAGGCGGACATGCGTCCCATCGCGGTCAGGCCCTTGACCTTGCGCGCGAACTGCTGCCGCTGGCGAACCGTGTCGGCGACCATGTCGAAGAGCCCGGCGAGCGATCCGCCGATCTGACGCTGGATCGTCACGGCGCTGATCACGAAGGTGAGGTTCTTCGAGCCGATGCGCGAGCCCAGGTCGGCCAGTGCGGCATCCATCGGCTTGCCCAGTTGTGTCTCCGTCATCACGCGCCGGAATTCCTTCGCGGCCGGCTCGGCACCTTCGTCGACGACGGACTGGATGCCCTGCCGGAAGCTGTGCCCGGCCTTCAGCGACGCGGCCATGGTGATCAGCAGATCGGGAAGCTGGTTCTCAAATCTGCTGATCCGCCGCACTGCCTTGAACGAAACGTACGCGATCGGCAGCGATCCGAGGATGAGCATTGCCCCAAGAATCACGAGCGTCGGCGAGCCGGCCACCGCGAAAACGAAACCAAACACCAACCCGCAGGCCGCACACAGCGCCAGCAGCTCGCCGGCGCGCAGCGGAAGGTCCGCGCGCTCGAGCGTCAGCTGCACCCGCTTGAATTGCCGCAGGTTGCCGAGCATCTGTTCGAGCCCGTCCGCGACCTGCACGCGCACCGCGGCCCGGCCGTGCTTCCGCCGCACCTTCGCATTGCGGTCGACGGTGCCGAGATGCGGCTCGATTCGCGCGCGGAGCTGGTTACCGCGGCGCGAGGCAAACCAGAAGAACGCCGAGAGCATGACCAGTGCCGCGACGACGAGAGCGACCACGACCGTGCCGAAACTGCTGTAACCAAAGGAGGGAATGAGTCTCGTCGGCGCGATCAGGGCCGGCTGCCCGTCGAGCACGCTCGTCGTGCCGACAGCGGTCCCGCTGCCGCGCACGGTCGCCGCCAGATGCAGCGTCATTCCGGGCCGCGCGGCCGTCACGTACGACAGTTGCCACGTGCGATCGAGCTCGGACGCCAGCGCGGCATAGACACTGCCGAGTTCGCGGGTGCGCGCCACGCGCCGATATGAGCCGCCGGTCTCGCGCGCGAGCGACCTGAGCGCCTCGGGGGTGAAGGTCGGGCCGCCGATTCCGATCGTGTAGACACTGGCGCGCGCGGCGTGTGCGGCGTCGACAGCCTGCTGCAGCGTGCTGTGGCTCGACACATCGTCACCGTCGGTCACAACGACGATTGCGCGGCCGGGGGAGTCGTCGCTTCCAAGATGGGCTGCGGCGAGGACGATCGAGTCGTAGAGCGCGGTGCCGCTCCGGCTGTCGACGGTCAGCCCGCTCAGGGTGCTCCGCGCCTCGGCGGCAGTGGCCGAGTACCGGCCGAGGCCGAATGCCGTGTGGCCGAAAGCGACGATGCCGACGTGGTCATTGCCGCCCGCAGCGCCCACGAACGCGCGCGCCGCGGCGAGCGCGTTGGCGAGGGGCCGTCCCTTCATCGACTGGGAGCGGTCGAGCGCGAGGACGATCGCCTTCTGGCGGCCGAGATTGACGGCGGAGTATCCGGCCACGGGGAGACCGTTCTCCGTCAGCCGGGGCTTGGCAACCCCGAGCGGTGCGACGAACGTCACGCGAACCGCGGGGTAGCCACTGGTGTCGATCGACCGGATCCGCGTGCTGCCGGCGACCGCCGGCTGTGCGATGACGAGCGCGGCGAGCGCGAACGGCACGAGGCGGACCCTTCGCCGGAGAAGCTGTCTCATCACTCGTACGCACCGCCGAAGCCGACTGCAGCGAACGACGCACGCAGCTGGTCGGGATCGTCGCCGGAGAAGAACGTCGGCGGAAGGACGACGTTGTTCGCAGCGAGCTTCTCGATGAAGTGGGGCTTCAACCCGGTTGCGCGGAGTGGCGAGAGCAGGCGATGGGCGCCGTTGTTGCCATCGTCCTCGGTCGGCGGCGACGCGACGAAGATGTCCTGCATCGTCACGACATCCGCCTCCATGCCGAGCACCTCGGTGATGTGGGTGATGCGGCGTGAGCCGTCGACGAGACGCTGGATCTGTACCAGGAGGTCGAAGGCGCTGGCGATCTGCTCGCGGATCGCACGGTGCGGCAACTCGACACCGCCGGTCATCACGAGGGTCTCGAGGCGGGAAAGCGCGTCACGAGGCGAGTTCGCATGGATCGTCGTCAGTGAGCCTTCGTGGCCTGTGTTCATCGCCTGCAACATGTCGAGCGTCTCCGCGCCGCGAACCTCGCCGACGATGATGCGGTCGGGCCGCATGCGCAGGGCGTTCCGCACGAGCTCGCGGATCTTGATCTCGCCCGACCCCTCGATGTTCGACGGGCGCGACTCCAGCGTGATCACGTGCTCCTGCTGGAGCTGGAGCTCGGCTGCGTCCTCGATCGTGACGATGCGCTCGTCGCCGGGAATGAACGCGCTCATGGCATTGAGCGTCGTCGTCTTACCGGTGCCGGTACCGCCCGAGATGAGCACGTTCAGCTTGCCCTTGACGCCGGCGGCGAGGAACTGCGCCGCGCGGGCACTGAGGGTCCCGAAGGTGATCAGGTCGTTGACCGTGTACGGATCGCGGGAGAACTTGCGGATCGTCAACGTCGGGCCGTTCAGGGCGAGCGGCGGGATGATCGCGTTGACACGGCTTCCGTCGGGAAGGCGGGCATCGACCATCGGCGACGATTCGTCGACGCGGCGGCCGATCTGGGAGACGATCTTGTCGATGATCCGCATCACGTGCGACTCGTCGACGAACCGCACGTCGCTGCGCTCGAGCTTCCCGTTGCGCTCGACGTAGACCTTGTCGAACCCGTTGACCATGACCTCGGTCACCGAGTCGTCGCGGAGGAGCGGCTCGATCGGCCCGTAGCCGAGAATGTCGTCGGTCAGCTGCCGAACGATCTCGCGGCGCTCTTCACGAGTGAGCGGCGTGCGGTCGAGGGCCAGCTCCTGCGTGACGGCGCGGTAGACCTGATCGGTCAGGTCCTCCGAGCCGTCCTGGTTGAACAGCTCGGGACCGAGCTTTGCAATGCACTGGTGGTGGATGCGGCTCTTGAGGTCGGCGTACGGGTCGTCGGTGAAGACCATCGGCACGTGGACAGCGCCGTTGCCGCCTACGACCGCGAGTGCCGGTGCCCCGTCCCCCTGCTTGGAGAGCCTGTCGTGGAGTCCCATCGTCAGCTCCTCGCCATGCTCAGGCGCCGCCGCGGCGCGGGCTTCGCCTTCGTCGTCTTGGCGGACTCCTTGCTCAGCGTCCTCGCGAGGGCGGTCATGGCGCGAGAGAAGTCGGAGTTGGGATTCGAGAGCACCGCGGGATTGCCCTGGTTCACGGAAACCGGGACTGCGCGGTCCGACGGAATCTCGGTGTCGATCGTCACCTTCAGTGCGCTTTCCACCTCACGCTTGCTGAGGCCGACCTTCGTGTTCGCCCGGTTGAGGACGAAGCGGATGCGGCTGGTCGGGAACGCGAGCAGCTCGAGCGTCTGTAGCGCGAGCCGGACGTTCTTCAGCGTCGGAACGTCCAGGCCGCAGATGACGAGGAGCTCGTCCGTGCGGTCGAGGGTGGCGAGCATCGGCCCGTGGAAGAACGGGGAGGTGTCAACCACGATCACGTCGTACGCCTCGCGCGCAACCTCGAGCAGGCGCGTGATCTTCGGCTCGGTGACGAGCTCGGCGTCCTCGGGGCGGAGCGGTGCGGGGAGGACGTCGAGACCGCACGTGTGCTTCGTGATGTAGCCGGCGAGCTTCTCGTAGTCGAGCTCGCCGGGTGCGACGACGAGGTCGTAGACCGTCTTCTCAGGTTCGATGCCCATCACGATCGCCGCGTCCCCGAACTGGAGATCCAGGTCGAGCAGCAGGGTCTTCTTGCCCTGCTTCGCGAGCGCAGCGCTGAGGTTGGACGCGGTGACGGTCTTGCCGGTCCCGCCCTTCGGCGAGAAGACGGTGATCACGCGTCCGAGCTGGGCACGTGTCACGGTCGCCACGGCACGCTTGGCGTGGGAGGCCTTCTTGATCACGAACAGGACGTTCTCCACGAGTTGCGGCAGGAGCACGACGTCCGAGACGTCGGCTTCGAGCGCCTCCTCGAGGATGGCAGATGCCGATGCGGAGGCGACGATCACGATCGGTGCGCGGGTCTGCTCGCGGATCGCTGCGACCTCGGCCGCGGGAAACCGCTCCGAACGAGTGGCGTGAAGGATGCACTCGAGATGACCGCCCGCGAGAACGCCGCTGGCCTGCGCGACGTGCTCGCTGGATCCGATCACCTCGAGCCCCGGATGCTCGGCGAGTGACTCCTTCAGCTCGGAGAAGCCGTCACAATCACCCGTGAAGTAGAGACGTGTGGACTGGATTCCCATCTGTTCAGTCATCTGACGCTCCCGACGTAGTGCGCTGCGTTTGCGGTGGACGCGCCGTCCGTGAGCAGTGAGGTGATGCCTTCGATGTCCTCGGCACTGTCGACGGCATTCGCGACCGGGCGGAGCGCGAGCGACCAGCCGGCCGAGTTCTCGACTGCGAACCAGATCTTCTGGGCCTCGCGGCTGTCGTGGACGGCGAGCAAGACCGCCGTGCCTTCGTTGGACGCCTTGGTCGCCGCCACCGGACCGCCTGCGGCCGACGCATGGAGAACCAACACGTCGCGTGCGACGTTGCGGACGGCGAAGCAGCGGCTGCAGTCGCCCGTCTTGAGGTTGGCGATCAGGTCGACGTGGTCTCCATCACGCAGCGTGCCGGTGAGGAGCGCGTCCGGTGTGCCTGGAATCGAGATCGCACGCAGGGTTCCGTGCAACTGCGCCCTGACGCCCTGCTCGGCGCGACCGGCAAAGCGGCGGAGCGAGACCTGCTCGCCCGCGTAGATGTCCTGCCGGGTGATCAGGCTGCTGACCTGGTCGGGGCCGGAGATCGCGCCCGGCACGACCGAGCGCTGCACGGCCTGCGCGGTCTTGATCCAACCGGACTTGATCAGCTCGGCGCCAGGCGTCCCCTGGGGGATGTCCCGCTTCGCGACATACACCTCGACGGTGCTTTCGCTCTGCTGGACGTGACGCTTGTAGTTCGCGACGTAGAACGTCGTCAGAAGCGCCGCGACGAGAGCAAGCCCGACGGCGACGGCGATGTTGCGGATGCGGTAGGTCATGTGTGGGCTTCCTTCGAGTTAGTCGACGAGAGCGACGGAATGGACACCTAGATCGGGGATGCCGGGATTCGGCGGGCCGTTCTTGCTGATGAGCCCCTGCCAGAT
>JBKJQL010000088.1:0-2625 GCA_046594035.1 Gaiellaceae bacterium
TGCGCCTGACGCTCCGAAGGTGAAGTGCGTACGACGATGACCCGAAATCAGGAGCAGGAACACGAAGCACGCCCAAGCAGAGCGGTGTGTTCCTGCTCCTGATTTCGGGTCACCGTCGTACGCACTTCACCTTCGGAGCGTCAGGCGCAAGCGGCGAATTCGCCGTTAAGGCAGCGATGAGCGCCTGACGGCTTCGGGCAGGGTCGTGCAACAGGGCAGCAGTCACAAGGCGATCGGAAGCCACGCCTGGACACCTTCGCGCGCCCGTTGGCGGTCAATCCTCAGGGTGTATTCGTAAACGCTCGCTCACGCGAGCGGTCGACCTGCCCGGTGCCGGTTGCTCCCGGGGCCGGCATCACGCCTGGGAGTTAATAGCTGAAGACGGTCGCGTCGTCTCCGGCCCATTCCCAGAGGGGAGTGGCTCCCACGACCTTGGTGTTTGCGCCCTTCTCGTCGTCGGACAGACCGCGCGAGTTGAGACAGATCGGGCAGAGCCAGAGCTCGCCGCCGCCGTCAGCGAATTGCTGGGAGAGCCGCTCCAACGGTGGGCAGCCCTCGCATGCCTCGCCTTTCGCCTCGCCGGGCAGGCCGAGCCGAACCGCGTCTTTCGTCGCCCAGATCACCACCTGCTTGCCCTGATCGATCGCCGCGTTCGCGACGAGGAACGCGACCATCACCCGCTCGGCATCCTCTAGTCCAGTCGCGAGGTTGATGAGAACCTTCGCCGGCATTTTCAGCTCCTTTTGTAGGCCTTGGTTGTTGAACGGACGGTGAAACGGTCGAAAACGGTGCGCTAGAAGCGGGCGTGTCGAAGTGCAGTCGCGCACGAGTCGTCGGGTTGCGGGCCGATCTTCGGGATCACTGCGCGCAACAGCGTCAGCAGGTGCTCGTTGTTCGCGGCGAAGACGCGGACGACTTCCTGCTGGGTGACCGCCTCGGCCTCTTCGACTCCGGCGTCGTAGTCGGTGATCATCGAGATGTTCGCGTAACAGAGCTCGAGCTCGCGCGCGAGGTATCCCTCGGGGTAGGCGGTCATGTTGACGACGTCACCGCCGAGCGACCGAAACCAACGTGACTCGGCGCGCGTCGAGAACCTCGGCCCCTGGATCGTGACGACCGTCCCATGGTCGTGAGCGACGATGCCGAGCTCGAGTGCCGTCGAGTAGAGGATCCTCCGCAGATCGGCGCAGTAGGGGTCGGCCGCCGAGACGTGCGTCGTCGTCGGGCCGTCGTAGAAGGTGTCGTCGCGCCCGCTGGTGCGGTCGACGAACTGGTCGCAGATCACGAAGTCGCCCAACCGGAGCTCGGGACGCAGCGAGCCCGAGGCGTTCGGCCCGAGAATGCGAGTCACCCCGACCTCGCGCAGCGCCCAGATGTTGGCGCGATACGGGATGCGGTGCGGCGGCAGCTCGTGGCTGCGGCCGTGCCGCGGCAGGAACGCGACACGCGTCGCTCCGAGCGTTCCGAGTGCGAGCGGCGCCGACGGCGGGCCGAACGGTGTGACGAGCTCGACCTCTTCGACGTCATCCAGGAAGCGGTAGAAGCCGGAGCCGCCGATCACCCCGATCACGCAAGATCCTCCGGATGCAGCTCCTCCAGATACGGCGCCCCGAGCAGAATCGCGAGTGCCGTCTGGCCTTCGGAAAAGCCGCCGGCCCGCGCACGTCCCACGGCTGCCGCGATCGGAACGCGCACCAGCGAGACGTCTTCGTCCTCCTCAGGGTGCGCCGCATCGACCTCAACGCCGGTGGCGAGGAAAATATCCGAGCGAAGGCTGAGGTGCGCACTCGACGAGTAAAAGGTGGTGAGATGGCGCCAGCTCGTGGAGCGCCCTCCGACTTCCTCGTCCAGCTCGCGCTGCGCTGCTTCGAGCGGAGTCTCGCCATCCTCGACCGATCCGGCCGGCACCTCGAGCGTCCAATCGCGGACGGGGTGGCGATACTGGCGCACGAGCAGGAGCTCCCCCCCACTCGTGACAGCGACGACGAAAACCGCGCGCGGCGTGGCGAGATAGGTGTAGGTCGTGGTTCTCTCCCCACCGAGCGAGAGTGTGTCGGAGAGGACAGCACGCCACGGGGAGCCGGCGAGCAGTTCGCTCTCCAGCAGTTCGGCGCGCGGCGGCTCCGGGAGATCGAGGCGTGCGAGCAGCGCGCGCGTGTGCGGAGCCGGCAGGCGCTCGCACTCGCGCGCGAGGAATGCCAGGTCGACGGCAGTGTCGACGTCCCGCCAGGAGTCGACCTCGGCGAGGCGCAGACCGGCCTCCGCGCAGCGGCGACGGATGACTGCGAGCACGGCCGGGGTCGACCAGGGAATCTCCTCGAACGGGGCGTCGTGCGGCTCACGCATCGCGATCAGCCAGTAGCCGCCGTCGCCGGCAGGACCGAGGACGACGTCGGCGCCGCGCTCGAGCTCGCTGAACGCGCGCCCGATCGAGCCGGGCGGCACTCCGGGGATGTCCGACGAGACGATTGCGGTCGGCCCGCCCGGCAGCCGGTCGGCGAAACCGAGCCGCAGGGCGTCGCGAAGTCCGCGTCCCCGCTGCGGCACAAGCTCGGTCTCCACTCCGGCGAGCGCGGCCAACGCGGCGCGCTCGCCGTCGTCATCGGGGTGCAGGATCGCGACGTC
>JBKJQL010000130.1:0-19019 GCA_046594035.1 Gaiellaceae bacterium
GCCGCGGAAGCGGCGACCGACGAGGCGTTGCGGCTTGCGCAGGCGCTCGACACACCCGTGCTGGCCGTGGCCGTCGTTCACGTGACCGTACCCGGCTACGCAGGGTTCTACGGCTACGCCGAGATCGTCGCCGACCTTCATCGCGCCGAGAAGCAGCACGTAGCCGACATCCTGGCGCGGGTCGAAGAGCTCGCAGCCGCTGCCGGGGTCCCGTGTGAGACCGCCGCAGGCGACGGTCCCGTCGCCGCACAGATCTGCCGAACGGCGCGCGAGCACAGCGCGCGGTTCATCGTGATCGGATCGCATGGCTGGGGCGGCCTCAACCGCCTCGTGCACGGCAGCGTCTCCACCGATGTCCTGCACCAGGCTTCGTGCCCTGTCCTCGTCGTCCATGAGCACGACGTGCAGAACACGACGGCCGCGGTCGCCGCCGTAGAGCAGGTATCGCGATGACGGTTCTCGTCACATCCGCAAGCAAGCACGGCGCGACCCACGAGATCGCAAAGGCGATCGCCGACGTGCTCGAGGCGGACGGGATTCCCGTCGTCCTCAAGCCGCTCGACGCCGTCGAAACCTTGTACCCGTACGACGCGTTCGTGATCGGTAGCGCGATCTACATGGGGCACTGGCTCCGTGACGCACGGAACTTCGTCGAAGAGCACGCCGACCTCATCGCAACACGACCCACCTGGCTGTTCAGCAGCGGCCCGATCGGCGCATCCCCCAACGCCGGCACCGCTGACAAGTTCGACGACAAGTGGCTGCTCGAGACGACGCACGCACGCGACCACCGCATCTTCGGTGGCCGGCTGGCGAAGAACGATCTCGGGTTCAAAGACCGCGCCATCACGGGCGCGCTCCGTGTGCCGGAGGGCGACTTCCGGGAGTGGTCCGAGATCAGCACCTGGGCAACGACGATCGCCGCGGCCCTGGTTTCCCAACCTGTTGCTTAGCCCGACCGAGGTGATCGACGACCGCACGGTCGATCAAATTGACGCGTACTGGCGGGCCGCGAATTATCGGTCCGGAACAGGGGTAGGAACTACTGCAGGAGCGCCGCGAGGCGCTCGACGCCCTCGCCGATCTGAGACTCGTCGACGAGGCTGAAGGACAGGCGCGCGCTGTCGCCTCCCCGGCCGTCCGGGAAGAAGAGCGACCCCGGGACGATCCCGACGCTGCGCTCGACCGCCCGCTGCGCGAGCTCGTTCGTGTCCACGCCGGGGACGGTGAGCCACGAGAAGAAGCCGCCGCGCGGCGTCGTCCAGTGGGCACTCTCGGGCATGGAACGCTGGAGCGCCGCGAGCAGCCGCTGAGACTTGCGCTCGTACAGCGTGCGCGAGCGCTCGAGTTGCTCGTCGATCCAACCGCGCCGGTGGAACTCCTCGAAGAGCCGCTGGCCGAACGCGCCGGCGCACTGGTCGGTCGTCTGCTTCGCCGAGACGAGACGGGTCACGACCTCCGCCGGGGCGGTTGCCCAGCCCAGCCGCACACCGGGGAACAGCGTCTTCGACGTGGTGCCCGCCTGGATGACGACGTCCGGAGCGAGCGCCCACAGACTCGGCAGCGCCTGCCCCGCGAAGCCGAGCTCGCGGTAGGCGACGTCCTCGACGATCAGGAAGCCGTGCGTGCGCGCGAGCTCGACGAGCAGCGGGCGACGCTCTCCCGACATCGTGACGCCCGCGGGATTCTGATGGTCGGGAATCGTGTAGACGAGCTTCGGACGAAGCCCTTTGCGCAGCCGCCGCTCGAGCTCGTCGACCTGGAGCCCGTCGTCGTCCATCGGAACGGCGTCGAGTTGCGCTTGGAGGCCGCGGAACGACTGGATCGCGCCGAGATAGGTCGGCCCCTCCACGACCACGAGGTCCCCTGCGTCGAGGAACGACTTGCCGATCAGGTCCAGCGCTTCCATCCCGCCGCTCGTGACCATCAGCTCGTCGTCGGCCGGGCGGCGCCCCTGGAGCGTCTCGATGCGGTTCGCGAAAGCGTCACGGGTGCCTGCAAGGCCCTGTGACGGCGCGTACTGGAACGCGGTCGCCTCCCCGGTCGCGGCGAATTCGCCGAGCAGCGCCGAGACACGCTCGCGCGGGAACGCCGACGGGTCGGGGAAGCCGCCCGCGAAGGAGATCAGGTCCGGCACACCGAGCAGGCCGAGCACGGCGGCGATTCCCTCGCCGCCGTCGCCACGCGTGCGCGCGGCGTAGAGCGTCTCCCAGCGATCGGTCTCCGGCGTTACCGCGATCTGACGATCCTAGAAGCTAGGAGGGCTAGACGGGCTCGACAGCGATCTCGCGCGGGATCAGGCGCTGGTTGAGCAGCGTCGTCCGACGCAACTCGCGCAGCTGATCGGGCGTCTCGAACGACGCGACCACCGCGACTGGGCGGGGCGCCGACGCCGCCTCCGGCGAGAGCTGGCCGCGCACGATGCCGCCGGCAATCACGCCGAGAACGAGCACTGCGGCGACGGCGATCATGGCCGACAGGCGACGGGGCGAGCGCGGAAGTTGGACGGCGACCGGCGCCGCCCGCTCGAGCGGCGCAGACCGCAACACGATCGTCGACGCGCCGAAGCCCGCCGCGACCGCGTGGCAGCCGGCGCAGCGCGCCAGATGAGCGTCGAGGAGTGCCTCCTCCAGCTCCGACAGTTCCCCGTCCAGCCGCAAGGAGGCCCAGAAGCGAGCGCGCTCGCAGAGATGACCTGATTCATCCATCAAATTCGTCAGACGCCCGTCCTGGTGATTAGTTAGCAAGGTTATCGATCGGTGCCGGCAAACCTTTAATGACTGGTACCAGGACGGGCCTGCGGCGTGGATTCTTCCTCAGGGCGTGAGGATTTCGGACGTCCCGAGCACGCGGCCCTTGCTGTCGAGCGCGCGCACCCGAACGGCGTTCTGCGGCGTCTCGAGCTGGATCGCGGTCTCGAGCCCCGCCCAGTCGTGGCCCGCCTGCCGCGTGAGGTGATCCTCGTCGGGGCCGGCGAGCACCTCCCAGAAGGCAACGTCGGTCTTTCCGTTCCAGCTCGCATAGACCCGGTCGCCGGCGACCTCGACTGCGGGGCGCCCGCCGGGCCGGCCCTGCCACGGCAGCCGGTAGGCGCGATAGGTGTCGCCGTAGGGCAGCTTCAGCTCGAAGCGCACCTTGCCGGTCCCCGAGAACTCCGTGACCTTCGGCACACCACCCCAGCCGACGAACGCGCCGCCGTCGCCGAGCAACTGCAGGTTGCCTTCATACGGTGACGAGAACTTGAGCGGGTGAACGAACGACTTGACGATCGAAGCGACTCGCTCCGTCTCGTCGATCTTCAGCACGAGCGGCCGCGTGAACGGCTCGAGCTTCGGGATCGCGCCGTTGTCGAAGAGGGAAAGCGTTCCGTCGGAGCGCAGGTGCGCATCGTGCTGGAAACGAAACTTGACCTCCGAGGCCGGGCCGAAGTCGCTCTTCTTCCCACCGAGCCTCCAGATCACGTGGCCGTCACGCGCGAGCAGATACAGCGCGCTCGTGTTGCGAGCGGAGATCAGGATGTTGCCACCGGGCGCGTCATCGATCGAATTGACGTGGAAGTAGTCGAACGGACGCTTCTTCGTCGCGTTCTTCGCAGGCTCGTTGTTTGCCTGGAGTGACTCGGCAAGCGGGACGTGCTCGAGGCTGTGCCACTCGAACTTCACGTCACCCGACTCGATGTCGATCTCCTGGACGACGCTGTCGTAGACGAACCCGTCCTTCGGGCCGCCGACCGACGTCAGGTCTTTCGGCACCTCGTGGTAGACGCAGACGAACGCCGAGCCCCGCGGCGTCAGCGCGAACTCGTGGAGGTCGCCGTCGAGCCCGTTCGCCGCCTTGAAGGTCTTGAGCTCCTGGTACCCCTCGTCGTAGATCACGTACTCGCCGATGCCGACGCCTGCCTTGCTGATCGTGCCCTGCCACCACGTGAGCACCGGCTTGCCGCGGTAGCTCTGCGTGCGGAAGTCGGTCGCTTCGAGACCTGCCGGCACCTGGTGGTACCAGAGGATGCGCCCGCGGTTGTCCGCGATCACGGGCCCGCTTGGCTTCTTGTCCCCACCCTTCTCGGCGATGAAGACGAACCCGGGATGGGCACCGGTTGCAGGATGCGTGACTCTCAGCTGCGGCGGAGTGATGCCGGGCAGCGTGTGGAGCGCGGACTCGGCCGCCACCGGTTTCTTCTCCTCTGCGCCGCACGCAGTGAGCGCCAGGGCCGCGGTAAGGAGGAGGGCGACACGCACAGCGCGCCGATGCTAGCCAGTGGGTCTAGACGGCTGCGGCGGCCGGCGTCTGCACGGCGGTCAAACTCAGCGCAGCTTCGAGCGCACGCTCGAGCGCGTAGAGCGGAAACGGCTTCACGAGGTATGCCGACGGCTCCAGTTCGAGCATGTGCGCGTCGGGCGGGTAGATGCTCGTGAACAGCACGGGCACGTTGCGACTGCGAAGGCTCCTCGCAACCTCGAGCGCCGACAGCTCTCCCGGCTCGATCACCGCCGCGTCGACGCCGATGTGCGCGACGTCACCGCCGAGGAAGGCAACTGGCTCGTGCCCGAGACGGCGGATGACGAGCTCCAGCAGAGCGCTGATGTCGTCGTGCGGTTCACAGATGAGGACGCGTGCCACACAGACAGAATCGGCGATGGCCGCAGGGATTGGGCTTGCGGGATGGTATGAAGCACGTATGAATGCCCGCCCGCGCGTGCTGGTCGTCGACGACGACGAGGACATCAGGACGCTCGTGCGGGAGCTGCTGGAGCGCGCCGGGTACACGGTCGACGAGGCTCCGGACGGCCGCTCGGCGCTCCGCCAACTGTTTTCGAGCGCTCCGGCGCTCGTGATTCTCGACGTGACGATGCCCGATCTCGACGGCTACCAGACCCTCGAGCGCATCCGTGACCTCTCGGACGTGCCGGTGATCATGCTCACCGCACGCACCCAGGAGCTCGAAAAGGTGCGCGGCCTCTCCGCCGGCGCCGACGACTACGTCGCGAAGCCGTTCGGCAGACAGGAGCTGCTCGCCCGTGTGCAGGCGCTCCTGCGGCGGACGGGAGGCAAGACGGAGGTGCTCGAGGCCTATCAGGACGACTTCGTCGAGATCGACTACGCGCAGCGCCGCGTCGTCGTCCAGGGACGCGACGTCCAACTGACCCCGCTCGAGTTCAAGCTCCTCGCTGCCTTCGTCCAGAACCCGAATCAGGTGCTCTCACGTGACCAGCTCTTGGAGCTCGTCTGGGGCGACCCGTACGGCGTTTCGGGCGATCAGGTGAAGCTGTACGTCGGTTATCTGCGCCGCAAGCTCGTTCCGGACGCTCCGGACGAGGCGCCGATCGAGACGGTTCGCGGCTTCGGCTACCGCTATCGCAAGGGATAGCTCGGCCTAGAGCCTTCAGGGCTCTAACAGTTCCTTGACCTTGGCGACGAGCTCGTGCGCCTTGAAGGGCTTGGCGAGGTACGCATCCGCGCCCGCATCCATGCCGCTCTGAACGTCGCCTTCCTGCACGCGCGCCGAGAGCAGGATCACCTTCATTTCGCGGAGCGCCTCGTCGCCGCGCAACTCTTCGAGGACTTCGTAACCCGTTCGCTTCGGCATCATCACGTCGAGCACCGCGAGCGCAGGCCGCCGCGCACGCGCCCGCTCGACGGCCTGGTCACCGTCGACCGCCGTCACAACTTCGAAGCCGGCCCGTTCGAGGCGAAGCGCGACGAGCGACAGGATGTCCTCGTCGTCGTCGGCGCACAGGATGAGCCGTGGCTCGGGCTCGGTCATCGCGCCACCGGCAACTCGACGACGAAGGTCGTGCCTGCGCCCGGCGCGCTTTCGACGCCGATGCGTCCCTCATGCGCGTCGACGATCGCCTTCGAGATGTAGAGGCCGAGCCCGGTGCCCTGGATCTGCCGCTCGAGCGCCGACTGCGCGCGGAAGAACCGCTCGAACAGGCGATCGCGCTCCACGTCGGGGATGCCGATTCCGGTGTCTGACACTTCGATGCGGATCATCTCGCCGCGGGCGGCCAGCCGCACGGTGACCCGTCCGTCGCGCGGCGTGAACTTGATCGCATTCGAGACGAGGTTGTCGAACAACTGCGCAAGCTTCGCCGGCTCGCCGTCGACCTTCTGCACATCCTCCACCTCGAGGTCGAGCGTCACCGATGCGGCCTGAGCACGCGGCTTGGCGGAGTCGACGCACTGGACGACGAGATTCCGGAGGTCGACCGGCGCCCGCTCGAGCTCCAGGCGGCCGTACTGCAGCCGTGCCGCGAAGAGGAGGTCGGTGACGAGCGCGAGCAACCGTTCCGAGTTGCGCCCGACGATGGCGAGGTGCCCGAGCTTCTGGGGATCGTCCTCCTCCTCCTGCAAGAGCTCGACGTAACCGGCGATCGACGTCAACGGCGTGCGGAGCTCGTGCGAGATGCTCGAGACGAATTCGTCCTTCAGCCGGTCGATCTCGAGGAGCTGCTGGTTCTGATAAGCGAGGAGCTGTTGTGCCTGCTCGGCTTCTCGCCGTGCCAGGCGCTCGGCGAGCCCCGCCCGCTCCACGGCATGTACGAGGCCGGAGAGGCGAAGGAGGACGATCCCGGCGAGCACCGCGCCGCCACACGAGATCACGAACGCGTGCACACGATGGTGCGCGACGCGCTCGATCAAGAGCGTGAGCGGCGCGGTCAGCGACGCGATTGCGAGCAGGGCGAGGCGCGTGCTCGTGAGACGCGGCAGCCGTCGCCGGTCGGGAACAGCGATGCGCGACATCGACGGCTCGAGCGCCGCACCGGCCCACAGGACGTAGGAGCCGAGCCACAGTGCATCGATCCAGGAGCCGCCCTGGTAGGAGGAGACGTTCAATCCGTAGGCCTCGTCGGCCACGACCCAGAGGCCGATGCTCACGAGCAGCAGGCGGTATGCGCGCGTGCGGCCGCCCGGTCCGACGAGCAGCTGCGCAAACGCCACGAGCAACAGGACGTCCATCGCGGGATACGCCATCGCGACGAGACGTGCGAACTGGCTGCCGAACCGCATGTGGTTGTACGGGTCGATGAAGAACACCCATTGGACGAGCGCGACCCCGCTGAAGATGACGAGCGTGTCGAGGATCGCGGCGCGGCTCGTCTGCCCGCCGAGCTTCCGCAGCACGAGCAGTACGCCGAACGCGAGCAGCGGGTATCCGGCGAGGTAGAACGCGTCCGCGATCGACGGCGACGGCGGCTCACGATTCAGCGATACCTCGTAGACCGCGAAGATCGCGTCGCCCGCAATCTGGCAGAGGAGCCCGAAAGAGAAGAGCTGCCAGGCGAGGCGTTCACCGCGCGGCAGGTTGCGCACGGCGCCGACGTAGATCGCCAGCACTGCCGAGAACCCGACCACGACGTAGAAGATCGACTGGACGTCCCCGTGAGCCGGCAGCAGGAAATAGATGGCGATGGCCAGCGCCCCGGTTCCGATGAAGGCCCAGGTGGCGGGAGCAGACCGAACGCGGTTCGCGACCGCCGGAACGGCGCGGCTAGTGAGGGGAGAGCTCGTCACGTAGTGCCTTTCGGCACCACCTTATGCCAACCTTTATCCCGCGCCCGGGCTACCCGGGAGTTGGCGTGGGCGGATTGGCCGCTCTATGCTCTCACGGCATTCCCCTGACCCCCCGGAACAGGAGGACGAGTGAAGAAGCGCATTTACGCGGGCGCAGGAGTGTCCGCGGCGGTCGCACTCATCGCGATGGTTGCGATGGTGAGTGGGGCGGTTGCACGGAGTGGCGCTACGCCGCTGCCTGCATCGTCGTGCTCGGCGATCCAAAATGCTGGCGGGAATCTGCTGATCGCCTCCGACCTGCCCCTGCAGGGATCGGGACGAACACAGACTGCCCAGATGACACGTGCGATCAAGTTCGTCTTGGCAAAGCACGGCTGGAAGGCAGGCAAGTACTCGCTCGCCTACCAGAGCTGCGATGACTCGACCGCCCAGGCAGGCAAGTGGGACTCGGGCAAGGTCTCCGCGAACGCGAACGCCTACGCGCAGAACTCCAGCGTGGCCGGCGTGATCGGCACCTTCAACTCGGGTGCGGCAGAGATCATGATCCCGATCCTCAACCGGGCGCCGAACGGCCCGATCGCCATGGTGAGCCCGGCGAACACGTACGTCGGCCTGACCCACGGCGGTGCCGGCACGGCTGCCGGCGAGCCCGGCAAGTACTACCCGACCGGCAAGCGCAACTACGCGCGAGTCGTTGCGGCCGACGACTACCAGGGCGCTGCTGATGCGATCCTGGCGAAGTCGCTCGGAATCAAGAAGGTGTTCATCCTGAACGACAAGGAGGCCTACGGGCTCGGCGTCGCGACGAACTTCAAGAACGCGGCGAAGAAGCTCGGCCTGACCATCGCAGGGTTCACTGCGTGGGACGGCAAGGCATCCTCGTACGAGGCACTCGCAGTCAAGATCAAGGCCTCTGGCGCCCAGGGCGTCTTCGTAGGCGGCCTGATCTGCGAGAACGGCGGCAAGGTGATCAAGGACATCGTCGCCGGAGCTCCGGGCGTGAAGGTCCTCACCCCGGACGGGTTCACCCCGATCTCCGCCGTCGCACAGCAGGCCGGCTCGGCTGCTGAGGGTGTCTACGTGTCGGTTGCAGGTCTGCCGAACACTGCACTCAAGGGTGCAGGCAAGACGTTCATCCGGACCTTCACCAAGGCTGATAAGCGTGCACCGGATCCGTATTCGGTCTACGCGGCTCAGGCTGCAGAGGTCATGGTTGCGGCGATCGCCCAGTCCAACGGGACTCGGTCGGATGTCGCCAAGCAGCTGTTCAAGATCAAGCTCAAGAACAGCATCCTCGGCACCGTGTCGTTCAACAGGAACGGCGACGTGACCGCGAACCCGGTCACGATCTATCGCATCAAGGGTGGCAAGGCGACGACCCTCAAGGTCATCGTGCCGCCCAACTCGCTCGTGAAGGCCGCATAGCCGGGACCCCACGAACGACGGAGAACGGACGACGGGGAGGGCGCAAGCCCTCCCCGTTTCTTATGCTCGGGGGGATGACAGCCTTGACCGGATCGGATTCAGAGCTCGTCGGACGTTGCCGCGCCGGTGATCCGGCGGCGTGGAACGAGCTCGTGGAGCGGTTCTCCCGGTACGTCTACGCGATCTGCTCGCAGGGGTTCCGGCTCAGCGACCACGACGCCGAGGACGTGTTCCAGGACGTCTTCACGCGCGTCTACACACACCTCGACCGGCTGCGGGACGACGATGCGTTCCGGCCGTGGCTCGCGCAGCTGACCCGGCGCACCTGCATCGACCGCCTCCGCTCGGGGGGCCGGGAGACGCCGGTCGAGGAGGTCGAGCCGGGCGACCTCGACGAGACGCTCTCGCAGCTCGACGAGTCGCTCGCGATCCACGACGCGATGGCTGGGCTGGGCGACAACTGCCGCGAGATCCTCGACCGCTTCTTCGCCCAGGACGAGAGCTACCGCACGATCGGCGAGGCCCTCGACCTCCCCGCCGGCACGATCGCGAGCCGGATCTCGCGCTGCCTCGACAAATTGAAGGCCCTGTTGGAAGAAACCCCTCCTCCTGCCCGTCCAGAAGCCAGGTGATGATTCGATGAGCACATTCGACCACGACACACTCGGCAAGCTGATCGCAGCCCTTCCCCCCGCCCCTGACGGTTGGGTTCGGGCTGCGCAGGAACTGCCGGCGGCCAGGAGGGGAATCGACGACATCGTCGACCGGGCTGTTGCAGATGCCGCTTACCGGGCTCGCGTGGTCGCGGATCTCGAATCGGCACTGGCGGAGGCGGGCATCGAGCCTTCACCGCCGCTTCTCGAAGAGCTGCGCGAACGATTCCGGTCGATCTGACGCGTATGGGCCTGATGCGTGCGTTTCGCATCAGGCTCTTAGCTCTGACGTCCGTGGCAGGCTCGGGATGTGGGACGATCCCGGGCCTGTGGACGTCCCTCGCATCGACGCACTGCTCGACGCCCTCGCGTCCGATCAACCTGCCCCCGGCGCCGGGTCGGCGGCGGCGCTCGCCGGCGCGATGGCGGCGGCCGTCTGCGCGAAGGTCGCCGGCTTCTCCGGTGACGGCGGCTCGGTCGCTCAAGCGGCCGCCCTGTGCCGCCGGCTGACCTCGCTCGCCGAGGAGGACGCGCGACTCTTCGCCTCGGCGCTGTCGGAGCTCGACCGGCGGGACGACGACTTCAAGCTCGGCCGCGCGCTCGAGCAGGCCGCCGATGCTCCGCTGCGGATCGGGGAGGCCTGCGCGGACGTCGCCGCGCTCGCCTCGGCGCTCGCCGGGAGCGGCGCGACCGAGCACCAGGCTGACGCGAAGGCGGCGGCCGTCCTCGCTGCCGGCGCCACGCGCGCCGCCGCCGTGCTCGTCGAGGTGAACCTCGGGGTGAGCGGCGCCGACGAGCGCGTTCAGCTCGCTCGAAGGCTCTCCGAGCACGCTGACGCGTCTGCGCGCGGCTGATGGCGCCGCCCCTCGCATCCGTCCCGGATCTCGACGCGGAGCTCGACGCGCTCTACGACCTTGCGCTCGAGGAGTTCACGAAGGCGCGCAACGACCTCGCGGGACGGCTGCGGAAAGCACATCAATCCGAGGATGCTGCGGAGGTCCGGGCGCTGAAGAAGCCAACGGTGGTCGCCTGGGCGGCGAACCGCCTTGCACGGGACGAGCCGAAGCTGACGGCCGCGCTGCTCGAGGCCGGCGAGCTCCTACGCGAAACGCAGCAGCGGGCGCTCTCCGGGAACGCGAGGTCCGAAGAAGTGGCCGACGCGTCCGCCGCCGAGCGCGAGGCGATCCGCGCCCTTCTCACCGCAGCCCGGAGGCACTTCGGCGACCGCGCGACCTCCGCGCTCCTCGACAAGCTTTCGCAGACACTGCGCGCAGCGGCCATCGCACCGACGGCCCGCCTCTTGCTCGAACGCGGCCGACTGACCGAGGAGCTGAATGCGATCGGCTTCGGCCCGCTCGAGGCGGTCAAGCCGGCGGCGCGCCGCGGCGACGAGGTCGGGCGTGCCGCCCGCGAGCGTGTCTCCGCTCTGCGCGCCGAGGCACGGCGCCTCACCGCCGAAGCACAGGAAGCCGACCATGAGGTTCACGAGGCGGACCACGCACTGCAAGTCTTGCGCGAGGAGGCGACGCAAAAGCGCGCCGACGCCGAACGCGTGGCCATTGAGCTCGCCGAGGCCGAAGAGGCGCTCCGAGACCGGCGATAAAAAGAGCCGCCCGCGCGAAGCGCCGACGGCTCGAGGCACCGGGGAGGAGGAACTTGGGAGTAGCCACCCACCGCTGGACGCCGCCGAGGACGCTACGCGGCTTCCCGCCCGGGGGCGTCCCGCTTTTGGGGGATGTGCCGCAACCGGAGGGCAAGACCCGCGCAGTCCGTTGAACGGCGACTGAGGAACGACGACGCCAAGCCCACGGATCCGAGAGAGAGATCCGTGTAGCCGAGCGTGTAAGGAAGGCCCATACGGGATTCGAACCCGTGCCGCCGCCGTGAGAGGGCGGTGTCCTAGGCCACTAGACGAATGGGCCCTACGACGCGGCGCAGTGTAGCGAAGCCCTGCGAGCCTCTAGCGTTCGGGGGCCCGCGCGATGCACGCACCGGCGAGATCGAAGCCGTAGACCGGCTGGTAGGTGATGCACCCCACCCTGGTCGAGACGAACACGCGCGCGTTCAGCACCGCGTAGGCCGCGAGCGGTGCATCGGTACGCGCGACCTGGATACCGAGACGTCCGTAGGCGCGCTCGCGCGCGACGCCGCTCAGCTGTTGCGCGGCATCGATCGCGCGGTTCACCTGTGGGCTCGCGTAGTAGGAGATGTTGCTGTTGCCGACGGCGCGGATCACGCGTCCGTCGAGCAGTTTGTCGACCAGCCCATACGGGTCGCCGTAGTCGGGCCGCGTAATCACATCCGCGATGTCGAACGCGGTGCCTCGCACGCCCGCGAGCGTGAACTGGCCCGGCGACGTGTCGATGCGGACGTGCAGGCCGATCTTCTTCAGCGCGTCCGCGACGACGATCGCGCGCTCGGCACAGTCCTGCGTGCCGCAGGCTAGAAACACCGCGCGGCCGCCGCGAAGGTGGCCCCGTGCGAGCGCGCGCGCCTTCGCGAGGTCCGGCGCGTCGACCGGATAGACGTGACGGGCCTGGTACCCGGGGAAGCCCGGCGGCAGGTACTCGTCACTCGGGCTCGCGCCCTGCGGGCCGAACAGGCGCACGAGCGCCGGACGGTCGAGAGCGTAGTTGACTGCGCGGCGTAGCCACGGATTGCCCTTGAAGAGCGGCCGCTCGGTGTTCAGCGCGAGGTACGCGACGACCGGCTGCTGCACCACGAACAGATGCCGCCTGTCGCCCTTGAAGCGCTGCGCGAGCGCGGCGAACGCCGACGGGGTGATGACACCGTAATCCGCCTCGCCGTTTTCGAGCTGCAACCGGATCTGCGACGCGAACGAGCCGAAGCGGTAGACGATGCGCTCCAGCGCCGGCCGGCGAGGGCCGCGGTAGTAGGGGTTCCGTCGCAGCACGAGCGACCTGCCCGGCCGGTAGCGGTCGATCGCGAACGGGCCGGCCGACGGCAGGGTGTCGCTCTGCTTGTCGGGCGCCCAGGCCGGTACCGCGCAGAAGTACGGCAGGGCGAGGCGCTGCGCGAAGTCGGGTGCGGGCGCGCGCAACCGGATCGTCAGCGTTTCGCCGCGCACCTTCCACCCGGACACCTCGCGGAGGTACGGCCCTGCCGGCGACACGAGTTGCGCGGAACGTGCGCGCTCGAACGCACGGGTGAAGGAGCGAGGAGTGACAGGCTCGCCGTTACTGAAGCGCCAACCGCGACGGATCTCGAAGGAGTAGGTGCGCCGATCAGCCGAGATGTGCGGCAGTGACGTCGCCACCTCCGGGACGAGCCGCGTCCCGCGGTATCCCCCCGTAGCCGGATAGTTCAGAAGCTTCGCGCAGGTCGCGTACTCGAGCTCCCAGGCCTGCTGCGTCTGAGCGAGCGCCGGGTCCAGTGACGCAAAGTCCTGGGTCTGGGACACGATCAGTGCGTCCGTCGGCGGCGCCTGTCGCTTGCCGCCCTTGTAGAGGACGACACCGAGCAGCGCGAGGATAACGATCACGAGCACGCCGAAGGCGGCGGCCTCGATCGACGTGCGCAGCACCTGGCGCGGGCGCTTGGGCGGCGGCGGACGCTGACCTGGCTCATCCACGCGCGGAGTGGTACCAGAGCCGGGTGCTTCAGCCGAGCACGGCGACGCCATCGTCGCGCCGAAGACCGCGTGCGACCTTGCGGGCATAGAGTCGCTCGTCCGCCGCGCGGTAGAGCGCCAGCGCGTTCGTGCCGTCCTGCGGATACGTGGCCCAACCGAAGGTCACAGCCTCTCCGGCGAGCCGTAGATGCTTCTCCATGCTGATCGCCAGCGACCGGGCGTCAACGCTGTCGAGATCGGCGAGCACCGCGAACTCGTCGCCGCCCACACGGGCTACCTCGTCGCCGTCTCGCCTGGCCGCAATCAGGCGGTCGGCCAGTCGCCGTAGCGCGTCGTCGCCCCGCTCACGGCCACTCTTGTTGACAGTGCGGAGCTCGTCGATGTCGCCGACGAGCAAGCCGAACCCGCCGGAAGCCGCGAGGCGCGCCTCGATCGCGGCCTGGAACACGCGGGTGTTCGGCAAGCCGGTGATCGAATCGCGATCGGCGAGTTGAGAGAGCGCGTGGACCAACGAGCGGTTCCGGCGGACGAATACGCCGATCAGCGCCCCGAGTGCCACGAATGTGATCAGCCGAATCACTGTCTGCTCGCGCTCGAGTGTCGACGGGATAGCAGGGTTGATGACGATCCCGACGTTGTAGAGGACTGCCGCAAAGACGCCGGCGAGCCCGCCTCGCACGGGGCCGCTCGCGAAGGCAACGAGGGCGATCGGGACGTAATAGAAGTGCCCGATTCCGAGCCCCGGGCTTTCGAACTCTACGAACGCCACGGTGACGAGAGCGTAGAACCCGGCAGCTACCGCGAGCAGGGTCAGACGATGGGCCGTATGTTCCATCGCTCCTCGCATCGTCCTGCAAGGTGCAGGACTGCACCCCCTTCCGGGGGGCATCAACCAGGTAGAGGCGTGATGTGAATTACAGGCACGCACGGATGGTGGTTCCCCGCACGCACCCGAATCCACCTCAGGCCTCTAGACTAGGCGCCGATCTCGTGCAGCAGCGGCTTCGTGTCGAGCGCGTCGAAGCCGAGTCGCGTGGCGATTTCCTCGCTCGTCGGCTTGGTCCCCTCACGGAAGAGATCCGTCAGCAAAACACCCGTCTTCGGGTTGCGCCACCAGTCGCCGCCGACCTCGCGCACGAGGTGGTCGCGAAGTTGCGCCGAGCGGATCCAGGCGCGCAGGTAGTCGGCGGAGTAGAAGCCGGCATCCATGTCCGATAGATAGTTGTCCTGCTTGTAACGGATGCCCGTCGCCTCGGTGAGATAGCGCTCGTAGACGTCCGCGTCTCCCCCGTCCTCGTTGAAGCGCGACCAGAAGTCGAGCTCGAACCGGAGCTTCGCCTCATAGCGGCGGTAGAGCAGCGCCTCGAGAAAGATCGTCGCTTCTGCGTTTTCCTGCGCCTGCTCGGACGAAAGGCCGAAGTACTGCTCGTGCCACTCCGGCTCCCGTGAGATGGCCTCGACGATGTAGGAGTAGATCTCGGTCAGCGCGTGGTCGCGCGAGATGCGGCGGAAGACATACGGGAGCTGCGGGTCACAGCCCGCGTAGTGGAGCGCGTGGCCCGCCTCGTGGAGGAACGCCTGATAGTCGTGAAGACCACCCTGTGCGCGCGTGATCAAGTGCACGACCTTCGGCGGGTCGCTCGCGATCACACAGGCGCGCGGCGACTTCTGCGGCCGGTCGTCGAGGTCGAGCTTGATGTTCGGCTGCGCGTTCAGGTCGAAGCCGAGCGCCACGAGCGTCTGCAGGCAGATCTCCGTCGCGCGTTCCTTGGTGTACGTCGACTCGAGCGGCGAGAGCCGCCGCATGTACGCGGTGTGGTAGCTCGACGGCACATCCTCGCGCTCGTCGCCGAGCAGCTTCGTGAACCAACGCTCGCGCAACACGCCGTAACTTTGTGTCGAGTCATCACTTGCTGCCTTGAGCGCGCGAGAGAGCTCGCGGAGCGAAATGTCCTTCTCTTCTTCGTTGCGCTCGATCGCTCCAGGGATGCCGGAGTAGTCAGCGGCGAGCTCCTCGGTCGCGCGGAGCAGCTCGAGCCGGTCGTCGTTGAATTTCGAGCTCGCCGCTGCCTGGATCTCTCCGAGCTCCTCGCGGTCGGCGTACGACGTGAGCACAGCGAGCTTCGCCTGCGCGTTGCGCAGCGGCATCTCCTCGCCCTGGAACGTGACGCGCTCGGCGAGCAGCCGGTTCTCGAGCTCGTCCTCGCGCTCGGCAAGTTGGGCTGAGATGAGGCCTGACTCGCAGGTTTTGCGCAGGCGGTAGAGCAACTCGCGGTCGTCGCCGGAGGCAGAGCCCTCGGCCTCCTGGATCGCATCCATCTGCTCGCGGCTAAAGAGGTCGTGGAAGCGGCGCACGATCTCCGCCTGCTCCGAGACTTCCTTCTCCCCCACGCGCACGGCGCGCCACTCCTCGGAGCGCTCGAAGAGGTAGCGCTCGAGGCGGGACTGAAACTCGGTCGGGCTGAGGACTGAGGTCGCGCTCATGGCGCAACCCTAGCGAGCCGTCGCGCCGTGTCGACGAGCTCCTGAGGCACGAACGGCTTTCCCAGCACAGCGTCGGCGCGGTCCTCGTACTCCCGAAGGTCGACGGAGCCCGTCACAAGCGCAACCGGGATTCCCGAGGCACGGATCCGCGCCAGGAGGTCGTGCGTTCGCTCGCCCCCGAGGTGCACGTCGAGCAACACGACGTCGGGACGTTCCGCGGCGATCTGGGCTTCCGCCTCGGCGACCGTGGCGGCCTCCCGCACCTTAAACCCGTCGAGCTCCAGGTTCACGCGGCAGAGCATGCGCAGCGCTGCGTCGTCATCGACGACCAGCGCCCTCACCAAGGGCTCCTCCATCCGCGCGGAGTGTAGATGGTTGATCGTCTAGGGCTAGGATCGACTCCGTGACGCCGACCACCGGCACGCAGGAGCCGTACGCCGTCCAGGTGGGTGCGCTGTGGTCGTGGCTGTCGCCGACCCTGACCGACACTGCCGAGCCCGCGGACGTTCAGTCGCTGCGAAGGCTCCAGTACGCGCTCCACGTGGCGAGCGAGCACGCCTACGGGCTCCAGCCACCTGTGGGTGCAGCGACCGCCCACGCCGAGTTGGCGGACGCGCTCGGCTGCGCGCGGGACGCCACCGGCGACCTCGCGGCCGGGGGCGCTATGGACGACGAATGGCGCGGCGCGCTGCTCCGCGTGCGCCTGGCGCGGATGCGCCTCGCGCCGCCGGCGCGCGCGGCCGCCGTCGAGGATCCGCCGCCCGAGGGAATCGCGCAGCCGCTCGCCGCGTTCCTGCTCGCGCTCGGCGGCGCTCTGGCATTCGTGGCAGGCGCCACGCTCGGTGTCTGGCCTCTGTGGAGTGTCGGCCTGGTCGCGGTTTGCGCGTCGGTTCTCGCCTACCGACCGTAATGGGTTGACATCAACATCTAGCCCCCCCGTACCTCGACGAGCGCGAGCGGCGTTTTATAATTGAAAATGTTAAATCGTCGCCCCGCCAACCCCCCGGCAGGCGTCGCGGAATCACAGCGAGGAACCCAGGCCGAGCTTCCCCTGCCGCGCCCCAGCCTTCAGTTCCGCCTCCAAGCCTGGCGCGCCTTCCAGCGGGCGCTCGACCCGCTCGCGCCGCCGAAGCCGCTCAGGCCGCCGGTCACGTCACGGCCGCGGCCGCACTGAATCTCAAGAAACGCTGAGTCGCTTCAGCGACTCGTCCCGACCGAGCAGTTCGAGGCTCTCGAAGAGTCCCGGCGAGACCTTCGCGCCTGTCACGGCCATCCGGATCGGCGCGAACGCCTGACGAGGCTTCTGCCCGAGCTCGTCGGCAAGTGAACGCAGCGCTTCGTCGATCGCCGACGCCTCCCACTGCTCGAGCCCGCTGAGACGCTCGCGCGCAGCCCTCAGGATTTCCCCGTCGAGCCCGGACGGCGGCTCGATCGGCTCGAAGAGGAACCGCACGAAATCCGGGTACGCGGAGAACTTCTCGATCTTCTCCTGGACGAGCGGAACGGTCGCGCGCACGCGCTGATCGGGCCAGTCGTTGCCCTGCTCGCGCAGCCACCGGATCAGATCGAGCGCGTACTCGTCCGGCTGCAGGTCGCGCAGGTACATGCCGTTCATCCAGTCGAGCTTCTGGTAGTCGAAGGTCGCGGGGCTCGAGACGACGCGATCGAGCGAGAAGCGCTCGAGCAGTTCGTGGCGCGACATGATCGTCGTCTTGTCGTCGTAGCTCCAGCCGAGCAGCGCGAGGAAGTTGAAGAGCGCAGCGGGGAGATAACCCTCGTTGCGGAAGTCGTCGAGCGCGACGGCGTTGCGTCGCTTCGACAGCTTTCGTCCGTCCGCGCCGTTGATGTTCGGCACGTGCGCGTAGGTCGGCAGGTCGGCGCCGAGCGCGCGCAGGATGTTGATCTGCGTCGGTGTGTTCGAGACGTGGTCCTCGCCGCGGATGACGTGCGTGATCCCGTCGGTGATGTCGTCGACCGGCGAGATGAAGTTGTAGGTCGGCCGTCCGTCGGAGCGGACGATCACGAGGTCGGGCAGCAGCTCGTTCTTGAACTCGATCTCGCCGCGCACGACGTCGTTCCACGACACCGTCCCTTCCGTGGGCTGGCGAAAGCGGATGGCGCCGTCGTCCTCGTAGGCCTTTCCCTCCGACAGCAGCCTCTGCGCGAGCTCACGGGCGGTGTCAGCCGTGTCGAGCTGAAACTTCACGTCGCCGTCCCAGTCGATTCCGAGCCAGATCAGCGAGTGCTTGATCTGGTCGACGGCCTCCTCGACCTCGCGGCTCGTATCCGTGTTCTCGATGCGCAGGAGGAGCTCGCCGTCTTGCTGACGCGCGAAGAGCCAGTTGAACAGGAACGTGCGAACGCCACCGATGTGGAGGAAACCGGTGGGGCTCGGAGCCATGCGGACGCGGACGCTCATGACGTCTCTATCGTAGGCGGCAAGTGGAATTCGGCGCGCACATGTCCTCGAGCGGCGGCATCGACAGCGCGATCGACCGGATCGTCGCCGTCGGAGGTGACTGCGTGCAGGTCTTCACGCAGAGCCCACGCATGTGGCGGCCGACCGACCACAAGCCGGAGGCGATCGAGAGGTTCCACGAGAAACGCCGCGAGGCGGGGATCGGCGGTGTGGTCTGCCACGCGCTCTATCTCTGCAACCTCGCTGCCCCGGACGACGTGATCTACGAGAAGTCGATCCGGACGATGCGAAGCACCGTCGACGCAGCGAGCGCGATTGGGGCAGACGGTGTGATCTTCCACGTCGGCTCGCACCTCGGGGCGGGGTTCGAGGCCGGCCTGGAGCGAACGTGTGCGGCGCTGTCACAGATCCTCGAACGCTGCACTGGGGAGACGTGGCTGCTGATGGAGAACTCGGCCGGGTCCGGCGCGACGATCGGACGATCGCTGGAAGAGCTCGCGGTACTGATGGAGCGGCTCGACCATCACCCACGCCTCGGTGTCTGTCTCGACTCGTGCCACCTCTACGCGTCGGGCTATGACGTGACTGACCGCGGTGCGGACGACGAGCTCGTCTCCGAGTTGGACGGCCGGATCGGCCTCGACCGGTTGCGCGCGCTGCACGTCAACGACAGCGCCGTGCCGCTCGGCGCAGGTAGCGACCGCCACGCGAACATCCTCGAAGGCCGGATGGGCGAGAACCTCGGCGCCTTCCTCGCCCACCCCGCGTTCCAGCACCTGAGCGCCTACCTCGAGGTCCCGGGCGAGAACAAGTCGGGCCCGAACGCGAACGAGATCCAGAAGCTCCGCGACCTCCACGCGCGCTGGACTGGTGTCTGACACCGGCTACGGGGCTTGTGATCTCGACCCGCGTCGGCCTGGTGTCAGACACC